>DXIH01000121.1 GCA_019112965.1 Candidatus Sphingomonas excrementigallinarum | reverse complement strand
CAAGAATGGATGGCAGATCGTCTACTACGAGCTCCGCGGGTGAAACATCACGAGAGGTGATCCGGTAACTTCCAACTCGTCCAACCTCACAAACCCACGAAACTTAATATACTTTGCGGCAACGCTCAGGCTTTTGTTGACCATTTGTTCCGACTGCCGCTGTCCATATGACAAACCTTGAGGTGCCCCCTATAGGTGCTGCTCCGATCGAGCGGTGGAGCCGCGCATTATATATAGAGGTGATCCAGGCGCCGACCGCCGCGTCCAGCTCCGCAAGTGAAAGGGCCGGTGGGGATGCTGGCTTACCGGCGCGCAGGTTGCCGGGGAGCTCGGCCAGCAGTTCGGTGTTGATGGTTCGGAACAGCCGCTCGATCTTGCCACGCCCCTGTGGGCGGGCGACGGCCGAGTAGATCAGCCTGATACGCAGATCGGCCGCCGCCTGTTCGAGGTGGAGGCTGGTGAAGTCCGATCCGTGATCGACGTGCAGCACGTCGGGAATGCCGCAGACCGGCCACGCAGGATCAGCCTTGCGCCAGATGGCCTGCCGCAGCGCGAGCGACGTATTGAGCGCGGAAGGCGCGCCGAGAAACACCATGTATCCCGCGACCGCGCGAGAATGGTCGTCCACCACCGTCGTCAACCACGGCCGTGCTGGTCTGCCACGAGCATCAAAGATGAGGATGTCGAGCTCGGTGTGATCGGCTTGCCAGGTCGCATTAGGGCGATCAGCGCGATGCCGATGGACGACCTCGTACTTGTCGCGAAAGGCAGCTGCGCCCTCATGTGCTAGCGTCAGCATCGCAGGATCAATCCGGTGCACGATGTCGCGAACGCTGCCGTAGGACGGCGTGCGCCATCCATGTTCGCCGGCGACACGCATCACGCGGCGATGAATGGTTGCGATCGAGGCTGGCGGCTTTGTCAGCGCCATGCCCTGGATCAGTTCGATCAGTTCGTTCGGGAATGTCCGAGTGCCAGCTTCCGGGCGGCGCGGCCGGGCGAGACCCACCGGGCCGTTGGCGGTATACCGGGCGAGCCACCGCTGGACGGTGCGCAACGACACACAGGCATCGGCCGCGACTGCGGACAGCGGTGCGCCATCGTGCAGATGGGCGCGAAGTGCAGCCATTCGCTGCGCCACCTCCGCGCTTCCTGTTTCCGGTCCTCGATCATCCGCCATGGTGATCTGCCCTGTCCGAAAGAGGATCGTTCAGCGGACCCGCCCCGGTCGGCTATTCGACCCACGGAAAACGGCCGGAAGCCGAGTCTCACATAGATAGTACCATATGTTTTGCGGTGACGGGGCCTTTTACGTTACACTTCGGCCCATGACGCAAACGCTGATCGGCTATGCCCGCTGCTCGACCGACAAACAGGACCTCGCTGCCCAGCACGATGCGTTGCTAAAGCTTGGCGTGGCGGCCGACCGCATCTACACCGATAAGGGGTTCACCGGCACGAACCGCACGCGGCCAGGGCTCGACCAGGCGCTCGCGGCCGTGCGGAGCGGCGACACGCTGGTGGTGCCGAAGCTTGACCGGCTCGCACGCTCCGTGCCGGACGCACGCGCGATTGGTGATGACCTCGCCGCCCGTGGGGTGAAGCTTCAGCTCGGCGCCAGCGTCCACGATCCGGCCGACCCGATGGGCAAGCTGTTCTTTAACATCCTCGCCACATTCGCCGAGTTCGAGGCCGACCTGATACGGATGCGGACTCGCGAAGGTATGGCTGTCGCGCGTGCCAAGGGGAAGCTGCGCGGAAAGAAGCCCAAGCTGTCCGATCGGCAGCAGAAGGAGCTGCGCCGTATGTACGACACCGGCGACTACTCGATCAGTGATCTCGCCGAGCTGTTCTCCATCTCGCGCCCCACCGTGTATCGAACACTCGGGCGGCAGCCGGTCACACCGGCAAAGGCAGCTTGATGGCAGGAAACGCCCCAGCTCTTGCCGTTCACGGCCGTAGGTAGGCAACGCTAAAGCAGACGTTTGTTCATCCGGCTGATATTGTCTCCGCTGGCTCCGTCAGAGCTAGAAACTGAGGCATTCCGAAGACCGCTAATCACTCCTAGCCCGTTTTTCAGGCTCGGTGATACGGGATGTTGCTGCGGGGGGGGCAGCCAGCCAGTCGTTCAATGCGGAAGCGATTCAGATTGCGGCGCTTTTACCTCCTCGGCAGCATTATCATCAAGCACTTGGAGATTTGCCTTCGCGTCAGTTGCAAGCTGGCTCGAAACCTTTTCTTTGTAAAACCCGGGGTTGCAAGCGAAGTTTACGATGACACTCGTCATCCTTTTAAAGCCGGAATCAGCAACCTTCGCATGAAGCTCGCTCACGCCTTGCTCGCGAAGCTTCTCCCCTTTGGACCCATAATCAATAGTGGATAAATGGCGCTCTGCCTTGGAGTCGCAATCGACGACCACGGTATAAAGCCGTTCGCTTGCCCCATCCCTTGGTGTCTCAAAGACATCATACAGAGTGGCGTGAACGAGGCCTTCAGCCCCCTTCCTGATACTATCTTTGTCGCCATAGGTGTTAACCCGTGCAGGCGCCTGTCCCCGTATAGAAACGAAGAACCATGACTTAGCGGTGGCGGATGATGGCCAGAGTGACGCTACCGCGAAGAAAATCAGCCACGCTGTACTCGCCGAACGCGACATGTTCACCTGCCTAGTTAGATGAGAGGACTGGGCTGTTAACGCTCTGTGGCTTCGGAGACAATGTCAGGATCCGGCTTAATCCTAGCAAAAGCCGACAGACCGCTTTCCACCCAAAACCCGGCCGTTCCGGTGTGCCACTTACCGCTGACAGGACGTGCCAATTAGCGCTGACATTTACACAGCTTTTCCAAGGGTTTGCAGGTGTCAGAATCCCGTGTCAGAACGGGATCATGGAAATCGGCTATGCGCGGGTGTCCCGCGGCGACTCCCAGGACCTCGACCCGCAGCTCCGCGCGCTGACCGACGCCGGGTGCGCGACGATCTACCAGGAGGAGGCGTCGGGCGGCCAAGCTGACCGGCGCGAGCTGGCGCGCGCGATCGGCGCGTTGAACCCCGGCGACGTGCTCGTGGTGTGGAAGCTGGACCGCCTCTCCCGCTCGCTCCGCGACCTCCTGTTCAAGCTAGAGACGATCACGGCAGCCGGCGCGGGCTTTCGCTCGCTCACCGAAGCCGTGGACACAACGACGCCGGCAGGACGGTTGATGACCCAGACCTTGGGCGCGTTCGCCGAGTTCGAGCGCGCCATGATCCGCGAGCGGACCATGAACGGGCTGGCGCACGCCCGGAAGGCTGGCAAGCACCTCGGGCGCCGGCCGAGCCTCACCGGCCAGCAGCGCGCCGAGATCATCGCCAAGGCAGAATCCGGCCAGGGCTCCCCTGCCCAGCTCGCCAACTTGTTCCGCGTGTCGCGCTCGACCGTACAGCGTGTGCTGAGAGAGCACCGCGAGCGTCGGGTGGCTTAATGGCGGATACCCGTACACAGGAACAGCGTCGGCGCATCATGCAGTCGGTCGGGACCAAAGACACGGGTCCCGAGCTAGTCGTCAGGCGCCTTCTGCACAGGCTAGGCTACCGTTACCGGCTCCATCCGAAGCAACTTCCAGGGCGTCCCGATATCGTATTGCCCGGCCGCAAAAAGGCGGTGTTTGTGCACGGCTGCTTTTGGCACGGTCACGAGTGCCAAAAGGGACGGGCTCCAAAATCCAAACTCGATTATTGGGGGCCGAAGCTCGATGCGAATCGCGAGCGGGACGCGCGTAAGGAAGCGGAGCTGCGCGCCCTCGGTTGGGACGTGGCGACGATCTGGCAGTGTCAGACTGCCGACCGGCAAGCCCTTGAAAAAAGCCTCGTTTCTTTTCTGGGCCAACCTGGAAAAAGCGATCGACAGACGCCTGCAAACATCGTAAGCTCGCCCGAGAACAAAACGGAGACAACATGAGGCCCTTGGGCATCGATTTATTCGCCGGCGCGGGCGGCATGAGCCTGGGCTTCGAGCAGGCTGGGTTCGACGTAGCGGCCGCTGTCGAGATCGACCCGGTGCATTGCGCCGTCCACGCCTTCAACTTCCCCGATACGCCTGTCATCCCGCGATCCGTTGTCGGGTTGAAGGCAGCCGAAGTGCGCGCGATCGCCGGTATCGGTAAGCGGCCGATCGACTGTGTATTCGGTGGCCCTCCGTGTCAGGGCTTTTCGATGATCGGAAAGCGGGCGTTGGAAGACCCGCGCAACACGCTGGTGCGTGAGTTCGTGCGCTTGGTGCAGGAGTTCGATGCCCGCACTTTCGTGTTCGAGAACGTGAAAGGTCTGACGGTAGGAAGTCAGCGCGCCTTCCTCGACGAGCTGGTGGAGGCATTCGACAAAGCCGGTTACGATGTGCGCCTGCCTTGGCAGGTGCTGGATGCGGCGAATTACGGCACGCCCCAACACCGGCAACGATTGATCCTGATGGGCGCACAGAAAGGTGAAGCTGTGCCGGCCTATCCTGCCCCGATCACCAATGCGGCAGATGGCCGTAAGCCTATAGGCGAGCTTCCTATCGGCCCTACCGTTATGGACGCTATTGGCGATCTGCCGAACGCAGATCGTTTCCCCTCACTCATCGAGACGGATGCGACCCGCACCGCAGCTTTCGGGAAGCCTTCGACCTATGCCGCAGAGATGCGGGGCCTCAGCAACGATGCTTGGCATTTCGGCCATGTTCGCAATTGGAACCCCGGTATTCTTACGTCGAGTGCGAGAACCACGCATACGGATATCTCGCGCCGCCGCTTCACCGAAACAGTTCCAGGCACCGTCGAGCCGATCAGCCGCTTCTTGAAGCTGTCCCCAGTCGGCTTGTCCAATACACTACGTGCCGGGACAGACGGTGCACGGGGGGCGTTCACCAGCCCGCGGCCGATCCACTACAAGCACCCTCGCTGCATAACGGTTCGGGAGATGGCGCGCCTGCATGGTTTTCCCGACTGGTTCAGGCTGCATGCCACGAAGTGGCATGGCGCTCGCCAGATCGGCAATGCGGTCCCACCGCCACTTGCGCGGGCTATCGCCGGAGCTGTAATCGACGCGCTCGGGATCGAACCGAGCCGCCCTGAGCAGTCGATCAATCTTGGCGATCCGACGTTGCTCTATCTCGAAATGTCGGAAGCGGCTGAGCGGTTCGGCGTTCCGGCGCCAAGTAGCAAGCGCGATCACAAGAGCGGCGCCAAAAAGCGGAAGCAGCACGAGATAGAGGCTATTCGCTTGAAGTTGGTC
>DXIH01000120.1 GCA_019112965.1 Candidatus Sphingomonas excrementigallinarum | reverse complement strand
GAGCTGCTGTTCGATCGCCTCGACGTGCAGCCCGGCAAGAGCATCGACCCGCGCACGCTGCTGATCGTCGGCGGCGCCGGCGGCGTCGGCTCGATCCTGATCCAGCTGGCGCGGCGGCTGACCGGCCTTGCGGTGGTCGCGACGGCGTCACGGCCGGAGTCGATCAAGTGGTGTCTCGAGCTCGGCGCCCACGCCGTGGTCGATCACGGCAAGCCGCTGAAGGAGCAGATCGACCAGCTCAAGCTGCCGCCGGTGCGGCTGATCGCCAGCCTGACCAACACCGACCAGCACTTCCCGGCCCTCGTCGATATCCTGGCGCCGCAAGGCAAGATCGGCCTCATCGACGATCCGGCGGCGCTCAACGCCACGCTGCTCAAGGGCAAGGCAGCGTCGCTGCACTGGGAATCGATGTTCACCCGCTCCTCGTTCCAGACCGCCGACATGATCGCGCAGCATCGCCTGCTCAACGACGTCGCCAACCTGATCGACAACGGCGTGCTGCGCACCACGCTCGACAAGGTGCTCGGCCGGATCAACGCGGCCACGCTCAAGCAGGCGCACGCCGCGATCGAGGGCGGCCGCTCGACCGGCAAGCTGGTGCTGGAAGGCTGGTGAGCTAGGCTGGCAAGCTCCGGCGCGAGGGGCCAGCGGCGACACGCGCCGCCAGGCCCCGCCGCCGCGGGGTGCGCATTTCGCTGATGGTGAGCGGCGATTTCACGCGATGATGAGCAGGCATTTCGCGCGATCGTGAGCAGAGCTTTGGCCGACATGGTGATTGGTTCAGGGGTTTGATGCGGCGTCAAGAGTATGATTGCGGGCGTTCTGCTTTCGCATGCTTTCTCCGGTGAGTTGCAGGCGGTGAGCGTTGTGAACGAGGCGATCCAGGATGGCGTCGCCGAGGGTTGGGTCGCCGATAACGTCGTGCCAATGTTCGACGGGGACCTGGCTGGTGACGATGGTGGAGGCGCGACCGTGGCGATCATCAAGGATCTCCAGAAGGTCGCGCCGTTCGGGCGGATTTAGAACTGACAGGCCCCAATCATCGAGGATCAGGAGTTGAACGCGGCCGATGGTTTTGAGCAGTCGGCCATATCGGCCGTCGCCGCGAGCCAGGGCGAGCGCCTCGAACAGGCGCGGAACGCGGTGATACTGGACCGAACGATTGTCGCGGCAGGCTTTGTGGCCGAGGGCGCAGGCAATCCAGCTCTTGCCGAGCCCGGTTGCTCCTGTAATGAGCAGGTTCTCGTTGCGGGCGATCCAGTCCCCGCCGACAAGCCTGGCGAAGACGGCACGATCGATACCTCGTGGCGTACGTAAATCGACGTCTTCCACGCATGCGCTCTGGCGCAGCGCGGCGAACTTGAGGCGGGTCGTGAGACGTTTGGTATCGCGCTCGGCGGCTTCGCGATCGACGAGAAGCCCGATGCGCTCCTCGAACGGCAGGGCATCGAGATCCGGTGATCGTCGCTGCTCCTCGAAGGCTTTGGCCATGCCGGTCAAGCCAAGCGTGATCAGCCGTTCATGGGTGGGGTGTGTCAGCATTGAGGGCTCCCTGGTTCAGTGGAAATACCCCTGGCCGCGGATGTTGCCATGGCGCAGGGGCTGGTGGTCGGACGTCTCGTCGAGGAAAGCGCGATCGAGGCCGCTCTTGAGGATCGAGCGGATCGAGGCGACGGAGCGGGCCTTGATGAGGATGCCGCGTCGGCAGGCCGCATCGACGCGCGTATTGTCGTAGCTCCTGGTCAGCGACAGGATACCGAGGCAGGTTCGAAAGCCTTGCTCGGGGTGCGGCCGGGCCTCGATGACCACCTGGAAGAACGCCGCGGTCGATGGACCGATCTTCTCGCCGGCCGCGATCAGTCCTCCCGGCGTCCACTTGCCGTAGCGGCGGTGGGCGCTCGGCATATGATCGGCGATGGTGGTGTGGCCCCGCCGATTGGGCGCACGGGCGTGGCTGGCGATCCTCTGCCCCTTGTGGAAGACCTCGATGGTCTTGTCGGCGATGCGCACATCGACGAGTTCACGGATCAGGCGGTAAGGGGTGGAATACCAATGGCCGTCGATCTCGACGTGATAGTCGGGGGCGACGCGGCAACGCTTCCATCGCGCAAAGACGTAGGGCTGGTCCGGCAGTTCTCCCAGCCTGGGACGATCGATCTCGGCGAACAGTTCGGTGCGACTGGAGCCGAAACCGCGCATCTGGCGGGCGTTGAGTTCGACGACGAGCCCGCGGATGGCGGTATTGAGTTCCGCCAGGGAAAAGAAACGCTGATTGCGCAGGCGGGCCAGGATCCAGCGCTGCGCGATCTGCACGGCGACCTCAACCTTGGCCTTGTCCTTTGGCCGCCTCGGCCTCGCCGCCAGGATCGCGGTGCCGTAATGGCCGGCCATCTCGGCATAGGTTCGGTTGATCCCAGGATCGTAACGATCGGGGTTGGTCACGGCGGCCTTGAGATTGTCGCAGACCACGAACTTCGGTACGCCGCCGAGATACCTGAACAGATTGGCATGCACGCCGATCCAGTCGGACAGGCTCTCGCTTGGGCAAGCCTCGGCGTAGGTGTAGTTCGAGGCCCCCATCGCCGCGACGAACAGCTTCATGGAGCGCACTTCGCCAGTGATGGGATCGAAGATGTCGATAGTGTCGCCGGCGAAATCGACGAACACCTTCTCCCCACCGATGTGGGTCTGACGCATGCTCGGTTGCGCCCGCTGCTTCCAGGCCTCGAAAGTCGTACAAAACCAAGTATAGCCAAAGCCGTCCGGATTGGCGGCGCGATACTCTTCCCACAACAGCAGGCGTGTCACGCTGCGGCGGCGCAACTCCTTCTCGACATAAGCCCAATCCGGCGTGGGGCGCCGGGCGCTTTGCGAGGCTGCTGCCGGTGCCGGGAACAGCAACAGTTCCAGACCCTCGTCGTCCATGTCCTCCGGCAGCGGCCAGGTCAGGCCCGCAAGGCGTGCGCGCCGCACATAACCATGCACAACGCCATTGCTCACTCCCAACATCCGCGCGATGACGCGTTCGGTCAGGCCCTGCTGCCGCAAACGTAGAACTTCTCTGATCCGGCGCATCGACAATCTCTCGGTAGGCATCAGGCTTCCTCATTGGTTGAATGAGAAACCCGTAGCCCGGTTGAGTTGTCGGCCGAAGCGTCTGGCACCGCCAAACGGTGCTCACGATCGCCTGAAATCGCTGCTCACGATCCTCTGAAATCGTTGCTCACGATGCGGTGAAATCCGTGCTCACGATCCCGCGAAACGCGCA
>DXIH01000119.1 GCA_019112965.1 Candidatus Sphingomonas excrementigallinarum | reverse complement strand
CTCGGTCGACCACATGACGCTCTGCGGGCGCTTGGCCTCCGGCACGTCGACCTTGTGCTTCGCCTTGATGGTGAAGACCCGGCCGTCGAGCGCGAAGTCGAGCGAGATCGTCAGCTTGCCCTTGGCCTTGCCGCCGCTTTCGATTGCGGTGTGGGCCATGTCGCTGGACATCTTGCGCAGCACCTCGGACAACTCGGCGTCCAACTGGCCGTCCTCCAGGAAGCGGACGAAGTCGCCGAAGCTGTTGGCGGCGGGCGGCATGCGGTTCCCGTCGGCCGCGCGCGGCGGATTTTCAGGGTCGATGATCATTGGCTTCTCCTCAGGTTAAAGGGTGGAGCTGCCGACGCCGCCCAGCGTGAAGGCTGGGGCCGGCTTGCGCAGCGGGTGAACGGTGACAAGGCGGGCGCCAGCGGCGACGCGGGCCAGCTTTTCCTCGAAGGACAGGGGCGGGCGGGGCGGCTTGCGCACCGGCACCGGCATCGTGGCCTGAGGCTCGCGACGGCGGGCACGCTGGGGTTGCGACTGGAGGAAGTCCGTGCGCGCCTGCTTGATCGCGTTGAAGCTGGGCACATCGCCCGACACGCTCCGCTGCATCAGTGCCAACACCGTCCCCGGCGTGTGCTCCTGCACGAGCGCCTGCATCAGCGCCCAGGAGCTGTCGCTGCATCCGCGTCCCATCAGCGCGGCTTCCGCCGACCGTCACGGCAATAGCCGCAGCGGTATCCGAGGTGATCCTTCACCAGCCGGGTGAAGTGATCGCCGCAGCCGTCGCAATCGCCCTCGATGCCGACGGGATGGTCGGCCGCGCGCGCAACAGCGACGCCGTGCTCGGCCTCGGCGGCCGCAAGCTCATTGGCCTGATCGATCGCATCTGCCATCACGCGGCCTTCCGGCGAGCGATGCGCGCGTTCCAATCGTCCAGACCGGCCACCGGGACCGGCAGAAGCAGACGCGATTTTCCGTTCGCGAAAACGGCCTTCGCCGCTCCCGCGTCATCAGCAGTGGTCATTGTCGTCACTCCGTGGGCTGCGTCGTCGCGGCCTGGTTGATTCCTATTGCTGGTGCACGAGGCGGATCAGGTTCGATCGCCGCGCTCGGAGCCGGTCGATGTGGGCGCCGACCTTTTCGATCTCGGGCCACATGTCTTCGAGCTCCGCGTCGCTGATCTGATTGTCGGCCAGCGCGATCGCCTTCTTCGCGATCAGTTCGCCCAGGGCGGCCAGCGAATGCGCGTCTTCGGTCGGGCTGTCGGCGATCGGCACGATGCGCATCCCGACGAGGCCGAGCACGTCATTGGCGAAGCGGCCATCCCACTCGCGGCAGCCGCGCAGGAAGCTGACGACGCCCATGTCGGCCGATCCGGCACGGTAGGCGGCGGCGCGATCATCGCTCTTGCCCAGCACCTGGCCCAGGTCTTCGTCGGTCGCCTTGTCCTCGGTCTTGATCGCCGAAAGGCTCCGACCCAGCGTGTCGAGCAGCAAACTCGCGGGAACGGTGCGGAAGCGGCCGTGGATGTGCGGAACGCTCACAGCGTATCTCCATGGTCATGAACAGTGATTGCCTCTCCACCGCACCCCGCGCCGTCCGCCTCACGGTCGCCCGCGCGCTGGTCGACAAAATCACCGGCGACGGGCGGGAGAACCACGCCGCCGGTGAGGGAGGGGCTGACCGTCTTGGGGAGGTCAGCCGCCAGGGAGAGGAAGTGAATGTCGGCGGTCATGCAGCCGCCTGCTCGGACGAATATTCCGACATGAACTGGTTGATGCGGGCCAATGTGGCGCGGCGCAGTTCGCGGCCATCCTTGAGGTTTGCAATTAGATTGGCGTCGCCAACCGACCGCCGACCAAACGTCGTCACAGGTATGCCGTGACGCTGTCGGAAGGTCTCGATAGCCGTCAAAATGTCCGCGTCGCTCGCCAGCGTCTCAGCCATGGCGGCCAATCTAGTCGGAAATATCCAACCTTACAAGTCGGAAACTTCTTTCTTTCCGACGCGGAGGGTGTGTGTGAAATCTCCGACATGAGCGAAAGCGAGAATCTTGAAGGCACGCGGCTATACGATGCCTTGATGGCATTGAAGCCCGCCAATCTCGCGGAGACGGAATGGGCGGAGCGCGCCGGGGTTAACCGGGGCTGGTTTGGCAATCTGAAGACAAAGGCAAAAAATCCTCGCCGTGACACCCTCCTAAAGGTGTTGTCGTTCATTGGTAAGTCGGAGGCGGACCTTCGAAGTGATGCACCTGTAGCGCCGAACCCGAGGTCTCGTCCAACTTACGTCACTCCCGACATGCCCCCAATGAAGTCCGCCGATGGGGGTGAGGTCGTTATGATCCCGCGACTAGATTTGTCACTGCCCATGGGGCCGGGGGCAACGGTAGACGACTTCGTGGAGGAAGAGCCCGTCGCCTTCGACCTGGGTTACCTCCGGTCGTTTACGCATACGCCGCCCCACCGGCTTCGCCTCGCGGCTGGGGCCGGAGACAGCATGTTCCCCACGCTCGTACCGAACGACCTGGTCTGGATCGACACGACGCAGAACCAGCTCCTGCATGCAGACCGAATCTATGCGGCCTCCATCAACGGCGGCGCGGCTATCAAGCGCTTGCGCCCTATCGCAGGCGGTACGAAGGTTCTCGTCATCTCCGATAACAAGACGATCGATGCCTATGAGGTCGACGCTAACGATGTCGTAATTTGGGGTAGGGTAATTCGATTTGCGAGAGACATATGACTGACAGGCCACCACCCTCGCCGCCGCCCCATGATCCCGCGCTCCTTTCACCTGAACAAATTCAGATTATTGCTGACAAACTGAACGCACTTTCGCCGAACAGTGCGGGATGCGCTATATGTGGGCGTGGTAAGTACGAGGTGGCATCACACCTAGTTTCTCCCACCGTGTTCCAGCCGGGTGGGGGGCTTATGATCGGCGGAGCAGGATACCCTATGGTAATGCTGATCTGCAATCACTGTGGCCACACACGTTTGCATAACGCAGTTCTGACGAAGATTATTGATGAGAGCGGAAAAGTTGGCTGAAGAGCACACCTATCGGCCGCCACTTTCTCTCGTTGGCGGAACCGAAACCGGCCATTCGTCGGGGCCTTCCCCGTTCCAGTATCCCTTGCAACACGGTGGTGGAGGGGGCACATTCCCACCCATGGAAGCTGTAAAAGCTCAGATTGAGGCGGCCGAGGCGCGTACCGATACGAAGTTTTCTGAACTTCGGCGGGATATGGATGCGTTTGCCACCCGGGGTACCGTGTGGAAGGGTGTGGCTTCGACGATTGCAGCTATCGTCACAGCCGTTGGCGTGATCCTCGCTGTTATTTCTTTCGGCGGTGATCGGTTTGACGCAGGTGTTTCGGCGGGCGGGGCCCTTTCCCCATATGCCGAGCAGCAGCGCCAGCGCGACGCTGCACAGGACAAAAAGCTCGACGAGATTTTGCGGCGCCTGCCAGAGAAAAAGTGAGGCAGCGAAGTCTCGCCATCGTCGGTATCGACTATCCGAACAAGCGAGGGTCAGACCGGCGCTTTGAGCTGGCGATTTGCCGAGAGGGGGAGCCGGTCGAGCTGCGGCCTGAACCCGAGAACAAGCACGACGAACACGCGATTGCTGTCTATTCGTGCCGTGGTATCCAGCTAGGCTATCTTCCCTCGGAGCGCGCCGTGCTGATCGGCACCTATTGGCGCCAGGGGCATACCACCATCGCAATATTCCAGTCCCTCGAAGCGAGGGTTGGCTGGGTTCGCGTTGCGTTCAACGGCGAGCGGCCAGTGCTGCCGCCTGTTGTCGCCGCCGCGCCGCCGCCGGACTGGGATGCCGTGGACCCTGACAGCGAATTTTACCCTGATCCAACATTCGACGACTAAGTCAGAAATATCCGACTTTGCGATTGACCAGTCGGAAACATCCGACTAAATCATACCTCACCGCTGATCGCCGCCTGATGCGAGCGAAGCGGTCGAGGAGATCGCTATGTCCTGCATCGCGGGCATTCCCCAGCATAGGAACGATGACCGTCAGCAGCTGACGCTGTCGGCGTTGCGGGCACGGTACCAGGCACTGTCGGTCTCGAAGCAGGTCGACATGCTGCAGCAGATGGCGCGCGGCTGATGCGCGGCCAGATCCTTCCCCGTATCCGCATCTTCGAGGTGTGGTCGGCTGTCGACGGACCGACCGGCTGCGACGATCATCGCGGATACGCCATCGCAATCCGCTGGCTGGGCTTTTCGGTCGAGTTCACGGTATCCCGCCGGGTGAAGCCGTGATGCGCGCCGTCGCGCTCCCCCCGCGCAAGATCACCAAGTCGGCGAAGGTTGATGAGGGCAAGCGCTCGCCCGCTCATCGCAAGTGGGTGAGGGGCTTTGCCTGCTGCGCCTGCGGCTCGACGACCGGGATCGAATGCGCCCACGTCCGCCGCGCGGCAAACAGCGGTGTCAGCATGAAGCCCAGCGACGCCTTTACCGTCAGCCTGTGCCGTGACTGCCACGCCGAGAGCCACCGGGGCGAGGCAACGTTCGAGCGCAAGCACGGCGTCGACCTGATGGCCCTGGCGCGGGCGTTCTTCGACAAGTCGCCACACCGTCACAAGCTGGACAACCCGTGGGGTGCGCGGTGAGCGCCGTCATTGATCCTGACCTCGAGAAGGCGATCGTCGAGCTTCGCTTTGCCGAAGACCGCATTCGCCAGATTGAGGCCATGCTCGAGGATTCGGACCACCACAAGCGGTACCCGGACCTTGCCCGTATGCTGGCCGAGCGCGCCGACCTCGCCGCGACGATCCGCACCCGCGCCGAGACGCTGAAGGTCGACCCGCGCGGCCTGCGCCTGATGATCCGCCTTGCGGACAAGGTGCGCAGCCGGGCGCGGGGCCGGGCCACCGTCAATCTGGACAAGCTCCTGACCGTCGTCACCGACGCGGCCGAGATCGCGCGCATCGACCGCGCGGAGGCCCACGCCGACCTGCTCGCAGTCGAGGAGCGCCTGAAATCCGCGAAGGCCCGCGCCACCGGACTGGCGAGCGCGGCCGACTATCTGGAGCGCTGCCGTGGCTGATCCCAATCTCCCGCCGGTCGGGCGGCAGCCGCATATCCGGTCCGTGATCGCATCCAAGCTGGCCGATGGATACCCGTGGTACGGCGACGTCACCGGGTACGAGATCGTCAATGGCCAACAGGTCGGGGGCGACCGCTGGACCCGCGAGCAGACCGCAACGCTGATCAAGCTGGGCATGGACCCGCTGACCTGCAAATCGATGATGGTCCGCCGTCAGTCAGTCGGCCAAGAGGTCTATATCGGCCTGGGCAATCTGCCTGCCGTCTTCGAATTCGAATGTCCCGTCATCAAGGCGGTGAAGGGTGGCCGGATCAAGGTCATTGCCCCGAACGGGTGCTTCAAATTCGTCCTTCCCGATGGATGGGGCCACCGCCCTTTCCGTCGCCCCCGCGATGAGCACGAGAGCTATGTCCAAGGTCGAATCCTCGGCGTTGGCGGCTCCGCATCCCGCCCCATCTACGACACCAGCCGAGGTCCACGATGACCATTCATGATCACATCGCCCATGCCATGGGCGCGGGCAGCGTCTGCGCTGTCGCTGCGATCGGCGTCTATTCCACCCGGTCGATTGGTCGGGACCTGATCGAGTCCCATGAGCGCATCGCCGAGGTGTGGTGCGCCATGGTCGAGCGCGCCGCCGCCCGCTGGCACGCGATCGCCACCCTTTTCCCCGTCACCAGTGCCGCCTCAGCCGATCAGGCAGGCTCCCCGCTGCGCACCGATGAGGCCGGTGCCCAGCCTATGATCGAGGTGCAGTGATGCAGATTTCGGAATTCGAGCGGCAGCGCCGCCGCCGGGCTGCGCAGTGGGACCGGGTAAATGCCGCCATCGGCGTCGGAGCGCTCGCCTTCACCGTCGTCCTGCTGCTCCTCCTCGGATACTCGCTGGCCACTGATCCGGGGGGCATCTCGGCTTGGGTCGAGCGGCTGGTCTTCGGATACGGGGAGGCCGCCCGTGGCTGACATACCCGAAAGCACGAAGATGGACGCGGTCGACATCCTCAAGACGTACGCGGACTTCATTCGCAACGACGTGCGCGCCGATGATTTCGAGCGTCACCTGTATCTGCCCCATATCGAGCAGACGATAGAAGACCTCCGCGCCGCCCCGCCCGCGATGGATCGGGAGGCAGTGGACTTCCTGCACCAGCTGCGCCGCGTGAACACGGAGCGGTACGAGGCATGGGTCGAGGGTGCCGACGCCGGTATCATGTTCGACGCGCTCGAGCTGGGCGGCGAAGTCGGCGAGCTGCTGAACGTCGTCAAGAAGCTGGAGCGGGAAGAGCGTGGCTGGCGAGGATCGCGCGCGGATCCTGCGGACTTCGCGGACGAATGCGCAGATGTCCTGATCTGCCTCGACAAGCTGGCGCGCCGCCGTGGCGTTGACCTGATCGCCGCGACGACCGCGAAGTTCAACGCGACCAGCGATAAAGTCGGTCTGCCGTACAAGCTCTCCACCCTCTCCGCAGACGCGATCCGCCAGGGGGAGGGGTGCGAACAGCCCGATTGGATCAATGCCGAAACGTGCATTGAAAACATGCAAATCGCCTATGATAACGCGCTTGAGGCTGATCCATTCGGCGACGGCAATCCGATCCCAACCGACACTGTGGTCGATGCGGGGGACCTGGGAGTTCTGATCGGGCTCGCGCGCTATGCCATACGCCCCGCCACCCCCGCCTCTCACGCCAGCGATGGGGGGAAGTAGGATGGGCGATCGGTCGAACCGCGCCGAGGTGCGCAATCCAGTCCTACTGCTCCCGGCTTTCCGCCGCCTGCGCGCATCGCCTGCCAGTGGGGAAGTGGCCTCGCTGCTCCGTGACCTGCAGGTCGATGCGCGGGAGCGTGCCAATAAGTGCTGGCGGACCCACAAAGCGCCCATGGCGGCCTACTGGAAAGCCGTATCCGTTTACGCCGGGCACATGGCCCGTGCTCTCGAAAAGCGAGGTGCAGCATGACCACCCAGACGCCGGATGCTGTGCGAACCCCGCTGTTCGAGCGGTTCGGAACTGACCCGTTCAGCTGGAATCTCAGCGAGGATGGCGAGGAAGACGGCTCGGGCAATCCGGGCGCAAATATCGTGGGCGGCGCGATCGGCGTGTGGCTGGCGCTGAATGGCGGACAGCAGACCGTCGCGACGATCGCGACCGCGTTCAACTTGTCGCCAGCCATGATCCGCGAGGCCGTAGAGGCCGATTACTGGCTGTTCCTGTCGCCCGAAGAAGGCGCGGCCGACGATGCCACTTTCGTAGAATCGGAGGGCGAGTGATGGACGCTCAACAGACGCCGGATGCTGTGCGCGAGGCGATCATCGCAGCAATCACGAAGGCCGACGCCAATTTCGGCTATTCGTACCGCCTGACCAAGATGGACGACACTGGCGAGGAGTACACGCTGTTCATGGACGGCTTCGAGCCCGCCGTGTTTCAGGATCGGGAAGACGGCTATCCGGTGATCGAGCAGCGCCGGAATGCCGCTCGCACCGACGCCATCCTCGCCGCCCTCGACAGCCGTGCGGGGGAGGAAGCAATCACCTATGCGGCACGGCGTATGGTCGCGGCGCAGGGAATGGACTGGGCCGAGCTAGACCTGACCGACATCGGATATTGGGAGAGCCTTGCAGCCGAAGCCCTATCCGCCACCCCCGCGCCCGCTGTCGATGCGGTCCCGGCGGGGGAGGGGGAGTAGCGACCGATGTCGCTCGCGCCGAAAGATGGGGCGTACATTCTTGCCCGATACAACAACGATTATGCGCTGGATCGCGACCGGCATTACAACGGGCGCTGGTTCGTGATCCGCCATCCTGGGGCGTCGCCGGGCGAGTATGACCTCGGCTGGAACCTATTCCCCGGCTATGGCGGTGTTCCCGATCTTGCGTTTGACGGATGGTTGCCGCTGCCAGCTATCTCCGCCGCCCTCTCGCACGGGGAGGGGCGGAAGTGATGCAGTACGATCTATTCACCCCCGCGTCGCCGCCCCCTGTGGTCGCTGTCCCGCGACAGGTGCGCGAAATTCGCGAGGTGATGACGCGCGCCGCCTGCGGTCGGGCAATCCGCGTCTATGACGGCGATCCCGACCCATTCGAGGTCGAGGTCCGAGGTATCCCCACCGTCATCGCTGGTGGCTTTTGCACGCACGCGATCGCTGGACCGGGTTCCGCGTACTGGTCCGAGACGGGCTTTCGCAGCTTCGGCATTCCGACATGCGATCCCGACGAGGTGCGCATCTGCATCGAGCGCTACATCGACAAGGACTGCGGCGGGAAGCTGACCCGGTGGTGGCCGGGCTATGTCACACAATGGCGGCAGTCGCTGGCATTCGAGCTTGAGGTGACCAAGCAGGGCGGGCGCGAGTCCGTCTGGGCTCAGTGGGGATTAGAGAAGTGGGAAGACTGCTGGCATCGTCACGACATGCGGCTGGCTGATGCGGTCGCGCAGATGATCGAGGAAGGGATCGACCCGAATGATGTCGGTCCGCCAAGCAGCTTTCGGGGCAAGTGGCCGAAAATATCTGTCGATCGGTCCGCCGCATGACCGCCTCCGGTTTCGCGATGAGCGACAAGCGGGCGCGGGTCGGTGCCCCGGCCATTGGTCGGCCGGGGCGCGCGGGTTACTTGATCGGCTTCGCGCCGGGCGATCCGCATTTCGCAAACTTCCCGTTCGCGGCCTTGCAACGGGTGGGCGCGGGTGCGGCCTTCTCGGGGCACTTGATGAATTTGCCCTTCGCATCTCGGCACGGGGCGGCCAGCGCGGGCGTGGCGAGCAGGGCGGCAGCGGTCAGCGCAGCAGCGAAGATCTTCATGTCGAACCTCTCCATGGGCCGACTCGCGTGTCGGCTAGGTTATGGTGCGCCCGCGCGCGCCGCCGCGCCAGTGAGCTTTGCGTCATGATAGCCGCCGCTGAACGGCAGGTCAGCGAGCGAGGCTATAGCTGGTCTGCGCAGGCTGAGGTGATCGCCCTGGGCGCCGGTGGCCGGTCGAAGTCGTTCGCCGCGTGGTGCATGATCATGGAGTGCCGCGCGTCGATCGAGCGCCACCGTCACCGCGAGGACTGGACCCCCGAGGCATCGGACCGCGTGAACGGGCAGATCGAGGCGAGGATCGACATTCATGGCGAGCCCCATCCGATCTTCGTCCGCGCCTGGCTGCTCGAACAGGTCGACACCTATCAATTTCTCAGTCGCAAGGCACCTGACGAGGTGAGGCGGGCCCATGCCGACGGGTGGCTCGACGCTCTTAGGGCGCTCTGGCGGCGATACGTACCCGAGGAGGGCCAAGCGAATGCGTGACGCCGATTCCCTGATCCTGCTCGCCGACTATTGCGAGGGCGCGGCGAGCGATGAGGCGCTAGGGTTAGAGGACCTGTTCGGGGTCTTCCGCGCCGCTTGGCCTCTTCCAGCCTTCCCCAGCAAGCATGTCTCCGACATCTTCCGCGACCTGTTCCTTGACCTATGGGCTGGTGGATCAGCTGTGCGCGCCGCCGCCGTGCTGGCGCCGGAGGGGTGCATTTACCGCAGTGGCCAGGATGTGGACGGGCCAGCGACCCACCGCTTCCTGTGTGAGGTGGTGCCCGATCGCGCTCCGTATCGGACCATCCGCGCCGTCGCTGATACCGAAGCCCTTGCGCGCGTGGCAGCATTCCTCCGCGCTCATATTCCGATGGAAGGAAGGGGATAATGGAACAGACCCCTATCATACCGTTTCGCGCGCGCTGGGGACGACTGCTGTCCGCCGCCGACGCGGCCGAATATTTGGGCATCAGCCCGACGACGCTCAAGACGCTCGGCATCCAAGCGAAGAGCATCGGTCGCCGAGTCATGTGGGATCGCGTCGACCTCGACCGATTTGTCGATCGGATGACCGACCAGCCGATCCCCGCCGCCGAGCAGGGCAAGGAACAGGACGACGAGGAAGCCCGCTTCTTCGAGAGAAGGCGCGCACGTGGCCGGAACTGACCTCAAATACACCTATCTGTCGAAGGGGACCTATTGGCGGTTCCGGCATAAGCTGACGGGCGATCTGCCGTTGCCGCATGACCCGGCGCTTCATTGGTCGGAGCAGCCCAGCCGCTCGGGGTTCATGGAGCGCTATGCCGAATTGCTCGCCGTCGTTGAGGCGCGCGGGGCGAAAAAGCCGGTCGCGCGGAGCAGTTTCGAGTGGCTGGTCGGCCAGTATCGCCGTAGCCCCGAGTTCCGCGGCCTCGCTGACGCAACGCAGCTGGATTATGGGCGGACGCTCGATCTGATCGTCGAGGAACTGGGCGACGTGCGTTATGCCGCCGCGACCCGCAACATGCTGAAGGCTGTGCGCGACGACCATGCCCAGACCGTCCGCAAGGCCCACAAGATCAAGCAGATGCTGTCGCGGCTCTACAGCTGGGCGGACGAAAATGACCACGTTCCTGCCGGTTTCAATCCGGCCAAGGGCATCAAGCGCCTGAAGAGGAAGGGCGGAGATAAGGAGATCGTGGTCTGGTCGGACGCTGAGGTCGAGCATTTCCTGCGCGGCGCGCCGCCGCACCTCGTCACGCCGGTGCTCGTCGCGTTGTATACTGGGCAGCGGCGCGAGGACGTCGTGAAGATGACCTGGCAGCAATTCCAGGGCGATATCATCCGCGTGCGGCAGTCGAAGACGACCGCGCTGCTCGACATCGCCTGCCATGGCGCTCTGCGGAAACATCTCGACGCACTGCCCAGGAGAGGCGTGGTCATCTGCACGACCGAGGCGGGCAAGGCATTCACGCCCAATGGCTTGTCGGGCGCGATCCGCCGCCGGGTGGAAAGTATCGACGCCATGCCGAATAACCGGTCGATGCACGGGCTTCGCTATGCCGCCGGTTCACGGATGGAGGAGGCGGGCTGCACCGTCGCGGAGATCGAAAGTGTGCTCGGTCACCAGACCTTCAAGATGGCTTTGAAATATGCCTCGCAGCGCCTGCGCGCCGCCGCCGCAATGGCGAAAATGGAGGCTGCCGAATCGGCCTGACGCGGGACCGAAAAAGTCCTGTGCGGAGTACGCACAGGCACCGCTAACTCTATGATATCTGGTGATAGGAACAGAGCGAGAAATCTGCGAACAACTGGCCGAAAAGCTGGCCTGTGTCAGGATTTGCAGTCCTCTGCGTCACCACTCCGCCATCGCGCCTCGATGCGTGGGAGGCGGGCATGTGTGCGGTTTTTCGCGCGGCGTCAACAGGGGAGTGTGGGGCAGCGGGAAAAAGTGTGTCCTTGAAGTGGCGCGTACCTACTCCAGTGCAAAATTCTTGCCCGCTAGGCCGCTGCCACGGTGCGGCGTAGGCTAGACCTTCGGTATTTGGTGCACTTGAATATCCGGGAGCATCCGAAGATGGATTTGAAAAACTTTGTGTCGCAAACGCTTATTCAAATTGTGGAAGGAATTAGTGAAGCAAAGCAGCATATCGATGGCTTGGGAATAGGGGCCGCCGTTAATCCCGAGCTGGTAAGTCAATCTGCACCGGATCACGCCCGCGCTAGCGACGTAGAATTCGACGTTGCCGTCACGGTTGCATCTGCTGAGCGCGATAGGGAGGGGCACCAAATCGGCGGTGGCGCAGGTGGCGTATTGGCAGTTGTTGCTCTTAGAGCAAATGCTCAAACGACGGGTGAGGGGGTTCGGGAAGCTCGTGAGGAAGCAATTAGTCGCGTAAAATTCTCGGTAAAGCTTGGCCAGCCAGGAGCGATCCGGCGTCGACAAGATCCGGTCATACCGCGCGGGGGAGTGTTTTGACGACGCTCTACGTCCTGGGATGAAGTTGCATCGCAGTGAAGAGCGTAGCTAATGCAACCACGCTTGGCGGAAATCGCCCCACGCGATAGAAGCGGCGGGAACCAATTTGGTGTATTGCACAACTAAAACGGCTGTGCGACAGGGTAGGGCGATGATGACGACCAGCAACGATTCCTCGAATTTCGACGCGATGCGCCATGCGATGGTGGCGAGCCAGCTGCGCACCACGGCGGTCAGCGACCAGCGGGTCGTCGCCGCGATGGCGCGTGTCCCGCGTGAGGCGTTCGTGCCAGAGGCGCTGCGCCCCGTGGCTTATCGCGACGGTACGCTGGATCTGGGCCAGGGCCGGGCGGTGAACCTGCCGATGGCGACCGGCCGCCTGCTGACCGAGGCGTATCTGGAGGCGGGCGACCGTGTGCTGCTGATCGGCGCGGCGACCGGCTATACCGCAGCACTTCTGGCCTCGATCGTGACCCAGGTGATCGCGGTCGAGGAAAATGCCGATCTGGTCGCCACCGCGCGCACCGCGCTGGCCGGTGAAACCAAGGTCGAGGTCGTGCAGGGCGCGCTGAACGCCGGGCACCCCGCTGCGGCCCCCTATGACGTGCTGGTCATCGACGGCGCCGTCGAGGAACTGCCGACCGCGCTGGTCGAGCAGGTCAAGATCGGCGGCCGGATCGTCACGGGTCTGGTTGAGAACGGCGTCACCCGTCTGGCGAGCGGTCGCCGGACCGAGGGCGGCCATGGCGTCCGCGCCTTTGCCGACGCCGAATGCACCATCCTGCCGGGCTTTGCCCGTCCTCGCGCCTTCCAATTCTGAGGGACCATGCGCCTGCACCTGACTTCCTCCCTGACCTCCGGCGTTCTGATCGGGTCGGCCCTGTTGCTGGCCGGATCGGCTTCGGCGGAGACGTTGCGCGAGGCGATGGTGCGGGCGTATCAGAGCAATCCGTCGATCACTGGACAGCGCGCCGCCCAGCGTGCGACCGATGAGAATGTGCCGATCGCGAAGTCGAACGGCCTGCCGTCGCTGCAATCCAACGCGCAGATCATCGACAATATCGTCGTCGCCAACAACAACTTCCTGAACCCGGAACGCGTCGGCTCGGGCCAAGTACAATTGTCGGTGCCGCTGTATCAGGGCGGGGCGGTCAAGAATGCGGTGCGCGCGGCCGAGACACGGGTCGATGCGGGCCGGGCGCAGTTGCGCGGGGTGGAGGCGAACCTCTTCACCAATGTCGTTGCGGCGTACATGAACGTCATCCGCGACGAGGCGATCGTCAACCTCAACACCCGCAACGTCAATGTGCTCGATACGAACCTGCGCGCCTCGCGCGATCGGTTCCAGGTCGGCGACCTGACCCGCACCGATGTCGCCCAGTCCGAGGCGCGGCTGGCGCAGGCCCGCGCGCAGTTGCAATCGGCACAGGCGAACCTGATCTCCAGTCGCGAGAATTACATCAACGTCGTCGGCGTCGCGCCGGTCGGTCTGGAACAGCCGCCCGCGCTTCCCACGCTGCCCGCGTCGCCAAACCAGGCAGTGGCGGTCGCGCTCGACCAGAATCCGCAGCTGATCGCCGCACGGCGCTCGGCCGATGCGACCCGTTATGACATCAACGTCGCCCGTGCCAACCGGCTGCCGCGCGTGGCGGCGGTGTCGAGCGGTAACTATTTCAACTATCTGGGTTCGCTGAACGCGCCGCCGGGGGCGGGCAATGTGCCGACCTCCGGTATCAATGCGACGGTCGGGGTGCAGCTGTCCATGCCGCTGTTCCAGGGCGGTCGCCCGGCGGCGCAGATCCGCCAGGCCGAGGCCCTGCGCGGGCAGGCGCTTGAGAACGCCACTGGCACCGAGCGGCAGGTCGTCGCGCAGGTCCGCTCCGCCTATGCCGTGTGGCAGTCGTCGCAGGAGGTGATTGCCTCGGCCGAATCGGCGGTGCGCGCCAACTCGCTGTCGCTGGAGGGCGTGCGCGCCGAGAACAGCGTCGGCACCCGCACCGTGCTCGACATATTGAACGCCGAGCAGGAATTGCTGAACAGCCAGGTGACGCTGGTGACGGCGCGCCGCGACGCCTATGTCGCGGGCTTCGCGCTGATCGCGGCGATGGGCAATGCCGAGGCGCGCGACCTGGGGCTGGACGGCGGCGCGCTCTATGATCCGGTCGCCAATTACAAGCGCGTCCGCAACCGCATCAACGACTGGGACGGCGACGGCGAGCCCGCGCCGGTCGCCAGCACCACGGCCGGAACCCCGGCCCAGACGGCGGCGATCACCCGTCCGCTCGACCCCGACGTCAACGCCCCTGTTGACAGAAGCCCCGCATTAACCACAGGTGCGGAGGCACCAAGCCGGCAATAAGGCCGGACAGGGGCCTTGGGGGCAAGAATGGGGTTTGCGGTCATGGGTGAGATCAGCGCCGAGCCGTCGATGGAAGAAATTCTCTCGTCGATCAAACGGATCATTGCCGAAGAGGGCGAAGTGCCCGCGCGCCAGCGTCGCCAGCCGCGCCCGGTGCCCGCCCCCGCGGTCGAGGATGATTCGCCCGAGGTGCTGGAACTCAGCGATCCGATGCCGTTGCGCATGAAGGTGGAAGCCGCCGCCGCCCGCGCCGCCGAATCGGCGATGCGCGCCGTCGCGCCGGAACCGGCCCCGGCACCCGTTCCCACGCCTGCGCCCGAGCCGGTGGCGCAGGTTGCCGCGCCCGCGCCCGTCGCTTCGCCGGTCCAGGCGGATGCGGACGATGCCGAGGAGGCGATCGTTTCCCCTCGCGTCGCCGAGGCCAGCCGTGGTTCCCTGGAGGCGCTCAGCCGTATGATGGTCAAGCCCGAACCCACCAGCGACGGCACGCTCGAAGGGCTGGTCCGCGACATGCTTCGCCCGATGCTGCGCGAGTGGCTCGACACCCATCTGCCCGAGATGGTCGAGGCCATGGTCGCCCGCGAAATCGCCCGGATTACGCGCGAAGGCCGCTGATCCTGTCCGCCGGCTTTTCCATACAGGGGGAACCGGCGGCACGCGTCCGGGTTCGTTGGGCATGAACCCGACACCCGAGACGCCCGATCTGTCGAAATCGACGCGCTCGCACGTGTCGTCGCCGCCGATCGCCGATGCGAAACAGCCGCATTCGGGCCAGTCGGACATCTTCTTCGCCGCCGTGAAGACGACGCGGATGCCGATGATCGTCACCGATCCGCGCCAGCCGGACAATCCCATCGTCTTCTGCAACGAAGCGTTCAGCTTCATGACCGGCTATTCCGAGGAAGAAATTCTCGGCACCAATTGCCGGTTTCTTCAAGGTCCGGAAACCGACCGCGACGTGGTGGCGCAGGTTCGCGCCGCGATTGAGCGACGCGACGAGATCGCGGTCGAACTGCTCAACTATCGCAAGAACGGTTCGACCTTCTGGAACGCGCTGTTCGTCTCGCCGGTCTATGACGATGCGGGCGAACTCGTCTATTTCTTCAGCAGCCAGCTCGACATCTCGCGCCGCCGCGAGGCCGAGGATGCGCTGCACGAGGCGCAGAAGATGGAGGCGGTCGGCAAGCTGACCGGCGGCATCGCGCACGATTTCAACAATCTGCTCCAGGTCATCATCGGCTATGCCGACATCCTGGAGGCGCGGATCGACGATGGCGATCGCAGCGGCCGACGCGCGGTCGAGGCGATCGGCGCGGCGGCGGCGCGCGGCGCGACCCTCACGCAGCAGCTCCTCGCCTTTGCCCGCAAGCAGGAGCTGCGCGACCGGCTGCTCAACTTCAACCAGCTGATCGAGGATTTCCGCCCGATCCTGAACCGCACGGCGGGCGAGAGCGTGATCGTGCGCCAGCGGCTGGAAGAGAATCTCTGGAACTGCCGGATCGACCCGGTTCAGGCCGAGATGGCGCTGCTCAACATCGTCGGCAACGCGCGCGAGGCGATCGGTCGTCACACGGGGCAGGGTGAGATCACCATCTCGACCCGCAACGTGATCCAGTCCGGTGACAGCCCCGAGGGGCCTGCCAATCTGGAGCCTGGCGAATATGTCATGGTGCGCGTCGCCGATGACGGGCCGGGCATCGATCCGCAGATCGCCGACAAGATATTCGATCCCTTCTTCACCACCAAGGAGATGGGGAAGGGGGCCGGACTGGGCCTCGCCATGGTCTATGGCTTCATGCGCCAATCGGGCGGCCTCGCCACGGTCGAACCCGATGCGGAGGGCGCGGCGATCGCGCTGTATTTCCCCCGCGCCGCTGGTGTCACCGAACGCCGCGCGACGCCGATCCAGCCTGCGCGCAGCGGCGGGGTCGAGCGGGTGCTGATGGTCGAGGATCAGGAGGATGTCGGCGATCTCGGCCGGTCGATGCTGGAGGATCTGGGCTATAACGTCGTCCTGACTCGCAGCGCGCGCGAGGCGCTGGACCATCTGGCGAAGGACGGCGAGTTCCAGCTGCTGTTCACCGACATATTGATGCCCGGCGGCATGAACGGCGTCGCGCTGGCGCAGGCCGTGCGGCGCGACTATCCGCATCTGTCGGTCCTGTTGACCACCGGCTTTGCCGACGAGGCGATCGATGAGGGCGCGCGCTCCTACGAGCTGATCCGCAAACCCTATCGCCGCGCCGAGTTGAACGAGCGGATCCGAGCGGTGCTCGACCGGCCGGGCGCCCGGACCTGACGAATTCTTCCCCTGCAAGGGGAGGAATGAGTCGCCAGGCATTCCGTACCGTATAGCATCTGGCGTCGCGCGGCGCGGGTGATTAAGGCAGCGGCATGACTGAGCTGCCCAAGACGTTCGACCCCGCCGCAATCGAAGCCCGCTGGTATGGCCATTGGGAGGAAAAGGGCCTGTTCCGCCCCGACCGCCCGAATGCCGAGCCCTGGACGATCGTCAACCCGCCGCCCAACGTCACCGGCAACCTGCATATCGGCCACGCGCTCGACAACACCCTGCAGGACATTTTGGTCCGCCATGCCCGGTTGAAGGGCAAGGACGCGCTGTGGGTCGTCGGCACCGACCATGCGGGCATCGCGACCCAGATGGTGGTCGAGCGCCAGATGAATGCGCGTGGCGAAAAGCGCACCGACTTCACTCGCGACCAGTTCCTGGAAAAGGTCTGGACCTGGAAGGCGGAGAGCGGCGGCCAGATCACCGGCCAGCTGCGCCGTCTGGGCTGCTCGATGGACTGGGCCAATGAGCGGTTCACGATGGACGAGGGCTTCAGCAAGGCGGTGCTGAAGGTCTTTGTCGAATTGCATCGCCAGAAGCTGCTCTACCGCGACAAGCGGCTGGTCAACTGGGACGCCGGGCTGGGCACCGCGATCAGCGACCTGGAGGTCGAGACGCGCGAAGTGAAGGGCAGCTTCTGGCGCCTGCGCTATCCGCTGGCCGATGGATCGGGCTTTATCGAGGTCGCGACGACGCGGCCCGAAACGATGCTCGCCGATATGGCGGTCGCAGTACACCCGGAGGATGCGCGCTACACCGCGATGATCGGCAAGCAGGTGCGCCTGCCGATCACCGGCCGCCTGATCCCGATCGTCGCCGACGAACATGCTGACCCCGAGCTGGGTTCGGGCGCGGTGAAGATCACGCCCGGCCACGACTTCAACGACTTCGAGGTCGGCCGCCGCGCCGGGATCGAAGCGCGCGACATGCTCAACATGCTCGATGGCAAGGCGCATATCTGCCAGACCTCGGACGGGCTGATCCCCGACGCGTTCCTTGGTCTGTCGACCGCCGACGCGCGCAAGGCCGTCGTCGCGCGGCTGAAGGACGAAGGCGTCCTGATCCCGCACATCGACAAGGACGGCGAAGAGCATGACGCCGAGCCGCGCACGATCCAGACGCCGTTCGGCGACCGCTCCGGCGTGGTGATCGAGCCCTGGCTGACCGACCAATGGTATGTCGACGCCAAGACGCTGGCCCAGCCCGCAATCCAGGCGGTGCGCTCGGGCAAGATCAAGATCGTGCCGCAGGCGTGGGAGAAGACCTTCTTCAACTGGATGGAGAATATCCAGCCCTGGTGCGTCAGCCGCCAGCTTTGGTGGGGGCATCAGATCCCGGCGTGGTTCGCCGAGGATGGCCGCGTGTTCGTCGCCGAAAGCGAGGACGAGGCGCAGGCGCAAGCGGGTGAGGGCGTCGTCCTGACCCGCGACTCCGACGTGCTCGACACCTGGTTTTCCTCCGCGCTCTGGCCCTTCGCGACGCTGGGCTGGCCCGACAACGGCGACAAGACGCTGGCGGGGCGTTACCCCAATGACGTGCTGATCTCCGGCTTCGACATCCTGTTCTTCTGGGATGCGCGGATGATGATGCAGGGCATGCACTTCATGGAAGATGTGCCCTTCAAGACGCTGTATCTTCACGGTCTTGTCCGCGCCGCCGACGGCTCGAAAATGTCGAAGTCCAAGGGCAACACGGTCGATCCGCTGGGCCTGATCGACCAGTACGGCGCCGACGCGCTGCGCTTCTTCATGGCGGCGATGGAGAGCCAGGGCCGCGACATCAAGATGGATGAGCGCCGGGTCGAGGGATACCGCAACTTCGCGACCAAGCTATGGAACGCGGCGCGCTTCGCCCAATCCAATGGCATCGGCGCATCGACCACGCTGGAGGCTCCGAACGCCAGCCTCGCGGTCAACAAGTGGATCATCGCCGAGACGGTGAAGACCGTGCAGGCGGTCGACCTCGCATTGGCCGATTATCGTTTCGACGGCGCGGCGAACGCGATCTACCAGTTCGTCTGGAGCCGTTTCTGCGACTGGTATCTCGAACTCATCAAGCCGGTCCTGCAGGGCGGCGAAGAGGGCGGCGAGGAAACCCGCGCGGTCGCGGGTTGGGTGCTCGACCAGATCCTGGTCCTGCTCCACCCGTTCATGCCCTTCATCACCGAGGAGCTGTGGCACGCCATGGGCGCGCGCGATCATGACCTGATCGTGGCGCAGTGGCCGATGGCCGACGCCCGCGCGCTCGACCCCGAGGCGGAGCGGGAGATCGACTGGCTGATCCGTCTGGTCAGCGAAATCCGCGCCGCGCGCACCGAACTGAACGTGCCGCCGGGCGCACGTCTGCCGATGCACGTCCGCGATGCCCATGCCGATACGCAGGCGCGTCTGGTGCGGCAGGCGTCGGCGCTGGCGCGTCTCGCCCGCGTCGAGGCGGCCGAAGGCGACGCGACCGGCGGTGCGGCGCAGGTGGTGGTGGACGAGGCAACTTTCGTCCTGCCGCTGGAGGGCGTGATCGACCTCGACGCCGAGCGCCAGCGCCTGACCAAGGCGATCGCGGCGGTGGAGAAAGAACGCGACGCGCTGGGCGGACGGCTGAGCAATGCCAGCTTCGTCGAACGCGCCAAGCCCGAAGCGGTCGAAAAGGCCCGCGCCGACCACGCCGACAAGATGTCGGAGGCCGCACGCCTGCACGCCGCACTCGGCCGCCTGGGCTGACCCCAAATCCTCCCCATCGTCAGATGGGGAGGGGGACCGCGCCCGCAGGGCGTGGTGGAGGGGCGAGGGGCAAAGCCCCTCCACCATCGCTTTGCGATGGTCCCCCTCCCCAAGCAGAGCTTGAGGAGGATTTGCCTTACCCCTGTTCCCCCAAGCGCCGGAGCCGCCGGATACGCGGCTCGCGCTGGAGTTGCGCCTCGCGCCGGATCACCTGGCGCAATTCATCCCGCTTTTCGTGGATCGACGCGATCACCGGCCCCATCGCGACGCCCAGATCGACGAGCACCGCCTCCGACAGTTGCAGCGATCTTTCCAGCGTCTCGGGCACCGCCTCGCTGACGCCTGCGCGATAGAGTTCGGTCGCATGCGCCATGTCGCGGGCGCGCGCGATGATCGGCAGATCGGGCGCGGTCTCGCGGATGCGCCGGGCCAGCCTGACGGTCAGCACCGGATCGTCCATGGTCAGGATCAGCGCCCGCGCGGCGGGCAGGTTCAGCCGGTCGACCAACTCGGCCCGTGCCACATCGCCGAACAAGACCGGATAGCCCGCGCGCCGCGCATCACCGACCGAGTCGATATCCGCCTCGACCGCGACATAGCGCTGTCCATGGACGGTCAGCATGTCGGCGATCATCTTGCCGACGCGACCGAAGCCGATGATGACCGTGCGTCCGGTGTCGCCATCGGCGTCGGGCGCGGGCGGCAGGTCGCCGCTGCGTGCCTCGATCCGACGGGAGATCACGCGGCCCGCCTTGGCGAGCAGCGGGGTGATGGTCAGGCCGATCGCCGTCACCGTCTGCCAGAATGCGGCGGTCGATGGCAGGATCAACTGCGCCTGCGCCGCCGTTCCCAGCACGATCAGCGTCGTTTCGGACGGGCTGCCCATTAGCAGCCCCGTCTCCGCCGCGACGCCGCGCCGGGCATGGGCGATCCGAAGCAACAGATAGGTCACGATCGCCTTGACCGCGACGATCCCGACCACCGCCAGCAGCAGCGAGTCCCAGTTCCGTGCGATCAACCGCAGGTCCAGGCTCATGCCGACCGTAATCAGGAACACGCCGAGCGCCAGACCCTTGAACGGGGCGGTCATCACCTCGACCTCCGAATGATATTCGGTCTCGGCGATGAGCAGGCCAGCGAGCAGCGCACCGACGATGGGCGACAGCCCGGCGGCGGTCGTCGCCACGCTGGCAACGATGACGACGAGCAGCGAGGCGGCGAGGAACAACTCGGGGCTCTTGGTGCGCGCGGCTTGGGCGAACAGGCGCGGCAGGACCAGCTTGCCGCCGAGATACATGGCCACCACCGTCAGTCCGCCGCGAAGCGCGACACCCGCAATACCGACCCAGCCTTCGTCGCTGGCGGTCGGCGCCATCGCGCCCAGCGCGAAGATGATCGGGACCAGCGCCAGATCCTCGAACAACAGCATCGCGAACGCACCGCGCCCGACCGGACTGGTCGTGCCGACCAATGGCAACACCAGCGCGGTGGAGGACAGGGTCAGCGCCAGACCCAGCCCGATCGCTCCGGCCCAGCCTTGCCCCAGCATGTGGAGCGCGATGCCGATCAGCGTGGCCGAGCCGATCAACTCGGCTGCGCCAGTCCCGAACACCAGTCGCCGCATCGCCCAAAGCCTGCGAAATGACAGCTCCAAGCCAATGGAAAACAGCAATAAGATGATGCCGAACTCGGCGAATGGTTCGATCGACTCCGGGTTGGAAATGGTCAGATAATAGAGCCACGGCGCATGGGGTACGAGTGACCCCAGTCCGGCCGGGCCGACCAGCAGGCCGACCAGAATGAACCCGATCACCGGGCTGACCCGGAAGCGGGCAAAGGCCGGAATGACGATCCCCGCCGAACCGAGGATCACGAGGGCGTCGGAAAAGCCCTGATTGTCTAACCGAAGTGCCATAGCGACAGACTAACCCGGCTTGGTCGTGCTTGTCAGGTCGTTAATCGGTCGAAACGACGATGGGGCGATTCGTCCTATGGGGTGGGACGCGCTCTGGGCGGTAGGGCGGGGGCATGATGCCGTCCCGCTATCGCCGCTCCGTGCTCGCCCTGTTGTCTTGTCTGGCGTTGGCGGCGTGCGGCGACGACAACCGTGCCGAGCGGCTGAAGGCGGCGGGGCCGAACCCTTCGCTCGATGCGCTGATGCGGGTGGCCGATGCCGATGCGGGCGCGCGCACTTTCGGCCAGTGCCTGGCATGTCATACGATCGGCAAGGGCGAACTGGACCGGGCCGGGCCCAACCTGCACGGCATCATGGGCAAGCCCGTCGCAGGCGGCAGCGCGCGGTTCGGCTATACCGCCGCCTTGATGGGCGTCGGCGGGCGATGGGACCGGGCGACGATGAACCGCTGGCTGACCTCTCCGCAACGCTTCGCGCCGGGCACGAAGATGACCTTTCCCGGCCTGCCCGACCCGCTCGCACGGGCGGATGTGATCGCCTATCTGGAGCGCGAGGGACGGGAATAGAGTCTTGCTTGAGCGGTGAGGGCGGAGTGTCCGCTTCGACTTCGCTCAGCGTGAATAGCCCTGGGGATAGGGGCCACCTCACAAACCCCACCCTCCGATCAGCCTGAGCGTAGTTGAAGGCCACGCGAAAACCTCTCCAAGGTCGGCTTGGCAAAGGGCTTCCCTCGGCCTTCGACTACGCTCAGGCTGAACGCAGGTGGGGTCGGGGGGTACAAAAAAGGGCCCGGAAGCAATAGCTCCGGGCCCCTTCCTCATAGCCTCTCGGCAGGATTACTGCCAGTTGGCCATTTCGGTTTCAAGGTTGACGCGGATCGCCTCGAAGAACTGCTCGGTGGTCATCCAGGGCTGGTCCGGGCCGATCAGGATCGCGAGATCCTTGGTCATCTGGCCGTTCTCGACGGTCTGGACGCAGACCTTTTCCAGCGTTTCGGCAAAGCGGACGACGTCGGGCGTGTTGTCGAACTTGCCGCGATACTTCAGGCCGCCGGTCCAGGCGAAGATCGACGCGATCGGGTTGGTCGAGGTCGCCTTGCCCTGCTGGTGCTGGCGATAGTGGCGGGTGACGGTGCCGTGCGCCGCTTCCGCCTCGATCGTCTTGCCATCCGGGGTCATCAGGACCGAGGTCATCAGGCCCAGCGATCCGAAGCCCTGCGCAACGGTGTCCGACTGCACGTCGCCGTCATAGTTCTTGCACGCCCAGACGAACTCGCCGTGCCACTTGAGGGCCGAGGCGACCATGTCGTCGATCAGGCGGTGCTGATACTCGATGCCCGCCGCCTTGAACTGCTCGGCGAACTCGGCGTCGAACACTTCCTGGAAGATGTCTTTGAAGCGGCCGTCATAGGCCTTGAGGATGGTGTTCTTGGTCGACAGATAGACCGGCCAGCCACGGTTCAGGCCATAGTTCATCGAGGCGCGCGCGAAGTCGCGGATAGATTCGTCGAGATTGTACATGCCCATGGCGACGCCGGCGGCGGGGAAGTTGAACACCTCCTCCTCGATCGACTCGCCATTTTCGCCTTCCCACTTCAGGGTCAGCTTGCCCTTGCCGGGAACCTTGAAATCGGTCGCCTTATACTGGTCGCCGAAGGCGTGACGGCCGACGACGATCGGGTGGGTCCAGCCGGGGACCAGGCGGGGAACGTTCTTGATGACGATCGGCTCGCGGAACACCACGCCGCCCAGGATGTTGCGGATCGTGCCGTTGGGCGACTTCCACATCTTCTTCAGGCCGAATTCCTCGACGCGCTGCTCGTCGGGGGTGATGGTCGCGCACTTGATCGCAACGCCATACTTCTGGGTCGCATGGGCGCTGTCGATCGTCACCTGGTCGGCGGTCGCGTCGCGATTCTGGACCGACAGGTCAAAATAGGCCAGCTCGATATCGAGATACGGCTTGATCAGGCGTTCGCGAATCCACTCCCAGATGATCCGGGTCATTTCGTCGCCGTCGATCTCCACGACGGGGGTGTTTACCTTGATCTTCGCCATGTGCGCATCCTTCAGATTAGGCGGGTTTGGCACGCGTCTAGGGGAGGGGGCGCGGCGGATCAACTACCCCTTGGGCCAACGGAAAGGGCCGGGGCGAACCGAAAAGATTGTGCGATGGCCGGTGGACAGGTAGACAGGTCCGATGCCTTCGCTTGAAAAGCCTCCCATCGCCACGACCACCGTCAAGTGGCGCTTCCCCGCCGTCCATCCCGAAGGGCGCAAATATGTGCTGATCGGGGTGGGCCTGACCATCGTCGCCACGCTGATTACCAAGGTGCTGTTCTGGCCGTTCGTCGGCCTGTGCATCTGGATCGCGGCGTTCTTTCGCGATCCCGTGCGCACCACGCCGCAGGGCGACGACCTGATCGTCGCACCCGCCGATGGTCTGGTCACCATGATCCAGCGCGTGCCCATCCCGCGCGAGCTGGTCGGCGAGCTGGGCGAGGCGCCTTTGGTCCGCGTGTCGATCTTCATGTCGGTGTTCGACGTGCACATCAATCGCACGCCGGTCGCGGGCGTCATCCGCCAGGTCGTCTATATCTCGGGCAAGTTCCTGAACGCCGATCTGGACAAGGCGTCGGATGAGAATGAGCGCCAGCATTTCGTGGTCGAAGGGCGCGACGGTCGCAAATATGGCTTCACCCAGATTGCGGGTCTGGTCGCGCGCCGCATCGTCGGCTTCGTTAAGCCCGGGGACATGGTCGCGGCTGGCCAACGCGTCGGCCTGATCCGCTTCGGCAGCCGCGTCGACGTCTACCTGCCCGATGACGTCACGCCGCAGGTTTGCCTGGGCCAGCGTTCGGTTGCGGGTGAGACCGTGATCGGCCGCGTCGGCGGCAAGCCGATGACCGGCATCGCGCAGTAAGCCGAAAAGCGATGGCCATTTCCCCCCGTTTCGCGCGGCGCCGTGCCGATGGCGCTCCGCCGCGCGGCCTTCCCCTTCGGGCGATCATCCCCAATGCCGTGACCGCGCTGGCGTTGGTGTCCGGACTGACGGGGGTGAAGTTCGCGATCGCCGGGTCTTGGGAAGCGGCCGTCACCATGATTATGGTCGCGGCGGTGCTCGACGGACTGGATGGCCGGATCGCCCGCCTGTTGCGCGGGGAAAGCCGGTTCGGGGCGGAACTCGATTCGCTGTCCGACGCCATTTCCTTCGGTGTCGCGCCCGCGCTGATCCTGTATCTTTGGTCGCTCGAGAACCTGCCGCGCATCGGCTGGATTTGCGCCGTGCTCCAGGCCGTTTTCTGCGCGCTGCGTCTGGCGCGATTCAATTCGCAACTCGACGTGACCGACCAGCCTCGCAAGACGGCGGGTTTCTTCACCGGCGTTCCGGCCCCTGCCGGGGCGGGTCTCGCCATGCTGCCGCTCTATCTCTGGTTCTGGACGGGCGAGCCGATCTTTTCCTCGCCCTATCTGGTCGCACCCTGGGTCGCTTTGGTCGCCCTGCTGATGGTGTCCAGCCTGCCGACCTTGTCCTGGACCTCGTTCCGCCTGCGCCGCCATGTTCGGTTCGAGGCGCTGGCGATCATCGTGCTGGTCGGGGTCGCGCTGATCTCAGCCCCTTGGCATGCGCTGACCGCGCTATGCCTGGCCTACTTGTTGAGCATTCCCGTCACCGTTATCGCCTATGCCCGGCTCAAGCGGCAACGCGGCGGCGCACCAGCGACGAAGGGGCAGGCGAGCCCGCCGCCCAACGCCTGACGGCGATCCGACGCTCGGCCACCACCAGGGTGGCGAGCGGTGTGAAAGCGGGTTCAACATGGCCGGTGGCGAGATGCAGGATGCGGCGCCACTGGGGTGCGATCATCATCGCAATGGTGGTCAGGGCCGCTGCCAGGGCGCCCGTGAAAACCAGAACACTCACCACGATCATCATGATGT
>DXIH01000008.1 GCA_019112965.1 Candidatus Sphingomonas excrementigallinarum | reverse complement strand
TATCAGGTTGGCCAGACCGGCAAGATCGTGGCACCCGAAGTCTATGTCGCGGTCGGCATCTCGGGCGCGATCCAGCATCTGGCGGGGATGAAGGATTCGAAGGTCATCGTCGCGATCAACAAGGACGAGGACGCGCCGATCTTCCAGGTGGCGGACATCGGTCTGGTCGGCGACCTGTTCACCGTCGTGCCCGAGCTGACGAGCAAGGTCTGACCAACGATCCTCCCCGCTCGCGGGGAGGTGGCAGGCCGCAGGCCTGACGGAGGGGGCGGCCGCAAGGGACGTCCATCGAGGAAGCCCCCCCTCCACCATGCTTCGCATGGTCCCCCTCCCCGTGGCGGGGAGGATTGATGCTCGCTGGCAATCATCAGCTTTAAATTTGGATTAAGATTTACGGCATAACCTCCGTGCGCTCTCGTGGAGTGCCGTATGAAACCAGCCGAGCCCCTCGCGCTGAACCATAGCTGGCCCTTGTTCGAACGCGGACGGCGTTTCGATTTGGGTTTCTTGAACGCGCCCGATCCCGCCCCGGTTGGGGGCGACGATGCATGGCTGGTCGCCCATGGCTTTGGACGTTGGTCCTGTGATCTCGACTCCGAGACGCTGCGCTGGACGACGGGTGTGTTTCCGATGTTCGACTGGCAGCCCGATCGATCCCCGGAGCGTCCGGGTATATTACAGCGCTATCGTCCGGAATCGCTGTCGGCGGTCGAGCGGCTACGGTCCTACGCGATCCGGCATCGTCGCGGCTTTACGATCGACGCGGAAATCCATCGACCCGGCGGCTCGCGATGGATCCGGATCATCGGTGCGCCGCAATGTCGAGGTGAACGCGTGATAGCGCTACATGGCCTGAAAATGGACGTCAGCGCCGAATATCGCTAATCCATGTAAGGAAATGCCCCGAAATTTCGTTGCCTGCTTGTTAGCGCGACGATGCTCCGTTTAGCATTCGCACATGACAGACAATATCATTGGGGGAGGCGATCGTCGGGTTCGGACGATCGCGGATCTGGCGGAGATGGCGGGCGTGTCGCCGGGCACGGTATCGCGCGCGCTGGCAGGCAAGTCGCTGGTCAATGTCGAGACCCGCGCTCGTATTCAGGCGCTGGCTGACCAGCACGGCTTTCGGCCCAACCAGATGGCCAGTCGTCTTCGTACCCGGCGAACCGGGGTGATCGGGATCGTCGTGCCGTTGGGGCATGACCGGCGCCAGCATTTGTCCGACCCGTTCTTCATGACGATGCTGGGCCATCTCGCCGATGCGCTGACCGAAAACGGCTATGACGTGATGCTGTCGCGGGTGATCCCGGACGCGCCCGACTGGCTGGACCGGGTGGTCGACAGCGGCATGGTCGATGGCGTGCTGCTGATCGGCCAGTCGAACCAGTATGACGCGATCGAGCGGGTCGCGCGCCGTTATCGTCCGCTGGTCGCCTGGGGCGTCAACCTGCCCGATCAGGTTCATGCGGCGGTCGGCACCGACAATGCCCAGGGCGGCTATCTCGCGGGGCAGCGGCTGGTCGAACGGGGATGCCGCCGCATCGCCTTTCTGGGCGATATCGGCCCGCCCGAGATCCGCCAGCGCCATGACGGAGTAGCGCGCGCCATGGCCGAGGCCGGGCTGGAGGGCCCCATACAACTTTCCACCCATCTCGCCTCCGACGTGATGGCGCAGGAGATCGCCGCGCATATCGATGCGCTGGTCGAACAGGGCGGCGGGACGATGGCGATCGACGGGATCGTCGCGGCCTCGGACATGATCGCGATGACGGCGGTGCGCGTGCTCGCCGACCATGCGATCGCGGTGCCCGAGACCCTGCCCGTGATCGGCTATGACGACCTGCCGCTCGCCGCCCAGTCCGTGCCGCGCATCACCACCATTCGCCAGGACATCGCGGCGGGTGCCAAGGCGATGGTCGCTGCTCTGTTTGCCCGGATCGGCGGCGAGGAAGCGGGCTCGGTGACACTCGCCCCCGAGCTGATCCTGCGCGAAACGGCCTGAGGCCTCTCCTCCCCGGTGACGGGAGGAAAGGCGGAGGTCAGGCGATCGTCACCCGGTCGGCGTCGAAGGCCAACCGGAACCACGGGGCGGCGGTCCCGCCGAAACGTTGGCGGCGCAGGGGCGCGTCGCTGCCGGCGTCGCGGCCCTCCATGCCCCAATAGTCCACGAAGCTGGTGACATCGCCTTCGCCCGTCACCCACCAGCAATAGGCCTGGGTCGGCTCTTCCACCGGATTGCCTGCGACCAGTCCGGTGCCGTTGACCGGCCGCCATGGCCCCGCAAAGCGATCCGCGACCATCGCGTACAGCCCGGTCGGTGCATTCAGGTCGGGGGCGAAGCGCTTTCCCTGGGTCGACCAGAAGCAATAATACAGGCCGTCGCGGACGATGATATGCGGCCGCTCCAGCTCGCTGTTGACGCCGAGCGCCTCGATCAACGGGGGCTGGATCGTCCAGCCATTGCCTTCGCGCCTGGCGACACCGACCACGCCGTCGATATCCAGGCGTACCCAGCCCGCCGAGCCGACGAACAGCAGATATTCCGCCCCGTCCGCCGGATCGCGAAAATAGCCGGGATCGCGAAAGCCCTTGATGCCGCCATTTTCCGGCTCGGCCTGGTTGGCGACGATGTAATGATGGCCGTCCGCCGCGACGCTTTCGACCGGCTCGCTCCAGCCCTCGGTGCGGGCGGTATCGCCTTCGACCACGAAGCGGCCCTGCGTCTCGAACAGGCGCTGCTCGAAGGTGCGGGGCTGGCCGCGCCGCCCGGAGGCGGTGAAATACATGGTCAGCGTCGTGTCGTCCTCGCCCAGCACCGCCGAGCCCGACCATTCGCGGCTGCCCGGCGTGAAACCGTCGGCAAAGGTCACGCCGTGATCGCGCCAGCCGTCGGCGCCGTAGCTGGTCAGGCGGATGCGCGCCTCGTCGTGGCGCATCTCGGGATCGGACAGGCGCGGCGTCGCGAGGAAGAACCACCAGCTTCGCCCACCCAAAAAGGCGGTGTGGCCATCGGCATAGGCGATCTGCCACATGTCCCAGAAATCATGGTCGGGCAGGATCGGCACGACATCGGCGGCGGTGAAGACCGGCAGGCGCGCGTCGGTATGCGCCGCGATCCCGGACAGCGCGTCGGCCGACCAATGGGCGGGAATAGGGGTGTCGGTCATGATACCTCAGGTGAAATCGGGTAATGGGATCAGGCTTGCGCGGTGGCACCGAGCGGCAGCCCCTGCGCATTGCGGGCGCGCACCGTGTAGACGGAGACGGCGGCGAGCAGCATCAGTACGCCGCACAGGGTCAGCACGTTGCGCGGATCGCCGCCGAGCCAGCTTTTATAGAAAAGCGGCAACGTCACGCCGAAGATCAGCATCGGGATGACGATCATCATGTTGAAGATGCCCATATAGACACCCGTCCGCTCGGGCGGGATCGAGCCGGCCAGGATGACATAGGGATTGCCCATCATGCTGGCCCAGCCGAGGCCGATGCCGATGGCGGGCAGGAACAGCATCGCCTTGCTGGTCATGTGCGGCATGACCATCATGCCGATGCCGGTGATGACCAGGCAGAGCGCATGCAGCGGCGCCGCGCCGATCCGTTTGGCGAGCGGCACCATCGCGAAGGCGGCGACGAAGGCGACACCGTTGTAGAAGGCCGCCACCTCGCCATTGGTCAGCACTGCGGCGTGGAAGCCCGACGAAGTCGCGTCGGCGGTGCCATAGACCGAGCGGCCGATCGCATAGATGACGTAATTCCAATAGGCCATCATGGCGTACCACTGGAACAGGCTCATCAGTGCCAGCTTTCGCATCGCCAGCGGCATGTCGCGGATCGCGCCGCCGATCTCCTTCAGCGTCGCTCCGATGCCCTTGGGCGCAGCGGCGATGCGCGCGCGTTCCTCGGAGGTCAGCGGCAGTTCGGGCACGCGGCGGATCGACCAGACGATCGTGACGAAGGACAGGACTGCGCCGATCATGAAGACGACGCGCGCGGTGTAGGGAATATGGTGCCCGTCCACCCAGTCCGGGTTCATCCCCGCCCAGACCAGGATCGAGGGCGTGAGAAAGGCGAGCATCTGCGCCAGGCCGGTGAAGGCGCTCTGCGTCAGGAAGCCGACATTATGCTGCGCGCCGTCCAGCCGGTCGGAGACATAGGCGCGGTACGGCTCCATGGTGATATTGTTGCCAGCGTCCAGGATCCAGAGCAGCGACACCGCCATCAGCAGCGACGAACTGAGCGGCATAAAGAACAACCCCAGCGCGCACAGGACCGCGCCGATCAGGAAATAGGGCGTGCGCCGCCCCCAGCGGCTGTCCGTCCGGTCGCTCATCGCGCCGATCAGCGGCTGGATCAGCAGGCCCGTCATCGGCCCCGCCATCTGCAGCAACGGGATCTGGGCCTCCGACGCCCCGAGATAGCTGTAGATCGGCGCCATGTTTCCCTGTTGCAGGCCAAAGCTGAATTGCAGGCCCAGAAAGCCCAGATTCATCTCCAGGATACGGACCAGCGACAGGCGCGGCTTGGGGGTGGCCATGGTTTCGGCGGCAGGGGTGGAGGGGGTCATGCGGGTCCTCTCGCACGCGGGGGTGGGCCATGGTCTATCGCTGGCTTGCCGCGTCGGGGCCATCATGCCGTGCCGCATCACAGATTGCAACAAACGATTGCAATGACAATCGATGAAGCCCTCTGCGCAGGATGGCGGAGGGTCAGGGCATTTCTTCGTCCCGACGCGCCAGGGCAGCACTTTCCCGCTTGAGTGGGCGCGCCACGGGGCAAACCTCTTGCACGAAGCCGTTCAGCGTGTTGGTCAGGCTTTCGGGGACGAGGCGATAGAAGACGAACTGGCCGCGCTTCTCGCTGGTGACGAGGCCCGCCGCCTCCAGGATCGAAAGATGCTGCGAAATCGACGGCTTGGCCATGTCGAAGCGCGAGGCGATATCGCCCGCGCTCAATTCGGCATGGGCCAGATAGGCCAGGATGCGGCGGCGGGCCGGATTGGCCAGTGCCTCGAACACACGTTGCATGGTTATGTATTTAGGCAATTCGCTAAGCATTGACAAACGCGCTTCGGTATTTAGCAATATACCTAAATATATAAGGAGCGCTGCATGACCTGCCGTTCGACCGCCCGCATGATTGCCTCGCCCGGCAGCAACGCTTGTGACGGGCAGGTACGATGGGCGCCCATGCGATCGCTTTGGATGATCGGGATGACCGGATCGGCCGTGATATTTGCGCCGATATACGTCACGCCCGGGGCCGTGCTGCTGTGGCTGGCGACCTCGGCCGTGACATTGTGCCTGGGGCACTCGATCGGGCTGCATCGCCTGCTGATCCATCGCAGTTTCGCGGCACCGCTCTGGTTCGAACGGGTGCTGGTCTATCTGGGCACATTGGTCGGCATGGCGGGGCCGCTGGGCATGGTGCGGCTGCATGACATGCGCGACTGGGCGCAGCGGCAGGTGGCCTGTCACGATCTCCATGCCCACCGTGCGTCATGGCTGCGAGATGCGTGGTGGCAGATGCATTGCCGCCTGGATCTGACCCATCCGCCGCGTTTCGAGCCTGAGGTGCGGTTGCACGACGACCGTTTCCTGATCTGGCTGGAGCGGAGCTGGATGGCGCAGCAAATCCCCTGGGCGCTGTTGTTCCTATGGGCGGGCGGTCTGCCCTGGCTGGTCTGGGGCGTGCCGGTACGGGTGGCGGTCGGCGTCACCGGACATTGGCTGGTCGGTCACATCACCCACCGGCGGGGGCCGCAAGGTTGGAGCGTCGACGATGTCGCGGTCCAGGGCCACGACCTGCCCGCCGCCGCATTCATCACCTTCGGCGAGGCGTGGCATGGCAACCATCATGCCTGGCCCGACTCCGCGCGGCTGGGGATCGAGCCGGGCCAGCATGATCCGGGCTGGTGGGTGCTGCTGGGCCTGCGCCGGATCGGGTTGGTCCGCGACCTGAAGGAACCGGCGATGCTGTCACCGCGCGAGGGGCTGCGGCGGGTGGCTTTGGGTGAGTGATCGCTCTTGTGTTCGGCTGTGCGGCGGTCGACCATCCGGTGCAGAGAGGTTCCATCCATGCTGTTCATGATCGTAAGTCTGCTGACCGCGCCGATGGCCGCCCAAGTTGTGCCGTCGAAATCGATCTGCGACGTCGGCCGGGCCATATTGGCGGACATGCTTCCCGGGGGCGGAGACGAAAGTTACCTGGAGACCGATCCGGAACGCAGTGGCCTCATGAAGCTATGTCCGGGACTCCGTGCCGCGCTGCCGAAGGGGTATCGCACGGTAGACGATGATGCCCGGTCGCGTGCCGATATTCACGCGCCGATCCTCAATCAGCCATCGCCCAAGGCCGCCTATATCTATGCGATCGGAGCGCCCGTCATCGCAGCAGACGGGCGCTCGGCGACGGTGGAGATCCTGTGCACCTGCACGGGGCTTTGCGGCTCCGCCACGCGAAGCCGCTACATCCGTACGCCACAAGGCTGGCGACGCGACGGCAAGCCCCGGATGCTATGGGTGTCGTGATCGCTCACCGCCCGCCGGGCGGCAGGTTCGTTTCCAGATAGCGGGTCATCAGCGAGTAGAGGTGGATGCTCGTATTCTCGCCCTCGGATATGCCATGGCTGCGGTCGGGGTATGCCATCATCGTGAACGGCTTGTTGAAGTGGATCAGCCGGTCCACCAGCTGGTCCTGGTTCTGGTAATGGACATTGTCGTCCAGCGTGCCGTGGATCAGCAGCAGATTGCCCTTCAGCCGGTCGGCGAAGGTGATGGGCGAGCCATTCTTATACCCTTCTGCATTGTCCTGCGGTAGGCCCATATAGCGTTCCTGATAGATGGTATCGTAGAGCTTCATGTCGGTTGGCCCGGCGACCGCGATGCCGGTCTTGTAGAGGTCGGGGTAACGGAACAGCGCATTCTGCGTCATCGCCCCGCCGCCGCTCCAGCCCCAGATGCCGATCCGGGCGGGGTCGATATAGGGGCGGGTGGCCAGCATCTTCTGCACGCCCGCCGCATAATCGGCCGAGGCGAGGATACCGACCTGGCGATAGATGATCTTGCGCCAGTCATGGCCGCGTGGGCTAGCGGTGCCGCGCGGGTCGAGGCTGGCGACCAGATAGCCCTTTTGCGCCAGCATCCGGTGCCACAGCCCCTGCGACCCCGCCCAGCGATCCGCGACCGTCTGGCCCCAGGGTTCGCCATAGACGAAATAAAGGATCGGATAGCGCTTGGCGGGATCGAAGCCCGGCGGCTTGATGAGCCAGCCGTCCAGCTGCGTGCCGCCGCCGATATCGACGCGGAAGAACTCGGTGGCGGGCAGGCCGGTGTCCTTCACGACCTGGGCGAGCGGCGCATTGGCCGCCAACGTGCGCAGCGGCTGCTGGCGGGTCATGTCGAGCATGTCCGTCACCGGCGGCGCGTCGAAGCGCGACACGGTGTGCAGCGCCCAATGCTCACCCGGCGCGATGTCGTAGCTGTGCGTGCCCGGCTGGTTCGCCGGCGTCAGCCGCTCGACCCTGGGCGTGCCCGACAGGGTGGTGCGATAGAGGTAACGCTGGGTCGGATTGTCGGGTGACGCGATGAACCAGGCATAGCCCGCCTTTTCATCGACCCGCAGCAACTCGACCACGTCGAACTTGCCCGGTGTGCGAAGCGTCGCGCGGCCGCTCGCGCGGTCGATGGTGTAGAGGTGCCGCCAGCCGTCGCGCTCGGACAGCCAGGTGAAGCTGCGCCCGCCGTTCAGCCAGTCCGGCGCGACATTCGCCTCGACCCAGGCCGCGTCCTTTTCGACCATGATCGGCTTGACCGCGCCGGTCGCGGGGTCACCGAGCAGCACGTTATACGTGTTCTGGAGCCTGTTCGATTGTTGGATGAACAGCGCGTCCGATCCGCCCGCCCAGCTGATCTGCGGCACGTAATTCTGGCGCGGATCGCCTGACAGCTTGAACCAGCGGGTCGCGCCGTCGGCGACGTCGATCACGCCGGTCGTCACCGCCGAGTTGGTCGTGCCAGCCTTGGGATATTGCAGCGGGATCACCTGCGAATATTGGCCGCCGGTGTTCTTTATCATGTCGAAGGTGCCGACGCCCTTCGTATCGAAGCGCAGAAAGGCGATGCGGCGCGAGTCCGGGCTCCATTCGAAGGCGCGGTGGACGCCGAACTCTTCCTCGTAAACCCAGTCGGCGAGACCGTTGACGACATAATCGTCGCCGTCGCTGGTCAGCGCGGTCGCCGCGCCGCCCTCGATCGGCTCGACATAGATGTTGTTGCCACGGACATAGGCGATGCGGCGGCTGTCGGGCGAGACGGTGGCGTAGAGCAGGGTCGAGGGCGCGGCGTCGCCGCCGATCTTGTGCAGCCTTTTCGTCGTGGTGTCGTACAGCCAGTAATCCGACAGAGCGTTGGTCCGGCGGAAACGCTTGCCGTTGGTCTGGATCAACAGCCAGCGATTGTCGGGCGACCATTCATAGCTGTCGATACCCAGCGGCGCGCTTGCCCCCGGCGGGACCAGATCGGCCGCGCCAATCACTACCTGCCGCTGTCCGTCGGCGATCGCGTAGCGGACGATGTCCTGCCCGCCCTTGGGCGCATCCTCCAGCGCGAGATAGCTTTCACCATCCTTGCCCCAGCGACTGGAGCGGACATATTCCGTGCGGACGGCCTTGGGCCCGAAAATGCCCTCGACCGACAAGGGCGCGGCCGTGGCGGATGCGGCGGCCTGGGCCGCCAGCGGCGTGGCCAGCGCGAGCGAGGAAAGGGAAACCAAAAGCCCGGAAATCCGCCAGTACGACCGCATCGACCCACCCACTCGAAGAATTGCTCGGGGCCAGCGTAACGACGCCAAGCAGGATCGTATACCGAAATCTGCGTGAAGATCGGTGGCGATGCGCCTAGAGCAGAGCGGAAGGCGATCACCAGGGAACGGGCCGGTTGATGGATGCAGGGATAGATCATGTCGCGATCATCGGCGGCGGCTTTGCGGGCACGTTGCTGGCCATCAATCTGGTGCGCCATGGCGGCCCGCGCGCGACATTGATCGAGCGACGGGCGAACCAGCTGGCGCGCGGCGTCGCCTATAGCGCGGCGCATGCCGATCACCTGCTGAACGTGCGGGCCGGCAATATGAGCGCGCTGCGTGATGATCCCGATCATTTCGTCCGCTGGCTGGTCGCGCGCGGGGCGGGGGATGCCAAGACCTTCGTGCCGCGCCGGGTGTACGGCGACTATCTGCGCGACCTGCTGATGGAGACGATCGCGGCGGACCCGGCAAGGCTGACGCTGGCGAGCGGCGAGGTGGTGGCGTTGGAGCAGACCGGACAGGGCTATCGCCTCGCCATGGCCGAGGGGGCGAGCCTGGCGGCCGATGCGGTGGTGCTGGCGCTGGGCAATCTGCCGCCGCACACCCCGCCGGGGATCGATCCCGCGATGCTGGTCGACGGGTGCTATCGCGAGGACCCTTGGGCGGGCGATATCGCCGAGGGGCTGGGCGAGGACGACCGGGTGCTGCTGGTGGGCAGCGGGCTGACCGCGATCGACGCGGCGCTGCTGCTCGACGCCAGCGGCTTTGGCGGGCGGACCATCGCCATTTCCCGCCGGGGGCTGGTCCCGCGCCGTCATGCCGAGACGCCGCCGGTCATCCCGATGCGCGAACGGCCAGCCGCCAGCCTGTCGGCGCTGGTGCGGCATGTGCGCTGCGCGGCGGCCGAGCAGGGCTGGCGCGGCGCGGTCGATGCACTGCGGCCCGTGACGCAGATGATGTGGGGCGCGGCGGACGGCGCGACGCGGGCGCGTTTCCTGCGGCATGTGCGGCCCTATTGGGACGTCCATCGCCACCGCCTCGCGCCCTCCGTCGCCGATCGGGTGGACAGGTTGATGGCGGTCGGACGGTTGTCGATCGCGGGCGGCAAGCTGGTGCGGGTCGAGCCGGACGGCGCGGGGGCGATCGTCCACTGGCGACCGCGCGGGAGCGATAGCGTGGAGACGCTGCGGGTCGCGCGGATCGTCAACTGCACCGGGCCGCAGGGTGACCTGCTGCGATCGCGGGAGCCGCTCATCCGGCATTTGCTGGATGCGGGCATGATCCGGCCGGACGCGCTGCGCATCGGCCTCGAGGTCGATGCGCAGAGCCATGTCGTGGCGGCGGATGGAAGCGTGGACGACCGCCTCTATTGCATCGGCCCGATGACGCGGGGCGGCCTGTGGGAGGTGGTGGCGGTGCCGGACCTGCGCCAGCAGAATTGGGAATTGGCGCGGCGGCTGGCCCACGCGCAATGGGTCGGCGGCGAGGGGTTGTAACCCGCTCTCACCCGTCCGGCGCTTCGCGCCTCCCTCCCTCCCCGGCCGGGAGAGGGAAGGGGCCCGCCCGCATGAGCGGGTGGGAAGGGTGAGGGTGAATGCGGCCTAAGTGGTCGCCCCGATCTTCCTCAACCAGTCCGTATGGCTCGGCATCGACTCCGCCATCTGTCCGATCGCGCCTGCCAGTTTGCCCACGAACCCACGGCTCTGCGCGATATCGCCATAAGCCAGTAGCGGATCCAGCCCCTCGGGCATGTTGAACTGCCCGATATGTACCGCCGCCCAACTGGCCGGGCCGAACAGGTCCATGTCGCGCGCGACCAGCCGTCCGGCGGCGCGGAAATGGTCGATCTTCATCGCCAGCGTATTGGGAATATCCATCGCCGTACACTCCCGCCACAAGGCCGAGTCCGTCCGCTCGGTCAGCTTGTAGTGCAGGATCAGGAAGTCGCGAATCCGCTCATATTCGGTGATCGCGACGCGGTTATATTCGGCTATCCCGGCAGGCTCGAATGCTTGCGTGGGGAAATAGGCGAGCAGCTTGGCGATGCCCGCCTGGATCAGGTGGATGCTGGTCGACTCCAGCGGCTCCATGAAGCCGCTCGACAGGCCGATGGCGACGACGTTGCGGTTCCACATCAGCTTGCGCCGCCCGGTGGTGAAGCGCAGGAAACGCGGATCGCCCAGCGCCGCACCGTCGAGATTGGCCATCAGCGTCGCGGCGGCCTGATCGTCCGAGATGTGTCGGCTGCAATAGACATAGCCGTTGCCGGTGCGGTGCTGGAGCGGGATACGCCATTGCCACCCGGCTTCGCGCGCGGTCGAGCGGGTATAGGGCGTCAGCCCGTCGCCCCCGGTTTCGCACGGCACCGCCACCGCGCGGTCGCAGGGCAGCCAGTGGGTCCAGTCCTCATAGCCGGTGCCCAGCGCCTCCTCGATCAAGAGGCCGCGAAAGCCCGAACAGTCGACGAACAGATCGCCCGTGAGCACCCGGCCATCGTCCAGCGTGACCGAGGCGACATGGCCGCGCGCGTCTTCCAGAGTATGGCCCGCGATCTTCCCCTCGACCCGCACCACCCCACGCGCCTCGGCATAGCGGCGCAGGAACCGCGCATAGAGACCGGCGTCGAAGTGATAGGCATAGTCGAAGGTCGAGGCGACGCTGCGCGGATCGGCCATGGGTTGGGCGAACCGTCCGCGCTTTCCTGCGCCCCAGGCCATGGACAGGTCGTCGAAGGCGATGCCGCTATCGGGGCCGCCAGCCGCCAGCCAGTGCTGATGCACTGCGACCAGATCGAAGGATTTGCCATGCGTGCCGAAGGGGTGGAAATAGCGATGCCCCGCACGCCCCCAGCCGACGAACTCAATGCCCAGCTTGAAGCTGCCCTTGGTCTCGCGCAGGAATTCGGCCTCGTCGATACCCAGCGTCTGGTTGAACAGGCGGATCGGCGGGATAGTCGCCTCGCCGACGCCGACCGTGCCGATGGCGTCCGATTCGACCAGCGTGATCGACAGGCCGCGGGGCATCGCATGGGCCAGTGCCGCTGCCGTCATCCAGCCCGCCGTGCCGCCGCCGACGATCACCACCGACCGGATTGCCTCGGTGGACCTGTCGTTCATCATGCCATCCTCTCCATCATTCCCCGCGCTGGCGGAGCCGATCTTTGCCGCACCCTATCATGCAAAGGTTTGCGATCCCATCCGATCCGGGGCACGCATCCTCCTGTGATTTTACGATCACAGTGAACAGAGTTTTATGCAAAGGTTTGCATAATAGCGTTGCAAACGTTTGCGCATGTGATACCCAGAATCCACGACATCCCGGACACCGGGGCGAATCAGGAGAGGGATATGACGACGAGCGTTCTGCGGTCCTGCGGATCGATGGCAGCCTTGGCGATGGCGCTGGCAAGTGCACC
>DXIH01000118.1 GCA_019112965.1 Candidatus Sphingomonas excrementigallinarum | reverse complement strand
TTCGTATCTGCGCCGGTTGCATCCGCGGTGACCGGGACTATGCCGCGAAGGGCATCTGGAGCGTAATCATTGGTCGACGGTCCCGCCCCCATTCCGACGTTGCCCGCCCCACGGGATCGCATCCTGTCGCTGGACGTCTTGCGCGGGGTGGCGGTCATGGCGATCCTGCTGGCCAATCTGCCAGGCTTCGCGCTGCCTGACCCGGCCTATTCCAATCCCGTCGCCTGGGGCGGGCAGCGACCGATCGATATCGTCGTCTGGTTCCTGACCGAGACGTTCGTCAACGGTCGGATGCGCGGCCTGTTTTCGTTGCTGTTCGGCGCGTCGACGCTTCTGGTAATCGAGCGGGCGGATGCCGCAGGAGGGAACGGCGCGTCCTTCCATCTGCGGCGGATGGCGGTGCTGTTCGTCCTGGGAATGGTCCACCTGACCTTCATCTGGACCGGCGACATCTTGGCGCATTATGCGCTTGTCGGCATCGTTGCACTGGCCTTTGTGGGCCTGACGCCCCGGGCATTGTGCTGGAATGCGGCGGCCTTTGCCGGGTTATCGATGGCGCTGGGCGGGCTGGAGTGTCTGGGCCTATTCGCTGCCGCCGCGCGGGATACGCCGCAGATGGCGGCTCTATGGGACAGCTACCAGTCGGCGTTCGGCACCCCTCCACCGGCCGCTTTGGCACCCGAAATTGCAGCGATGCGTGGGCCATGGTCGACAGCGACCGCTTTCCGCCTGGAGCATAACGGCAATCCGCTGCTCGACCTGTTTCAAATCGGCCCGGACACGCTGAGCGCGATGCTGCTGGGCATGGCCGCGTTCAAGTCGGGCTTGCTGACGGGCCAATGGTCACGCGAGGCCTATCGGCGATGGGTCCTGTTCGGACTGGGCGTCAGCATTGGCGCCTATGCCGTGATGGCGTTGGGCGTGGCGGCGAGTGGCTATGATGTGCGAGCCGTGACGCTGGTCCAGTTGCTCCTCAACGTCCCCTTCCGTCTGATCGGCACGCTGGGCTATGCCGCGCTGATCCTATTGCTGATGCGGCCGGATGGCGGGTGGACCGCGCGCATTGCGGCGGCGGGGCGGATGGCGTTCACCAACTATATTGCGACCAGCATCGTGATGACCGCGATTTTCTATGGCCATGGCTTGGGCCAGTTTGCCCGCTGGGGTAGGGCCGAACTGTACCTTCTCGCTCCGTTGATGTGGGGGCTGATGCTGTTTTGGTCGAAGCCGTGGCTGGCGCGCTTCGGACAGGGGCCGTTGGAACGGATCTGGCGACTGGCAAGCAGAGGACTGGCTGGCAAATCGGGCTAATTTTCTGCAAACGCCTCGCAACATCCTTGCGATCCACTCTCATTAGCGCTATACCGTCGGCGTTATCGATGGAGAGCGCCTTGGTCGTCTGCGTATGCAATGCCATTCGGGAATCACAGGTTCGCGACGCGGCCCGTGCCGGGTCCATGACCCCCTGCCAGATGTATCAAGCCCTGGGTCGTCAACCCAAATGCGGCCAGTGTGCGGTCCTCGCACGGGCCATCATCGAGGAGGAACGGGCCGCCGCGTAAACGGCCTTCCCCCCCGCATCCCATGAGACCCACGGCATCCCCGCGCGTTCAGGGGCTTTGGGAGAATGGGGATGGAAGACGATCGGAATCTTCAAGTCGGCCTGCGCCGAACGGCCGAAATGGCGGCGGTCTTCATGATCGGCGACGGGCTGCTCGGCCTGTTACAGCCAAGGCGCCATGTCGATCTGTGGCGTTCGGACGTGGCGGCCGTCGACATTCTGGTCCGCCCGTTCGCCGACCATCCCCGGCGCAGACGGATCTATGGGCTGCTCCAGCTGGGTGCAGGACTTGCCCTCGCCTCGATCTTGGCCCCGCCAGCCAGCGAGAACGTCCAAAGCCGCCAAGCTCCCTAGAATGGGCACGGTTACCGCGCTGAACGGCATAAGTGCCGGACGGCCAAGCCTTGGCCCCGCCCCCTCGATGGCTGCAAACAACAGGTTGCCGATCGCGGCGGCCCCTTTCAGACCAGCAGCAAGAGACCAACTGGCGTCGTCTCGCTACCAGCTTCGCTGCAACGCTATACCGTCTCGGTGAGCAAGGCCTAGGTGGCAAGGTTCACACCCCCCAGCCAAGGCCCAGCAGAACCAGCATTATCTCAAACACCGCATCCCGCCACCGTGCTGGGGCCAGCAACGTCCCGGCCATCAGTAATCCGGACCCCACGATTCAAACCAGTTATCGTCACTCGGTTTGGCGAACCCCGACGATATGCTTTGCGGAACCACAAAGTGTATGATGGCGAGTACGACGAGGCGTCGGTTCACGGAGGAGTCCAAGCGGAAGGCGGTGGCGCTGTGGAAGACGAGCGGATGCTGACCCTGGACAAGATATTGCCGCTCGCCAGGGATCGCATCGTCCTGGACCTCTACGTCAAGGACGCCATTTACGGCGATGTCGTTGACGCCGTGTACGGGGCGGGCGCGCAGGACCGGGTGATCGTGAAGACGTTCGCGGGCGTCGCCTCAGGACCGTGGGCCTGCCCGTCTGGGTCAACACGCTCTTTGCGGGCTTCGTCGCCGGCCTGGGCGGCGATCCCGAAGCGCGGCGCGATCCCGCAGCGGTCTGGGGTCGACTGGCAGATATGGGCGTCCGCCTGATCCAGACCGATGCGGTGGAGGCGCTGCTCCGCTATCGGGCGTTGCGCGGGCGGCGAGGTCGCCGGAACCAGAAGCTCCACACCGCCAGCGATCCCAGCAGGGTCAGGGCGAGCCCGCTGGCGGTCATCAGCAGCTTCCACGCCACCCCGCCGACCCGCCCGGCATGAAGCGGATAGAGCATATTATAGACCCGGGCGGCACGCGGCATCGCCATCGCGTCGGTGCTCGACAACAACCGGCCGGTGGCGGCATCGAAGGACAGGGTCGTCCGGCCGTTGGGCAGCCACTCGTCCGCCCGCCGCATCCGCAACGTGATGGGATCGCCGGGCTTGCGCGGCAGGCTCAGGATACGGGGCACGGCGTCCGGGAAATGTCGGGTCGCGGTCGTCAGCATCGCATGCCAGGGTGGGTCGGCGGCCAGCGCGCCGCCATGGACCTTGCCCGGACGCAAGGCGGCCAGCGCCTTGGCGGGCGAACCGAAGGGAGCGACGACGATCATCGCAAACGGCCGAAACACCATGGCCGCGCCGGTAACCGTCGAGAGCAACAGAAGGGGTGCGACGACGATGCCCAGGTCGCGATGGTGCATGACGATCGCAGGACGGCTCAGGCGCTTGGGCAACAGCCGCCATTTGAAGGTTCGCCGCGTCCGCCACCACAGGATCGCGCCCGTCACGACGAAAAACAGCCCACAAAGGCCCGCCACGCCGATTACCGTCTCGCCGACATCGCCGGTGAAGAGGTGATGGTGAAAGTCGAACAGCCACAGCTCCGGGCGCTCCCACTGGCTGCTCCAACGGTCGACGACGTGCCCGGCCTGATCGGCATAGGCCCCCGCCCCGCCTGGCAGTCGAAGCTGGTTCAGCGCAAAGCCGTTATCGGCGAACACCACGCTCGCCCCGCGCCTTGGCTGGGGCAGCAATCGCTGCACGGCCATCGCGACGGATGCCGGATCGCGGATCAGGGGCATCGACTTGCCCGGCACCATGATCCACGCCGCCTTCCAGACGAGCAGGCATCCGGTCAGCCCGAGCAGCGCCAGCACCAGGCCGATCACACCGCCCGTCCAGCGATGGAGAAGGTCCAGCCATTTCATGGTCAGAACCTCACGTCCCAACCCAGCGTGATGGTCCGACCGCGCCCGGCAAAATAGCTGAAATTGTCGGTCGGCAGGCGCGTGTCGCTGGAATAATCGACATAGAAGCGGTCAAGCAGGTTCTGCGCCGCGAGGTAGATGGTCCCCTTGCCGGTGTCATAGGCGACGGTCCCGTCCACGACCGTGTAGCCGCCAAAGTCGTTGCGCGGATCACGCGACACGCCCTTGAACGTACGCGACAGGAAGAACTGGCTCTGCAACCGCGCCGACCAAGGCCCACGATCATAGCTGGCCGCCAGGTTGAGCCGGTCGGGTGAGATATTGGTGCCGTCCAGGTCGGTATCGACGACACCGTCAGGCGGCGTACTGCTGTCATAACGGCCGGAGAGATGCGCATAGCCGATCGACAGGCGCGTCCCCGGAAGCGGCAGGCGCATGCCCAGGTTGATCTCCAAGCCTTGGATCTCGGTGCGCAACCGCTGGACGTCGAAAATCCCACCGGGGTTGGCGATCAGCAACTGCCCCTTGTCGGTTGACGACCAGAAATAGGCGGTGCTGGCGTCGAACGGCCCGCGCTTCACCTCGACACCGATCTCCCGATTGTTCGAAACGATCGGCGCGATGTCGAGGAACTTGTCGATCTCGACGCCGGGCCGGTTTACCGCGCGGGTGATCCGACCGATGTCGGGTACGGTGAAACCCTCGGCATAGCTGGCATAGGCGCGGATGCCCCGGATCGGCTCGACGATGACACCGCCATTGAACAGCGCATCCTGAAAGGTCGGCGTGCCGCCCTTCACCGAAACGCGGTTGGACGTGGCGAGCGTCGTATAGTCATCGATGCGGATGCGCACATTTTCCCACCGTACACCGCCCGCCAGCCGCACGGCCTTGTCGAACAGCGCCAGGTTCAGCTGACCGAACGGGGCCAGGCTGCGGAAATCGCTGGGCGGCACCCAGACGCGATCGGTCAGGATCAGCCGTTGCTCGGTTCGGTCCCACAACGCGTCGAAGCCGACGATGGCGGTCAGCGCCTCGAAACCTGGAATGGCGCGCTCGTAGCTGATCTTCCCGCCGATCTTGCGGCTGCGGTTCTGCGACTGGTCGACCAGCGTGCCGACCGGCGCGATCCGCGAATCCTGGAAGGTCGCGATCGGATTGATCTCCGCGCCGAACGTATCATGGGTGCGGTTCCAAAAGATTTGACCGACCAGATTACCCTCGGCCATATCGGGATCGGTCAGCGACAACGCAACGCTCTCCGTCCGGCTGGCGGCACTCCGCCCAGGCGGGTTGCCGCGCTGCGAGCTGGTCGGCAGGCCGGTCAGGCGGTTGCCCGCCACGGCGACATAATCGCCGTCCCCCTTCAACTCGAAACGGCTGGCGATCAGGTCCAGCCGCATCGTATCGGTCACGGCATAGCCCGCCCGCGCGAACAGCGAAGTCGTGCGCGAATCCTGCGTCTCCCCCTGGGTCAGGTTCAGGCCGACACGGCGCCCCTCGCCATCATAAAAGACGCCGCGCTTCTCATAGACGGCACCCGCGCTGATATCGAAGCGGCCCGACTTGTACTGAAGCAGTCCGCCGACCTTGCCGCCCAGTCCCTCACCGCGAAAATCGGTGTCGGCGGTGCCCTGCACAAGCGCCCGCCCGCTCAGTCCCTCGCGACGCGGTGCGCCCACGGTCACCTGGTTGACGATACCGCCCGTCCCGCCGATGCCCTGGAGCGCGTTCGAGCCATAGATCAGCTCGACCCGGTCGATGAAAAAGCCGTCGATCGTATAGCCGTCCCGGCTGCCGTCGCGCAGCGGGGTCGTCTGCGGGATGCCGTTGATCGCATAGAGCGGCGAACGCCCGCGCAGCGTTTCGCCCGCCCCCGACAGCTTCTGACGGGTCGGAGAGAAGGACGGGGTCAGCGTCGCAACCGCATCGACGACAGAGCCGGAAATGGCGAGCTGCTGGTCGAGCGCCTGCTTGTCGATGACATCGATCGTCATCGGCAGGGCATTGGGCGGCAGAACGGAGCGGGACGCGCTGACGACAATGTCCTTCGTGGGCGCATCGCCAGCCTCTTCAGTGGCTATCGCCTCTTGCTGCGGCCTGACGTCCTGCGCATGGGCGATCGCCGGATATAGTGCGACCGTCGTCATCGCCAAAAGCCGCCAGCGCATATTCATTCCTGCCACCCCCTTTGTGGTGGCAGGCGCTTAGCCAAAAGATCATGCGATTGCAACTCGCTCGCAATAGCTGTCAGGACCTATCCGGCGACAGGCCCGATCGTCGTCACGCGTCACAAAGGTTTTTCCGATAAATATTCGATACTTGGTACGAACCATCGGGCGACAGGGCGCGTTGACGCTGTTCACTATCGAAAGCATGTCGTGCCGCATTATCTGATCGCGCAAAGCGAATTGCCCGAAGAGCGCGAAGCGCGTCGCCAGCGGGCCGGGAAAAGCTCCGGTGAGACCTATGCTTCGACGCTCGAGCAGATGCAGCCCGGCATCCAGACGACGATTCTATCCCCCGCCGACGATGCGGCATGCGATTTTATGACCGATCGGCTGGCCCAATTTGATGCGGTCTTCCTGACCGGATCGCCGATGCACGTCTATGACGACAGCCCCGAGGTCCGGCATCAGCTCGACTTCATGCGAAGGGTCTTTGCGGCGGGTGTTCCGTCCTTCGGCTCCTGCGCAGGATTGCAGATCGCGGTTGCGGCGGCAGGCGGGCGGGTGCGCAAGATGCCCACCCGGATGGAAGCAGGCATAGCCCGACGCATCGCCCCGACGGAAGCAGGCCGAAACCATCCGCTGCTGGCTGGCCGACCGCCCAGCTGGGACGCGCCCGCCATTCACGGCGACGAGGTCGAGGAACTGCCGCCCGGTGCCGTTCTGCTCGCTAGCAATGCGGTGACGCAGGTGCAGGCGGCGGAAATCCGGTTCGACCGGGGCGTCTTCTGGGGCGTCCAATATCATCCCGAACTCGCCCTGCGCGAGATCGCCATCGCGATTGCCGCGCAGGGCGCCGATCTGGTCGAGGCCGGGCTCGCCGACCGTGAGGCGGATGTCGAGACCTGGACCCACGACCTCGATGCCCTGCACGACGCTCCGGCCGACCGGGCCTTACGATGGCGTCTGGGTGTCGATGGCGAGTTCGCGGAGGAGCAATGCCGCCGCCGCGAACTCGCCAACTTCCTATCCAACCTCAATAGATGGAGGGGGTAGGATCAGGGGCCGACATCCGCCGCGCCGGTCTGTACACGCAGCGCCTTGCCCGCCTTGAAGCCCAGCGCGGCACCCACCCGGTCATCCCAGCCATAAGGATCGTTGCGCACGATCGGCTCGCCAGCATCGTCGAACAGCACGGTCTGATAGAGCAGTCGGACGGGAATCTGGCGGGGCAGCTTCACGAAGCTCTCCTTGCCCGTCTCACGCGCCTTGTGCCATTCGTCGAGCACGCCTTCGTCCTTCGCCAGCATCTCGGCAAAGCCCAGCGCATCGTCGACGCGGACGCAACCATGGCTCCGCTGACGCTGAACCAGATTGAACAGCGCCTTGGCAGGCGTATCGTGCAGATAAATGGCGTGGTCGTTCAGCATGTCGAACTTGACCAGCCCGAGCGAGTTCTTCGGGCCGGGCTGCTGCACGATCCATCCATCCTTCCAGACCATGTTGTTGGCCTTCAGATAGCCCGGCCCCTTCTTCGCCATATCCTTTTCCTGGATCGAGCGGGGTACGGTCCAAGTCGGATTGGCGACGAGGCGGTAGATGGGCGAACCCAGCTGCGGCGTTTCCGTATCCGGCTCGCCGACCACGACCTTGCGGCTGTCGACGATCTTGCCGTCGCGCCAATAGGTCAGGCGGGCGGCGGCGATATTGACGTCGATCCGGGTTGCGGGCGGCGTCCGCTCCAGCCATCGCAACCGCTCCATGGCGACGGCGATCGCGCGGGCCCGGTCGGCGTTCGACATGTTGAGGATCGCCAGCGCCTCGCTGCCGATGATGCCGTCGGGCTTCATGCCGTAATCGGCCTGCATGCGGCGCACGGCATCGACGATGGTCGGGCTATAGCTGTCGCCTTGCGCGGCGTTGGGCGCCAGATAATCGAGAACGACCAGCTCGCGCATGATGGCGGGCAGCCGCGGATCGGTTTCGCCCGGCTTGATCGGTTCGCCGGTGCCCGCGATCTTGATGTCGGCATCCTGTGGCTGCTGCCTGAGCTTGAGATAGGCGTCGGACAGCCGCTTGTAATTGCCATCCTGCGGCGCGAGGCCGTTGAGCCACTTGGTCAGGTCGCCATCGCGCAGCGCCGCCGCCAGTCCGGCCTTCAGGTCCGGCGATGGACGGGGAACCGTATAGACCTCGTACAGCTTGGTCGGATCGGTCGCCCCCCGCGCCAGGGCGGCGGCGAAGCGCAGCGCCTGTTGCGTGGTCGCGGCGTCATCCCCGTTCGGCACGTCGAACGCCATCTGGTCCAGCCCATGCGCCGCGCGCGCGTCGATCGCCTGCTTGAGCTGTCCCCGGGTGCGGTCGCTCCATCGGGCGGGACCGGCCTGTTCATCCGCCTGGGATGTCGCATTCTGATCTGTCGCGACCTGACCGCCACATGCCGACAGCAGCAACCCCAGCGCCAATACCGTCCCTTTCCGCATATCGATCGTCACTCCCTCTTTCGGTTTGTAAACGCACCGAAATGAAGTCGGCTCCCGCCGGGATCCGAAGGTGTTACCAAGCCATGGTCAGCGAGACGGTGGCGTGCGGAACCACGGTCGCCGTGGTCCCGCCCGGCGCATCGAGTCGGCGGAGCCGGTTATCCCGGACCAATGCGACGAAATTCGCCTGCAAGGTCGCGGCGCTTCCACCAAGTTTGACGGGGTGGGCGAGCGTCAACCCACCGCTGCCATAGACACGCGTACCGCTGCCCTTGGCATAGAAGCCGTTCCAACCGATGCCGACCAGAACCGGCACGCCTAGCGACAGGCCGTCTTTCCGCCCCGAAAGCGCGAAGGACGGACTGATCCCGGCGATCGTATAGAGGCCGCCCTGCCCTTGCGTACGGCGGGTGATCGCCGCGCGCGGCTTCCATCGCCCCAGCCCGCGATCCGCCGTGTAGAATATGCTGACGCTCGCTTCATGCGTCGTCGAGGCCACGCCGTTGGGGCTGGTCTTGATCGTATAGCTTGCGGCGGTCGTGAGCCCTGCCACCGGACGCCATGCGAGCCCCAGCAGATTGTTGCTCTCATACCAGGCGCGTGGCGCGATACGCTCATCGGCGCGAGGCGCGTGAAAGCCGTTGGAGCTTTGCCCGATAACGAACAGATCGCCTTCGCCATCCCGTCCGCGCCGGACGACCAGCGCGCCGCCCAGCGCAAAATGAATGGGCACACGGTCGAGCGCGGCGTCGTCATCGTCCAACGCGCCGCGCGCATAATCTCCGTTGCGGATGTCGAGCGTTACCACCGGATGCCAATCCCTGCTGCCATCCTTCACATCGATCTCGGACAGGGTGGCATCCTCGGTGTCGGCGAACGGGATCGACTGGCCCTGGGCGGGACCGGCGGCCGCGACGGTGACCAGCCCGAAGGCCGCCATCGCCGCACCATATCCGCATCTCACGAGCTGCGACGAACCAGCCAGACCGTATCCCCCGCATCGTCGAGCACGAAGATCGCGCCGTCCTCACGGGTCTGGACGCTGACCGGACGGCCATAGACCTCCCCCTTCTTGGCATCGGCGATGAAGCCGGTCAGGAAGGGTTGTGGCGCAGCGGTCGGGCGCCCGCTCGCAAACGGCACCGCCAGCACGTCATAACCGCTGAAGCTCGAGCGATTCCACGAACCATGCCGTGCGACATAGGCGGTTTGCCCCGAATTTCCCTTGTCGAACGCCACGCCGAGCGCGGCGGAATGGGGGCCCACCGCAACGTCGGGCATCAGCGTGGTCGCCAGCAGATCACGACGCTCATTGACATGGCGGGGGTCCTGCTTCCCGTAATAGCTGTACGGCCAGCCATAGAAGCCACCTTCCTTCACGCCGACCAGATAATCAGGCGAGATGTCATCGCCGATCTCGTCCCGTTCGTTGACCGCCGTCCACAATACACCGCCAGGCGCCCAAGCCATCCCGACCGGATTGCGCAGGCCCGAGGCATAGAGCCGCTCCCGCCCGGTCGCGAGGTCGACCGCGAGGATCGCGGCGCGGCGCTTTTCCTCGTCCATGCCGAACTCCCCGACATTGGAAGCCGAGCCGACCGAGACATAGAGCGTACGCCCATCGGGGCTGAGCAGCAGGTTGCGGGTCCAGTGATTATTATACCCCCCGGCGGGCAGCGCCATCAGCGTTTTGGGTGCGGCGGTGATCGCCGTCTGGCCGGGCTGGAAGGGAAAGCTCACCACGCCGTCGGTATTCGCGACATAAAGCCGTCCGCCGACATATTGCATTCCGAACGGCTGGTTCAGCCCTTCGCGAAGCACGAACCGCTGTTCCGCCACTCCGTCCCGATCCGCATCGCGCAGCAGGGTCAGGCGGTTGGCACTGAAGCCGGTGGTCTTGGACAGCGCCTGCCCGCGCTGCACCTCGGGATCGGCGTCGAGCTTGGGCTTGGTCCGCGCCTCCGCGACGATGACATCGCCGTTGGGCAGAAGCAGCGCCTGTCGCGGATAGTCGAGGCCGCCCGCGAATTTCACCACCTCATAGCCACGCGGGGCGACCGGCTTGCGCCCTTCCGGCCAGCCGATGGTCCTGGGGTGGTTGATGACCGACTCCGTCGCATAGGGCGCCGGCTGCGGCGGTAGTCCGACGACCTGCGGCGCCGACTGGGCGGCGGCCCCGCCTGCGACCATCGTCGAAGCGAGAAGAAGATGGGCGAAGGCGATGCTGTTCATATTGGCTCCCGGCTATGCGAGCGAGAAACCAACCGATCCGGCCATATATCCGACCCCGCGACCGGGACATGAAATGTTACACGGGGCGGATCCGCACGTCCCGGTAGCGCGGGTTGAGGATATGGAAGACCAGTAGCGCGACGAGATAGGCGACGCCGCACGCGATGAAAAAGGGTTGATAGCTCCCCACCCGATCGAGCAACGCGCCCAGCGCCTTGGACGCAATGAACCCTCCGGCCGCCCCGGCAAAGCCGCCCAACCCGATCAATGTGCCCTGCGCATAACGCGGGAACTGGTCGCCGGGCAGGGCGAAGAGGTTGGTCGAAAAGCCCTGATGCGCGGCACAGGCCAGACCGATCATCGCCACCGCGATCCAGATGCTGCCTGCCTGCGCGGCGAACATCACCGGCAGGGCGAACAGCGCGCAGGCGAACATCGCCCGCTTGCGCGCCCGCCCCGTCTCCACCCCGCGCTTGAGCAGACGCGACGAATACCAGCCGCCGACGATCGCGCCGACATCGGCCAGGATATAAATGGCGACCAGCGGCGGCCCGAAATTCTTCAGGTCATAGCCATAGCGAGTGTGGAAGAAGTCGGGCAACCAGAACAGGAAGGTCCACCAGACCGGGTCGATCAGGAACCGCCCGGTCATATAGGCCCAGCTTTCGCGGTGTCGCAGCACGGTGAGGAACCCGGCGCGACCGCTCGTCTCGACCGGCTCGGCCTCGATCCAGGCGCGCTCCTCGGGGGTGATGCGCGGATGGCTCTGCGGAGGATGGTACAGCCGCCACCACGCCGTCAGCCAGACGAGGTTGAACAGCCCGGTGATGATGAACGCCCAGCGCCAGTCGAGCACCAGATCGGCGATGAGGAACCCGATCAGCAGCGGTGTCACCACCGCACCGACATTGGCCCCGGCATTGAAGATGCCGATCGCCATCGCACGCTCCTTCTTGGGGAACCATTGCGAAGCGGCGGCCAGTGCCGAGGGAAATGTGCCTGCCTCCCCCAACGCCAGCGGAATACGGGCGAGCGCGAAGCCGGTCGTCGAGGTAACAAGTGTCTGTGCGAAATGCCCGACCGTCCACGCCCCCATCGCCAGCATATAGCCCGCACGCGGCCCGATCCGGTCGATCAACCAGCCGAACAACAGGAAACCGAACCCATAGGCGACCTGGAAATAGCCGGTAATGTCGCCATAGCCGCTATTGCTCCAGCCATAGAGCGCGGTCAGCTGCGGCTTGAGCACGCCCAGCACCAGCCTATCGATATAGCTCAGTACGACGGCGGCGAAGAGCAGCCCGCAAATGACCCAGCGCACCCGCCCGCGCGGCGGCGGCACGGCATGGGCGGCGATGTCGGGCGCGGTGGCGGCAGCCTGGGTCAGATCGCTCATGTCACCAGCTCCACAAGGTCCCGTCCTCGAGCCGGTTCACCGGCAGATAGGCACGCTTGTAGGGATAGGTTCCAGCCAGCGTTTCGTCGATTTCGACGCCCAGGCCGGGTACGTCGCCAGGGTGCATCATACCGTCCTCGAAGCGATAATGATGCGGGAAGACCGCGTCCGTCTCGGCCGTGTGCGGCATGTGTTCCTGAATGCCGAAATTGGGCACCGACAGCCCGAAATGCAGCGCCGCCGCCATGGTGACAGGCGACAGGTCGGTCGCGCCGTGACAGCCGGTGCGCACCTGATAGAGGTCGGCAAGCGAGGCGATCTGTCGCAAATGGGTCAGGCCGCCCGCATGGACGACGGTCGCACGGATATAGTCGATCAGCCGGTTCTCGATCAGATGCTTGGCATCCCATATCGAGTTGAAGATTTCTCCCACCGCCAGCGGGGTCGTTGTGTGCTGGCGGATCAGCCGGAAAGCCTCCTGGTCCTCGGCGGGGGTCGCATCCTCGATCCAGAAGGGGCGATAAGGCTCCAGATCCTTACCCAGTCGCGCCGCCTCGATCGGGGTCAGCCGGTGGTGGACGTCGTGGAGCAGATGCACGTCCCAGCCCAGCGCCTCCCGCGCGGCGGCGAAGAGTTCGGGGACCACGCGTAGATATTTCTCGGTCGACCAGACGCTTTCGCTGGGAAGGTCGGCATCGGCGGGCTCATAGCGCTGGCCCGCCTTGGCGACGCCATAGGTTGAGGCCAGGCCCGGCACGCCGCATTGCAGCCGGATCGCCCGATACCCCTCGTCGCGGTGGCGGATCGCGGTGGCGATGGTGTCCTCGATCGTCGTGCCATTGGCATGACAATACACCATGCAACCCTCACGCGCGGCGCCGCCCAGCAGCTGATAGACCGGCAACTCAGCAATTTTGCCCTTGATGTCCCATAGCGCCATGTCGACCGCCGCGATCGCCGTCATCGTCACCGGCCCGCGCCGCCAATAGGCGCCCTTGTAGAGATACTGCCAGATGTCCTCGATCCGGTGCGCCTCCCGACCGATCAGGCACGGAATGACGTGATCCTGCAGATAGCTGGCGACGGCCATCTCGCGCCCGTTGAGCGTGGCATCGCCCAGGCCGGTGGTGCCGTCGTCGCACTCGATCTTCAACGTGACGAAGTTGCGGCCCGGCGATGTGACGATCAGACGGGCGGAAACGATCTTGGGCATAGAAACGTCCTTCAGGCGAACGAAAGCGCGACGGAAGGACGGCCGCACGAAGCGGCATGGCGGATCGGGTCGTGCCAGCGAGTCATTCAGGCCTCTCCTGTCAGGCAGCCGGTCCAACCCGACTTGCCAATTGGTCTGATAGCGGTAACGTGCGGGCCAAGCGTCGGCTTGTCAATCGCCGACGCATCGGGAGAGTATGGCATGAAACGGTTTTGCGCTTGGGCCACCGCGCTATCCCTGGCCGCGGTTGCGCTGCCGTTTCCGGCGGCGGCCGACGATGGTTACGCGCTGTGGCTGCGCATGACGGCGCCATCGGTCGGACAGGTCGACGTCAGGCTATTGGGGGCCTCGCCGACGCTGAGCTTAGCGGGCTCCGAACTGCGCCGCGCCTTGCCCGCTGGCTCGCCCCCCGTGGTGGTGGCGACCGCCTCGGCCCCTTCCCTCCACGCGCTGCGCTTGCCGTTCGAGGGGCTTGGTGAGGAAGGCTATCTGGTGCGCTCGGTGACGCTGGACGGGCAGCGGGTGCTGCTGGTCGCGGGCAACAGCGATCGCGGCGCACTCTATGGTGCCTTCGCGTTGATCCGTTATCTCGCCACCGGCGGCAAGGCGGATGGCGTGACGCTGCGCTCGGCTCCCAAGGTCAGGCTGCGCGTGCTCGACCATTGGGACAATCTCGATGAATCGGTCGAGCGCGGCTATGCGGGCCAGTCGCTCTGGGACTGGTGGACGCTGCCGGACTTTCGTGATCCGCGCTACACTGATTACGCACGCGCCAATGCCTCGATCGGGATCAACGGCACTGTCCTGAACAACGTCAATGCGAAGGCCGACAGCCTGACCGCGCCCTATATCGCCAAGGCGGCGGCACTGGCGGATGTCTTCCGACCCTGGGGCATCAAGGTCTATCTGTCGGTAAAGTTCTCCGCGCCGATCGAACTGGGCGGGTTGAAGACCGCCGATCCGCGCGATCCGGCGGTGGCGGCGTGGTGGAAGGCGAAGGCCGACGAAATCTATCGTACTATCCCCGATTTCGGCGGCTTTCTGGTCAAGGCCAATAGCGAGGGCCAGCCTGGCCCGCGCGACTATGGCGCGTCCCATGCCGACGGCGCCAACATGCTGGCCGCTGCGGTAAAGCCTCATGGCGGCATCGTGATGTGGCGTGCCTTCGTCTATGCCGAAACCGATCCCGAGGACCGCGCAAAGCAGGCCTATACCGAGTTCAAGCCGCTCGACGGCCAGTTCGCCGGCAATGTGCTGGTGCAGGTCAAGAACGGCGCGATCGATTTTCAGCCGCGCGAGCCCTTCCACCCGCTGTTCGGTGCGATGCCGCGCACGCCGCTGATGATCGAGTTCCAGATTACCAAGGAATATCTCGGGTTTGCGACTCATCTCGCCTATCTCGGCCCGCTCTTTACCGAGGTGCTGGACGCCAAGACCGGGCAGAAGCCGGGCGAGACGGTTGCCGATGTCGTCGATGGGCAGGCCGAGCATCACAAGCTCTCCGGCATGGCGGGCGTCGCCAATATCGGGCGCGACCGCGACTGGAGCGGGTCGACCTTCAACCAGGGGAACTGGTATGCCTTTGGCCGCCTGGCCTGGGATCCCGAGCTGTCGGCGCAGGACATCGCCCGCGCTTGGGCCGCACAGACCTTCGGTAACGATCCCCAGGTCATCGACACCGTCACCGCGATGATGATGGGAAGCCGCGAGGCCGTGGTCGACTATACCGGCGCGCTGGGCCTCGCGCATCTGATGGCGACGGGTCATCACTATGGACCGGGACCGTGGGTGTCCGATCTGGCGCGGCCCGAATGGAACCCGACCTATTATCACCGCGCCGACGCAAACGGCATCGGCTTCGACCGAACGGCTTCGGGCAGCAACGCAGTCAGCCAATATGCCGGGCCGGTCGCCAAAGCCTTTGCGGAACCCGAGACGACGCCGGAATCCATGTTGCTCTGGTTTCACCACCTGCCCTGGGACCGCCGGATGAAAGACGGCCGGACGCTGTGGGAGGATCTGGTCGCCCATTATGATCGCGGTGTCGCCTATGTCGCAGGGATGCAGCAGCAATGGGACAGCCTGCGTGGCAAAATCGACGCGGAACGTTGGCAGAAGACGGCGACCTATCTTGCCATTCAGGAGCGCGAAGCGCGCTGGTGGCGCGATGCGAGCCTGGCCTATTGGATGTCGGTCAACCATCGCGCGCTTCCCGCCGGGGTCCGAGCGCCCGAACATGATCTGGCCTGGTACAAGGCGCAGCACTTTCCCTACGCCCCGGGCCATACCCCGTAAGATGGTCAACGGTCGCGGTTCGTCATAGCCGCGACCATTCGCCTATCCGTATCGGCAAAACCAACCACTCGCCCTTTGGTCGGGCCGATGCCGTGACTGGCCGCGCACCGCAAATGTAGGATGGCAGCATCTAGTCCTTTTTTGACGACATGCGCAGGACCAGCAACCGCTTCGTTTCAGGACGCCAGGCCTGTGGCAGAACAGCCATAGTTCGTCACAATCACATTGCGGCCTAACCAATTTGAATTGACTCGCCGACCAATAGGGCAGAACGATAGCGCTATCAGTACACGCCGCATCAGACGGTTGGAGGGGATAGAATGGTTAACGGCATTGCCATCGCCGAAGCATCGACAGACCGCGAGCCGCAGGGCTGCCGCCGCGATGCCATGCCGTCATCCCGCTGATCCGACACCCCAAACCCATCGATCGACCATAATGAATCCGCATGTCGCAACGAACGACAGCGGGCCGCAAGAGAGGACCTGACATGAAATCCGTGCCCCCAATCCGTCTCAGCCGCATCGCCCTGCTCTGCGCTACGGCCGTTGGCGCGATGAGCGCGTCGACCGCCTGGGCACAGGCGGCTCCCCAGCAGCAGACTCCCGGCACCATTCCGGACAACGCCGCAACGGCCGCGCCGCAAACCGATGCGAATGACGGGACCGCGGATATCGTCGTCACCGGCTATCGCTCCAGCCTGGCCAAATCGACCAACGCCAAGCGCGCCGCGACCGGCTTCACCGACTCGATCTTCGCCGAGGATATCGGTAAGTTCCCCGACACCAATATCGCGGAATCGTTCAACCGCATTTCGGGCGTCACCATTACCCGCGATGTGACGGGGGAAGGCACCAACGTCGCCATTCGCGGCCTGGGATCGAACTTCACCAACGTGACCCTGAACGGCGCGCCGATCGCGGTCGCCTCGTCGGGCGCGACCGATGCGCAGGGCACCGACCGTTCGGTCGACCTCAGTTTCTTCCCGACGGACTTGTTCACCAAGCTGACGGTGAACAAGAGCTATACCGCCGACCTGCTCGAAGGCGGTGCAGCGGGCAATGTCGACCTGCGCTCGGCACGGCCGTTCGACCGCAGCGGGCCGTTCCTCGCCTATAACATCCAGGGGTCGAACCAGACGCCCGACGCCCGGATCGGCGCGCGCGGCTCGCTGATCGGCAGCTGGCGGAACGACACCTTCGGTATCCTAGGCGGCGTGTCGGCGCAGCGGCTGTTCACCGAAACGCGCGGGTTCGAGACGATCGGCTACACCAATCCCGCGCTGACCGCCGCGCAGTGCGGCGCGACCAGCGGTTGCAACAGCATCGGCGGCGGCAACTGGACGATCCCGGCGACGGTGCCGGTCGGCGCCGGTGCGGGCCTCGTTCCCGGCACGGTGATCGACCGCAACTTCCTGCTCGCCAACAATCCGGGCGCGACCATCCAGCAGATCGACAATGGGCTGATCCCACGCCTCGGCCGCGTCGCCGATATCCGGGGCCCGCGCGACCGCATCAACGCAATCGTCAGCGCCGAATACCGCCCAAGCGATGAGCTGCATTTCTACATCGACGGCCTCTACGGCTTCAAGAAGAACGAGCTGATCCGCGAAGACATGGCCTGGATCGTTCGCAACGGTGCGTCGATCCCGACCAACCTGACCTTCGACAAGTCGGATTGCAGCGCGGGCTGCACGGTTACCGGCGGCACCTTCGCCAATGCGCAGTTCTTCGACGAATTCCGTCCTTATACCGAGACAACGCACCTCTGGAGCGTCAATCCCGGCGGCGAATGGCAGATTGACGACAAGCTGAAGCTGAACTTCCAGGGCAATTACGCTCGGTCGACTTTCCACCGCGAAAGCCCGACCGTCGGCATGACCACGCCGCTGGGCGTCGGCAATACCGTCACCTATTCCAATACCGGCGGCATCCCGACGATCACAAGCGGGCTCGACCTGAACGATCCGAAGAATTTCGGTTGGTATGCGGGCAGCCGCGTCAACCTGCAGGACGAGCGTCGCCTGAACATCAACAAGGGCCTTCGCGGTGATCTGACCTGGGGCGATACCGACCTGAACCTGAAGGTCGGCGGCGCCTTCGACAACACGTCGCGCCAGATCCGCGGGTTCGACAACAGCCAATATTGGCAGAACGCGGTCTGCGGCAACAATCCCAACGTCTCGGTCCCCTCGCCCAATTCGCAGCCGCCCTGCGAAGGCCTGAACGCACCGGGCGCCGCGCCTGCAGGCTATCCGACCTATCCGGGCTATGGCACCGGCTTCAGCTCCGGCATGAGCGGCCCGGTCAGCTATGGCGGGTCGCTGGTGCCCAACAGCGCGGCCCCCAGCTATCTGATGCCCGGCCCCGCCGGTTTCGTGACGGTCAACTGGCCCGCCTTCCAGAAGGCCACCAACTACCAATTCTATCACGATAACGCGCCGGAAAATGGTGGCGCCAACACCGGCGCCAGCGCCGGCTTTATCCGCGAGATCGTGAAGTCGGCCTTCGCGACCCTCAACGGTTCGCAGGAGCTGGGCGGCAACACGCTGCGCTTCAATGTCGGCCTGCGGTACGTCAACACGATCCAGACGATCTCGGGCCGTGTCTCGCTGCCCGATCCGCGCAACACCACCGCGAACGGCGGCACGCTGCCCGATGGCAGCCGCTATCCGAGCATCATCAACATCGCCACCACGCGCAACGTCTATTCCGAATGGCTGCCCGCCGCGACCTTCGCCTACGATATCGGCGACCATGCGGTGGTGCGTGTCGCAGGTTCGCGCACGATGACGCGGCCCGATCCATCGGCGCAGCTGCCTGGCATCAACTTCGGCGCGCCCTCGGCCGACCAGGCGTCGATCGGCAACCCGGCGCTGGCACCCTACCTGTCGACCAATCTCGACCTAGGCTTCGAATATTATACGGGCCGGGAAGGCGTCATCAGCTTCAATGCCTTCCGCAAGTCGCTGGAAGGGTTCACCACCACCGCGATCAGCACGGTGCCCTTCTCGAACCTCGCGCAATACGGCATCACCTATGACACGTTGAACCCGACGCAGCAGATCGCGATCAACTCGCGCGGCGGGCCGGGATCGGCGCAGGTTCAGGTCACGTCGCAGGTCAACGTGCCCAACAAGCTGACCATCAACGGCCTGGAATTCCAGTGGGTCCAGCCGCTCGACTTCCTGACCCGGTCGCTGGGCATCACCGGCTTCGGCTTTAATGCCAACGCCACGATCGTCGACCAGCGCAGCGACGGCCCGGCCATCGCGTTCGGCGTGGCGCCCTTCACCTACAACATCACCGCCTATTACGAGAAGAACGGCGTGATGCTGCGCGTCGCTACCACCTCGCGCCAGGGATCGCAGAATAGCGGCGCGGCGCAGAACGGCATCCCGGCCGCCGCGCTGTTCGGCACCGACTATACGAGCTATGACTTCTCGTCGGCCTTCGACCTCGACAAGATCTTCGGTATCCCCGGTGCACCGCAGCTGACCGTCAACGTCGCCAATTTCACCAATGCGACGCTGCGCTCCTACTTCCAGTTCGAGAATGCGACGTTCACCCAGTACAAGCCGGGCCGTCAATTCCTGGTCGGCCTGCGCGGCACCTTCTAAGCCTTCGATCCCCCCCTGTGATCGGACATGGGCCTCGGTGAAAGCCGGGGCCCTTTTTTATCGGTCGGCCCAGCAAGCCCGTTACTCCCGGCGCTTCGGCGCGTTGATGTCTATCAATCAGCGCTTCGCGCTTTCCGGTTTATCGAGTATCCTGCCATAGTGACCGCTCTCGTGACATCGTCGACCCTGACGCCCTTTCTGAACGGCGGTGGCGATTGCGCCGAGCTGATCGCGCGCAGAGACTGGTCGACCAGCCCCCTTGGGCCGATCGAAACCTGGCCGATATCCCTGACCATGTCGCTCGCCACGCTGCTGCGCTCGGCCGTGCCGCTCCTGCTGCTCTGGGGCGAGGACGGGGTGATGCTCTATAACGATGCCTATGCGGCGTTCGTCGGCGACGGCCATGCGGCCCTGTTGGGAACGAAGGTCCGCGACAGCTGGCCGCAGCAGCGGGCCTTCAACGACCAAATCATGGCGGTCGGCCTGGGTGGTGGCACGTTGCATTTCCCCGACCTGCCCATGACGCTGCGACGCGACGGACAGGAGATGCGCGGGTGGGTCAACCTCGACACCTCGCCGGTCAGCGATGAGCTTGGCCAGCCTGTAGGCGTACTCTGCGTCATCGCGGAGACGACCAAGCGGGTCCTGGCCGAACGCAGGGCCGCCTTCCTGCTGACCCTGGCCGACAATCTGCGTGCACTGGAAACACCCGCCGAGATCATGGAACTGGCTGCCGAACGGCTGGGCGAGGAAATGTCGGCCAGCCGGGTCTTTTACGCCGAGATCACGACGCGTGGGTGGATGACCGTGGAGCGCGATTATGCGCGCGGGGTTTCGTCGATCGTCGGTCGGCATTCGCTGGAGAGCTTCGGCCCCGACCTGCTGGCCGCCTATCGCGGCGGCGCGCCGGTGGTCGTGACCAATGTCGGCGCGGACGAGCGCCTGAGCGAGGGTGCAAGGACGGGCCTTCAGGCGCGCGAGGTCGGCGCATTCGTCGACGTGGTCCTGTTCGAGGAAGAGGAATGGGTCGGCCTGCTCGCGGTCCAGAGCGCCACCCCGCGAATCTGGAGCCCTGAGGAAGAGGCGCTCGTCCAGAATGTCGGCGAGCGGGTGAAGGCCGCGATCGAACGATCGCGTGCCGAACTGGCGCTGCTCCGGATGAAGGATACGCTGGAACAGCAGGTCGTCGAACGAACCGTCGAACTGCGCCGCTATCACGAGATCGTCGAGGCGATCGCATCGCCCATTTGTGCCTTCGACACCGATTATCGCCTGATCGCCTTCAACGAAGCGCATGACAACGAATTTCGGCGCATCCATGGCTACCCCTCGCGGATCGGCGACGTCTTCCATGAGCTGTTCGTGCCCGATCAGCGCGAAACGATGCGTGGCCTGATGAGCCGGGCGCTGAGCGGCGAACATTTCACGGTCATTGAGGCATTCGGTAGCCCCGATCGCGACGTCCCCGTCTGGGAGATCACCTATACCCCGCTTCGCGACAGCGCGGGCCGGGTCATTGCTGCCTTCCACCAGGCCGCCGATATCTCCGAGCGCCTGTTGGCGGCAGCGGAGCTGGAGGCCGCCCAGGATGCACTGCGCCAAAGTCAGAAGGTCGAGGCGATGGGCAGCCTGACCGGAGGCGTCGCGCATGACTTCAACAATCTGCTGACCCCGATCATTGGCTCGCTCGACATGCTGATGCGCAAGGGCACGGGTACCGCGCGCGAGAAGCGACTGATCGACGGTGCGCTGCAATCGGCGGAGCGGGCCAAGACGCTTGTCCAGCGCCTGCTCGCCTTCGCCCGTCGCCAGCCGCTCCAGCCGACCGCCGTCCATCTGGGCCCGCTGGTCGACAGCATGGCGGATCTGATCGAATCCACGGTCGGCCCGACCATTACGCTGGCGGTCGAGATCGCCGACGAACTTCCCCCGGCAAGGGCCGACGCCAACCAGTTGGAAATGGCGCTGCTCAACCTGGCGGTGAACGCACGCGATGCCATGCCGAACGGGGGCACGCTGGCGATCAAGGTCACGCATTGCGAGGTCGAGGTCGATCAGATGATCGAGGTTCCGGCGGGCGACTATGTTTGCCTGCACGTCGGCGATACCGGCATGGGCATGGACGAGGCGACCCGGCAGCGCGCGATCGAGCCCTTCTTCTCGACCAAGGGCGTCGGAAAGGGAACGGGTTTGGGCCTGTCCATGGCCCACGGCCTTGCCGCGCAGCTTGGCGGCGGCCTGACGATTTCTAGTGAACTGGGGCGCGGCACGGCGATCACGCTATGGCTGCCGCTCAGCGATGTCGAGGCGAGCCCAGCGCCCCACGCGAACGCCGCCGCTGCGACGGTGGACGGTGTCGGCACCGTGTTGCTCGTCGACGATGAGGATCTGGTGCGGATGAGCACCGCCGACATGCTGGCCGATCTGGGGTACGGCGTGGTGGAGGCGTCATCGGGGGCTCAGGCGCTGGAACTGGTCCAGGCGGGTCTGCGTCCCGACCTGCTCGTCACCGACCACCTGATGCCCGGGATGAGTGGCGCGCACCTGACTCGCGAGCTGCATATCAAGCTGCCGCAACTGCGCGCGCTGATCGTATCCGGCTATGCCGAGGCGGAGGGTCTGGATGTCGGGATCGCACGACTGACCAAACCCTTCCGCAGCGAGGAACTGGCCGCCAGCCTGACCGCTATCGGCGCGCAAGCTATCGGGGCAGTGCCGCAGATCGACCAGGCAGCGTGCGAGGAGGGCGACGCCGCTCGGTCGATCCGGGCTCAATAATCGTCGGAATTGTCGAAATCCGAATTGCCGTCGTCGAAGCGGCCGCCGTCGCCATCGCCGAAATTGTTGATCGTGACGTTCTCCGGCTGATCCATGAAGCCCTGCCCGCCACCGAACAGCCCGCCACCGCCGCCGCGGTGGCCGAACATGTCGGACAGGCCGGAGAACAACATCTCGCCGCCGACGACCCCCGCTGCCGTGGTGCCCGCGCTGCGCAAGAAACTGCCCAGTCCGCCGCCGCCGGAAAAGACGCCCGGTCGTACGTCGGGCGGGGGCGGCGAATAGCTTTCCGGCTGGCGGGTACCCCAAGGGCCGCCGTTGCTTTGCGGCAGGAAGCTGTTGCCCGATGATGCTGGCGCGGTTTGCTGCTGGCGTTCCAGTTCGGCGATGCGCTGTTGCGCCGCGTGGAGCGACTGGTCGGCGACGATGGCGTGCTGGACCAGGAGATAGGCGGCGTCCGGGTTGGATGACAGCGCGCGGGCGATCATCGCATCAGCCTCGGGGTCCTTGGCCCCCGTACGCGCAGTGGACAGTTCGTCAAGGAATCGGGTGAGAAGCGTGCGTTCTTCGGGGTTCATGGGTGCGCTCCAATCATGCGCCCCGAAGATCGGCCAGTTCCATTCCAAATCAAGATTGCGGCGATGGGATGACCGATTATTCACCCAACCGGCATCTATTCTCCAGCCTCGGCGCGGTCCTGCCGCTCCCACCGATGTTCCTTTTTCAACGCCAGTTCGTCACGACCTGCGGTCAGAATGGCCTGCTCACGCCCTTCCTCGGCAAAGGACACCACAAAATCCCTGGCCGACACGTCGCCATCGATCGTCCGATTATCAGGAGACGCGACATGGCCGACGTAGCGCAGGCTGAGGTCGTAATGGCCCGACCAGAAGAACGGCACATCGGCATAGCCTTCGTCCACCTGGCCGATCAGATGCCGCGCGAGCCATTGCCCCATACGCTGGGCCACCACCCAATGCTCCACCCGGATCGAGTGGACCAGTCGTGGATCGGGCACGTTCGCGATATCGCCGATCGCATGAACAGATGGGTCGGAGGTGCGGAGATACTGATCGACCTTTACGCCGCCGCCGTCTGCTTTGTCGGCCAGCTCGAGTCCGGCCGCCTCCGCCAATTCCACACGCGGCTTCACGCCGATCCCGGCGACGACGATATCGCCCTTCACCTCGACTCCGTCATCGAGCATCGCGACATGACCGTCCCAACGCGCGATGCGGCGGTTCATGTAAAAT
>DXIH01000117.1 GCA_019112965.1 Candidatus Sphingomonas excrementigallinarum | reverse complement strand
ACGCGATGAGCCAGACACTTGGCACGCCCCTCCCGTAAACGGGAGGGGATGGGGGAGGGAAAGCCACAGGCGACAGGCTCTCCGAGACCCCATGCCCTCCCCAAACCCCTCCCGCCTGCGGGAGGGGCTTACCGCGCAACGGAACGGCAATCCTATCTATCACTACCGGCATAGGGTCTTTAATCCCCTCCCCCGACCGCATCCCGCGCACCTTAGGGATTGCGCGTAATAAAATTGCAGCTAACCTTCCCGATCATTCACCAAACACCGGGCGCGCTCCCATGTCGGGGCCGCCCTTCCCTCGGGGGGATTGGACATTCATGATTTTCGGGCGCGTTAAGCCTCTGGACGCCATTCTGGCGACCGCCGAGAAGAAGGGGCTGCAACGATCGCTAGGCGCGTTCCAGCTCACCATGCTGGGCATCGGCGCCGTTATCGGCACGGGCATCTTCGTTCTCACCTCCGAAGCCGCGCAGAAGGCGGGGCCGGGGATGATGCTGTCCTTCGTGCTGGCGGGTTTCGTCTGCGCGGTGGCCGCACTCTGCTATTCCGAGCTGGCGTCGATGGTGCCGGTCGCGGGGTCGGCCTATACCTATACCTATGCGGTCATGGGCGAGCTGCTCGCCTGGATGGTCGGCTGGGCGCTGATCCTGGAATATGCGGTCGGTGCCTCGGCCGTGGCGGTCGGCTGGTCGGGCTATGTCGTCGGGCAGCTTCGCAACCTGCTGGGCATCGACATACCGATGGAATGGGTCAATGGCCCGTCGTCGGGCGGCTATATCAACCTGCCCGCCGTCATCATCTCGCTGCTCGTCACCTGGCTGCTGGTCGTCGGCACCACCGAGAGCGCGCGCGTCAACGCCATCCTGGTCGCGATCAAGGTCGCCGCGCTGACGCTGTTCATCGCGCTGTCGGTGCCGGTCATCAACGGCGCGAATTTCCACCCCTTCATGCCCACCGGCCTGACCGGCGTGGCCGGGGCCGCGGCGTCGATCTTCTTCGCCTATGTCGGCTTCGACGCGGTGTCGACCGCCGCCGAGGAGACGAAGAATCCGCAGCGCAACGTGCCGATCGGCCTGATCGCGTCGCTGCTGTTCTGCACCGTCTTCTATCTGCTCGTCTCGGCGGGAGCGATCGGCTCGCCGCTGGGCGCGCAGCCGGTGCGCGACGCCGCCGGTGTCGTGCTGTCGCCCGGCACGTCGGAACTGACCGCACGCTGTCAGGCGATCGTCGCGGGCGGCGCGGCCGAGCCCCTGTCCTGCTCGAAGGAAGCCCTGGCGCATGTCCTGCGGACCATCGGCTGGGAAAAGATCGGCAACCTGATCGGCCTGGCCGCCACGCTGGCGCTGCCCTCGGTCGTGCTGATGATGATGTTCGGCCAGACCCGCGTGTTCTTCACGATGGCGCGTGACGGCCTGCTGCCCCAGGCTTTCGCCAAGGTCCATCCGAAGTACAAGACGCCGCACGTCGTCACGATCGTGACCGGCCTGGCCGCGACCTTCGCCTCAGCCTTCCTGCCGGTCGGAAAGCTGGCCAACTATTCCAATTCGGGTACGCTCTTCGCCTTCCTGATGGTGGCCGTATCGGTGCTGGTGCTGCGGCGTACCGACCCCGATCGTCGCCGCCCGTTCCGCACGCCATTGGTGTGGATCGTCGCACCGCTCGCGATCGTCGGCTGCCTGTACCTGTTCCTCTCGCTCGACTGGGGTTCGATCCTCGTCCTGCCGGTATGGGGCGCGATCGGCCTGGTCATCTATTTCGGCTATAGCCGTCGCCGCAGTTATGTCGGGCGGGGCATCGTCGACGTGGTCGACGATCCGGCGATGCAGCCGGAGGTCGCCCGGCCGCTCGATCGCTGATCGGCTTTCGACGGACATGAAAAAGGCCCGGAGGAGCGATCCTCCGGGCCTTTTTGCTTTGGGGCGCATGCCCCTCCACCATCCTTCGGATGGTCCCCCTCCTCAAGCAAAGCTTGGGGAGGATTGGGTTCTCACTCGCTGCGTTCAGCCTCAGCGAGGTCGAAGGCCACGCTCTTCGCTCAAAGGCTGGCGGCCAGCGCCTTCAGGTCGACCTGGGGACGGGCGCCGAAATGGCTGATGATCTCGGCGGCGCAGGCCGCACCCAGGGTCAGCGAGGCCTTCAGGTCCTGGCCATGCGTCTGGCCATAGAGGAAGCCCGCCGCGAACAGGTCGCCCGCGCCCGTGGTATCGACGACCTTGTCGACGGGATGGGCAGGCACGGTCACGCGCTCGTCCCCGCGTTGCGCCAGCGCGCCCTTTTCGGCGAGCGTCACGACCAGCGTCTCGACCTTGTCCTTCAGCGAGGCGATGGCGGCCTCGACATCCGCCGTCTCGGTCAGCGCGACGATCTCGGTCTCGTTGGCGAAGATCACGTCGATCATGCCGCCGTTGATCAGCGCGTGGAAGTCGGCGCGGTGACGGTCGATCACGAACTCGGCGGAAGCGGTAAAGGCGATCTTGCGCCCCGCCGCGCGGGCGACCTCGATCGCGGCGCGCATCGCGGCGCGCGGCTCTTCCGGATCCCAGAGATAGCCCTCGATATACAGATAGGCCGCATCCGCGATCAGCGCGCGGTCGAGCGCCTCGGCGGGCAGATAGTGCGAGGCGCCCAGGAAGGTGTTCATCGTCCGCTGGCCATCGGGGCTGACGAAGATCATGCAGCGCGCCGTCGTCGGCTGGCCGGCGCGGGCGGGCGTGTCGAAGCGGACGCCCGCCGCGCGGATGTCGTGGCTGAACACCGCGCCCAGCTGATCGTCGGCGACCTGGCCGATGAACGCGGTCTTGCCGCCCAGCGCGGCCATGCCCGCCAGCGTGTTGGCGGCCGATCCGCCCGAAATCTCGCGGCCGGGGCCCATCTTGGCATAGAGCGCATCGGCTTCCTCAGGCGAGAAGACGAGCTGCATCGCGCCCTTGGTCATGCCGTTCTCGGCGATGAAATTATCCTCGGCAGAGGCCAGGATGTCGACGATCGCATTGCCGATCGCCACCACGTCGTAAGTGGGGTTGGTCAAGGGAAGAGGCTCCGGGAAAAAACAGCTATGATGCCGCCGCCCTAGTCAGCGCGCTACCCCCGCGCAAGGGAGCCGCCCGCCCGGAGTGGCCGTGCATTGGGCCGTGCATTGACTTGGCCACCGCGCCCGCGCCATCGATGGGACATGTTGCGCGCCTTTTTCCTGTCGCTGGCCCAGCTCGGCGACCCGGCGATCCGCCGGGTGCTGATCCGCTCGCTGGGCATGACGCTGGCGATCTTCGCGCTGGCGGGGGTGGCCTTGTGGTGGGGCGTGCGCGCCGCCCTGGCCGGATGGCTGGGCGCGCAGGCGGGCGGGTGGTCGGTCGCCTTCACGCTGGTCGTGGAACTGCTGGCATTCTGGTTGGCCTTTCGTGCGGTCGCGGTGGCGGTGGTGGGCGTCTTTGCCGACGATATCGTCGCCGCCGTCGAAGCGCGGCATTATCCGGCAGCGCTGGCGAGCGGCAGGCCGGTGTCGTTCGCGCGCGGCTCCGTCATGGGGCTGGGATCCGCCGCGCGCGTCATCGCGGTCAACCTGATCCTGCTGCCGCTCTACATCGTGTTGCTGGCGACCGGCGTCGGCACGGCGGCGGCGTTCCTGCTGGTCAATGGCTGGCTGTTGTCGCGCGACCTGGGCGACATGGTCGCAGCGCGGCACATGGACCGATCGGCGATGCGTCGCTGGCGCAAGGCGACCGGGCCCGCGCGCTTCCTGTTGGGGCTTGCCGTCGCCACCCTGTTTGTGGTTCCGGGACTCAATCTGCTCGCGCCCGTCCTGGGGGCGAGCATGGCGACCCATTTCTTCCACAGGAGACAGGCGTGACCCGCCTCATCGCGCTGCCGCTGCTGGGCCTGACATTGCTGGCGGGCTGTACCGTGCCGCAGACCGCCGCGCCGGTGCGCAGCGGCGGCATGGCCCCCGTGCCCGTCCCCTATACCAACGTCGGGCTGGAGCGGGTGATCGGGCAGGACGCCGCCGGGCTGACCAAGCTGTTCGGCACGCCCGACGCCGATGTCCGCGAGGGCACCGCGCGCAAGCTGCAGTTCCAGGGCAGTTTCTGCGTCCTCGACGCCTATCTCTATCCCAAGGACGGGGCCGAGCCGCGCGTCACCTATCTCGACGCGCGCGAGCCCGATGGCAGTTCGATCGACCGGGCGAGCTGCGTCGCGGCGTTGACCCGGCGCGACGGCGGCCGCTGATGCGCCCCGACCTGTGGTTCGCCTTCGTCGCGGCGACCCTGGTCATCGGGCTGATCCCCGGCCCCGGGGTGGCGGCGATCCTGGGCTATGCGATCGGGTCGGGGCGGCGCACCGCCTTCGCCTCGGTGGCGGGATTGATGATCGGCAATCTGGCCGCCTCGACCGCCAGCCTGCTCGGCATGGGCGCAGTGCTCGCGGCATCGGCCTTTCTGTTCGGACTGCTCAAATGGGCGGGCGCGGCCTATCTGATTGCGATAGGCGTGCTGGGCCTTTGGCGCGCGCGCAACGCCGATGCGGTGGCGATCCGCCCGCGCCTGATCTCGCCCCGCGCCGCGTTCCTGGGCAATCTGGGCGTCGGCACCTTCCACCCCAAGACGATCCTGTTCCTCGCCGCCTTCGCACCGCAGTTCATCGATCCGCATCGCGCCTATTGGCCGCAGGCGGGAATATTGGTGGTGACGTTCGTCCTCGTCCTGGCGCTGACCGATGCCTGCTATGCCTGGGCGGCATCGAGCGCGGGCGGATTGCTGCGATCGACCAAGGCCCAGGCCTGGGCACAGCGGGCCGGTGGCGGAGCATTGATTTTCGCAGGACTGGCAACCGCCGCGATTCGCCGCTGATCCGCATAGCTTTCAGTCATTTGACCGCAGAAACGACCCATCCGTTTTTTGGCGACTGCGACATTTGTTCCACGCTCTCATCAAAAAAATGATGCAGTGCGGGAACAAATTTACGAGCCCATGCTTTTGCGCTATCGGGACGATGAACACCACCGCGTCTTGGCGGTCGTTCGCCATGGGAGATTGATTATGATGAAGTTCCTGTCTGCTGTTGCCGCCACGGCTCTGGTTGCTGCTCCGGTCGCCGCTGCGCCGACCAACCCGGCTGCCAGCCTGTCGGTTTCGAAGTCGGTTCGCGCTTCGGCTCCGACCGCCAAGGGCAACAAGCTGGCCGGCGGCGGCATCCTGGCTGCTCTGATCGCTGCTGGCGTCGTCGCCATCGGCGTCGTCGCGATCGTCAAGGACGACAACGCGGACAGCAACTGATCGTCGCGGGCGGGGCTTCGGCCTCGCCCGGACCATCGCCGCTCAGGCGGACGGAAAGGGAGCCGGTTTCGGCTCCCTTTTTTGTTGCCCCCAACATGCGCGCGTTACGCCCCCCATTCCGGACCATCGGGGTCGGGGTAGAAATCATCTTCGATAGGCTGGGGCGGATCTTCCACGACAGGCGGCAGGGTCGGCGCACCACCGCCGAACCGCACCCGGATATAGGCGACCGACCCCGCAATCCCCTGAAACACCGCCTGCACCTCTTCGCCGCGCCGTATCCGCCCGCCGATCAACGGCGCCCGTTCCGCCGAGAGGTAGCCGACCTGGACGTCACGCGCGCTGAACACGGCGACGGCATTGGGATCGTGCCGGTTGCGCGGCTCGGGGCGCAGGCTCACCGGCTCGCCCCTCGCCGAAGCAAGCAGCTCGAACCGCCGATTGCTTCGCGCCTTGTCCTCGTTGGGAAAGTCGATCCCGACCACGGCCAGCGTCATTTCGTCCATGCCGCCTAACTGGTCATGCGCTTGCCCGACGTCCAGAGCCCTCCCATTCATCGGCAATCCGGCTATTGTGCAATCATCCTGTCCCATTCGGAGTGCCCATGTCCCTGGCCGCCCTGGCGATACTGCTCGCCGCCCAATCCCCCGCCCCGCAGACCGCGGCTGCCGCCGCGCCCGTGCTGACCAGCGCCGATGCCCGCGACGTACACAGCTATGCGCAGCCGCTGGAGGCGCGGGTCACCCATGTCTCGCTGAACCTCTATGCCGATTTCGATGACCATGTGATGCGCGGCATCGCCACCCTGTCGGTCGATGCCAGGCCCGATGCCAAGACGCTGGTGGTCGACGACAACGGCCTGCGCATCGTCACCGTCACCGATGCGCAGAACCGCCCCCTGCCCTATACGGTCGGCACCGCCGACAAGGTGCATGGTGCGCCCCTGACCATCACGCTCAACGGCGCGCGTACGGTGAAGATCGCCTATGCCTCGGCGCCGGGGGCCAAGGCGCTACAATGGCTGTCGCCCGAACAGACGGCGGGCAAGAAACAGCCCTATCTGTTCAGCCAGGGCGAGGCGATCCTCAACCGCAGCTGGATCCCGACCCAGGATTCGCCCGGCATCCGCCAGACCTGGGACGCCACCGTCAACGCCCCCTGCGCGCTGACCGTCGTGATGAGCGGCGAGCGGACGGCCGAAACGCCGTGCAAGGACGGCCGCCACACCGCCAGCTATCGCATGGACAAGCCGGTCGCCCCCTATCTGATCGCGCTGGCCATCGGCGACCTGAAGTTCAGGCCGCTGAGCGCGCATACCGGCATCTGGACCGAGCCCGCGATGCTCGACAAATCCGCCTGGGAGTTTGCCGGGCTCGACAAGTTCGTGACGGCGGCCGAGGGGCTGTACGGCCCCTATCGCTGGGGTCGCTACGACGTCTTGGTTCTGCCGCCCAGCTTCCCGTTCGGCGGCATGGAAAACCCCATGCTGACCTTCGCGACGCCGACCGTGCTGGCGGGCGACCGCAGCCTCGTCAGCCTGATCGCGCATGAGCTGGCGCATAGCTGGTCGGGCAATCTCGTCACCAACGCGACCTGGGACGATTTCTGGCTGAACGAAGGCTTCACCAGCTATTTCGAGAACCGGATCATGGAGTCGATGTACGGCAAGCGCCGCGCCGCCATGGAGGCCGACCTCGCCTGGACCGACATGCAGAATGCGGTAAAGGAAGCCGGTGGGCCGCAGTCGCCCGACACCAAGCTGCACCTCGACCTGAACGCCGCCCGCGACCCCGACGACGGCATGACCCAGATCGCCTATGACAAGGGCGCGACCTTCCTGCGCACCATCGAGTCGGTCGTCGGCCGCGCGCGCTGGGACGCGTATCTGCGCAGCTATTTCGATCGCCATGCCTTCCAGCCCCAGACCAGCGCAGGCTTCGTCGCCGATCTGCGCAAGAACCTGCTCAAGCCCGGCGAGGACGCCAGGATCGGTGTCGACCAATGGGTCTATCAGCCTGGCATCCCCGCCAACGCCGTCCATGTCCGTTCCGACGCCTTCCCCGCGATCGACGCGGCGGCCAAGGCGTTCGCGGCCGGTGGTCCCGTCTCGGCCGTGCCCGACAAGGTCACGACGCAGGAATATGTCCGCTTCCTCGACCAGCTGCCCCGCCAGCTGTCGGCCGAGCGGCTCGCCGCGCTCGACGGGCGGTTCCACTGGAACGAGACGTGCAACAGCGAAATCCGCTTCGCCTGGCTGCGCCTGGCGCTCGCCAACCGCTATCCGCCCGCCGAGGCTTCGGCCGAGCAGTTCCTGACCTCGCAAGGGCGTCGCAAGTTCGTCGCGCCGCTGTTCCAGCAGCTGCAGGGACAGGGCGAATGGGGCCAGGCGCTGGCCAGGCGAATCTACGACAAGGCGCGACCCGGCTATCACGCGGTAACGCAGGTGACGGTGGATCGCCTGCTCGGCCGATAAGCCGAGCCTTGGCAGCGGCGAAACGAGGAACGAAAAACTCGTTTCGCCGCCGGATTTTCAGGTCACCGCCGCCGAAACACCGTTCACCGGATATGGTTCCGGCGGCGCTTTTCATCCCGTTAGGCCCCGGTTAATCGAAACTCACACCGACATTCCGACCGGGGGGTCCAGTGAAGTTCAAGGCATTCGCAGTGCGATTCGCGCTGATGGCAACGTGCGGCCTGATGATGGCCACCCCCGCTGCCGCGCAGTTCTGGCAGTGCGCCCCTTATGCCCGCGAAATCTCGGGCATCGACCTTCACGGTAACGCCAACACCTGGTGGGGTCAGGCCGCCGGTCGCTACGACCGTGGCCATACCCCGCAGGAAGGTTCGGTCCTCGCCTTCGAATCGACCAGCCGGATGCGCGTCGGCCATGTCGCCATGGTCAGCAAGGTCGTCAGCGACCGCGAAGTCCTCCTGACCCACGCCAACTGGTCGCGTCGCGGCGGCATCGAGCGCGACGTCCGCGCCATCGACGTCTCGCCGAACAATGACTGGTCGATGGTCAAGGTCTGGTACGGCCCCAATGGCGGCCTGGGCACCTCCGCCTATCCGACCAAGGGCTTCATCTATGCGGGCCACAAGAGCGGCGTCGCCGACCTGCCCGCCACCCAGATCGCCTCGAACGAGGGCGGCCGGGTTTCGGGCATCCTGACCTTCGCGGCGCCGATCCGGTAATATTCTGCCGGGTGTCGGGAAGACCCGGCCTATAACACAGAAGGTACGCTTCGACTTCGCTCAGCGTGAACGGATGTGGCGGAGCGCGGCGGTCCACTCTACCTTCGCCCGCTAAGCCAACCCTCCCGACCGCCGTTCAGCCTGAGCGTAGTCGAAGACCAAGGAAGAAGCCTGCCTCCGGCGCAATCTCACCCCGCCCTGAACGTCATCGCCACACCGTTCATGCAATAGCGCTTGCCGGTCGGCTTGGGCCCGTCGTCGAAGACATGGCCCAGATGCCCGCCACAGCGGCTGCAATGCACCTCGACCCGCTCCATCATCAGCGATCGGTCAGAGGTCGTCCCCACCGCGCGCGGCAGGGGCGCCCAAAAGCTCGGCCAGCCGGTGCCACTGTCGAACTTGGTCTTGGACGAGAAGAGCGGCTGCGCGCAGCCCTTGCAGGAAAAGATGCCGCTGCGATGCTCGTCGTTGAGCGGGCTGCTGTAGGGCCGCTCGGTCCCTTCGCGGCGCAGGACGTTATAGGCTGCCGGGCCGAGCTTCTGCTTCCACGCGGCATCGCTCATCGCGACCGGAAAGCGTTCCGCCGCCTCGGCCTGACGCCCGCAGGCGGAAAGCCCGACGCCCAGGGCGCCGAGGCCCATCAGCGACAGGAAATGGCGGCGATCGGAAGGGAATGGGGTCATGGACCCAAGATAGGAAGGCCATGCGAACCGGAGAAGTCCCCCCTCGATCCTCCCCATCTACGATGGGGAGGGGGACCGCCGGGCGTCAGCCCGGTGGTGGAGGGGCCGGATTTGGGGGATGAACAATGCA
>DXIH01000116.1 GCA_019112965.1 Candidatus Sphingomonas excrementigallinarum | reverse complement strand
TCTGGTTGTCGTCGAGGCGCTTGAGCACGTCGACGATCTGGTCGAACGCCTCCCAGTTGCGCGCCGCGCGGCCGATGCCGCCATAGACCACAAGCTCCTCTGGGCGCTCGACGCCCAGCTCGGGGCATTTTCGGGCCGCATGGCGCGCGACCGCTGGCTGGAACAGGCGCGGCTGCTGGCGGCGGGCGACCGGGCGGGATTTGAGGCGGTGTTCGGCAGGCTCTGACGGAACGCGCCGAGCGTCCGCCGGTTGAGGCATGATGCCGACGCTCGATCCCCGCACTACCGCCCTGATCCTCATCGACCTGCAAAAGGGCATCGTTCCCCATGCGGGCGGCCCCCGCTCGGGCGAGGAGGTGGTGGCGACCGCCAGGACGCTCGCCGACCGCTTCCGCGCGGCGGGCGCGCCCGTGGTCCTCGTCCATGTCGGTTTCACGCCCGCCACGATGCCCAGCCAGAATGTCGACCGCCCAAGCCTGCCCGCCGGAGGCACGCCGCCCGAATTCAGCGAGTTCTTGCCCGACCTGCGCCAGCCGAACGATATCGTCGTCCTGAAGCATCATTGGGGCGCATTCACCGGCACCGACCTGGACCTGCAGTTGCGCAGGCGCGGCGTGCGCACCGTGGTGATCGCGGGCATCTCGACGAACATGGGCGTCGAATCGACCGCCCGTTCGGCTTGGGAACTGTCCTATGACGTGGTCATCGCCGAAGATGCCTGCGCATCACGCTCCGCCGAACTCCACGCCTTTGCCATCGAGAACATCCTGCCGCAGATCGCGCGGGTGATGGCGTCCGGGGATATCCAACTAGCCGCTTGAGCCCGGCCGCCGTCCCGCCTTAGCCTCGTCCTGTTGAAGGCGGGGCGGTGGCGGCATGGAATTTCTGTTCGAAATCCTGATCCAATATGGCGGCGAGCTGCTGATCCAGCTTTTGATCGAAACCGCCGCCGAGATCGGCGTCCATGGCCTGAGCAAGAGCCTGGGCGAGACATTCCAGAGGCCGAAGAACCCGCTGCTCGCGACATTCGGCTTTGCCCTGTGGGGCCTGATCGCAGGCGGGTTGAGCCTTTGGCTGTTTCCCCATTCCCCGATCACTGACCCGCAATGGCGCCGGATAAATTTGGCCGTGACGCCGATCCTGGCGGGCGGGGCCATGGCCGTGATTGGCAGCCTGCGCCGCCGCCGGGGGCTCCGCCTCGTGCGGCTGGACCGATTCGGCTATGCCTATATCTTCGCGCTGGTCATGGCGCTGGTGCGGTTCCGCTGGGCGGGGTAAACCGACGTCAGGGTTTGGACGGCGGCGCTACCGGGGCCTTTGCCTGATCGCTGAGCGCCTCCCGCCGCTTCTCCTGTTCGGCCAGCGGCGGCACCCGCAGCGCTTGACGCAGCGCGTCCGATACCAGCGTCCGATCATAGGGCTCCTGCGTCGCCGGGCCGCCACGCGGAATGCTGTATTGCGTGCCCAGCACCTGGGGCTTGCCGATCGACTGGAGATAACGGTCGAGCGTCGCGGATGCGATCCATACCGCCTTGGCCTTGCCGCGTGCCGCCGCGATCAGCGCCAAGAGATGCGCCATCAGATAATCGTTCGGCTTGTCGCCATGCTGGAACAGGAAGGCAGCGTGGTAGAAATCGTCGCCGCTGTGCAGCGCTCCGGCATCGAGCAGTTCCTGCGTCCGCGCCTTTCGCTTCTCATCGGCAGGACCGACGACCGACCAGTCGATATTCGGCTGCCGCCGATCGTCCTGATCCGCCTTGAAGATCGCCGACATCTCGGCGTTGGTCGAATACTCCACCTTTTGCTGATAGGTGCGCTTCGCCGTCCAGGGCCCCAGTATATCCTTGCCCGGTACGGCACGGTCGAGAAGGAAGGGCTCGAACCCGACCCCCTGATACATGGCCGAGACATGCCCATCGGCCAGACAGTGCAGACGAAAGATATCCGGGGTCGCGCCGGGACGGGGATCGTCGAACGTCAATTCCAGATCGTCGCCCACCGGCTGCACCTTGATCGCCGTGCGGCGGATGACTGGCCCGGTGACGTTCGTGAAGCTTTCCTTGTCAAAGTCAAAATCTTGCGGCCGATCCCATGTCGCCTCCAACCCCTTGGGCGAAGCATGGACGCCGAACTGGAAAAGGGCGGCATCCCCGGTCTTCAATATCCAGTCGCCATCTGCGCACGGCACGGCAGAAACGGACAGGGCGGCAACCAGAAAAGGCAGGATCATCGGCATGACCATAGCCTGTCAGCATTCCGATGCATGGACAATGGCAAATATAATGCCCCGCACTGATCCGCATTGCTGCCGGTTTGACCGGCTGATAGCCTTTCCATCATGATGTTCTGGTCGACCGCCACCCTGCCCGCAACCTTGGTGTTGGCCGGGATGGCTTTACCTGCCGTACCCTCCGGCAAAAAAGTCGAAGCATCTCTGCCGATTACGATGGCGTACGCGCCGCCCGACATCTGTACGATAAAGATTTCGGATCAGCTCTTCACGCTACCCAAGGATGATGCCGCCGCGACGACGGCGTTGCAGGAAGCCCGTCGGACCTGGACTTCGGTGTCGATCGGCAGCGAGGCCGACATTCCCTATCGCTGTACCGCTCGGGTCATCTACGTCGTCAACCAGGCCGATTTTCAGCAGATCGACTTCGTGGCACTGCCGCCCCCGAAGCCGAAGACCCTCAAGCCTCGCTGACCAGCAGCTTGTCGATTCGCCGTCCGTCGAGGTCCACCACCTCGAAGCGCCAGCCCTGTTCGACGAAGCTCTCGCCCTCGCCCGGCAGATGGCGGAACACGGCGAGTGCGAGGCCCGCCACGGTCGCGTAATCGCGGTCGTCGGGCAGGTCGATGCCCAGCCGGTCGGCCAGCGCATCCGCCGCCATGGTGCCCGCGACCAGCAGCGATCCGTCGTCGCGCTCGACCACCGAAGGGGCGTCACCCGGATCGGCGTCGGAGGCGAATTCGCCCGCGATCGCGGCCAGCAGGTCCGACGGGGTCACGATCCCTTCGAAATGGCCATATTCGTCATGGATCAGCGCCATCGGCACCTCGGCCTGGCGCAGTGCCAGCAGCACGTCCATCGCGTCGATCCGGTCGATCACGACCGGCGCCTTGCGCATCAGATGCTTCAGGTCGAGCGGCTCGCCCCGGAACAGCGCCATGGCGATGTCGCGCGCCTGCACGACGCCGACCACCGCGTCGATCGAGCCCTCGCCCACCGGCAGGCGGGTACGCGGGCTTTCCAGCAGCTTGGCGCGGATCGCCTCGTCGTCGAGCGTACAGTCGAGCCAGTCGATCTCGGTACGCGGCGTCATCACCTCGCGCACCGGCCGGTCGGCGAGGCGGACCACGCCCGAGATGATCGAGCGCTCATGCTCCTCGATCACGCCCGACTTGGACGCCTCGGCAACGATCAGGTGCAGCTCCTCGGCGGTCACCTGATCCTCGTTATCGCGGTTCAGGCCCAGCAGCTTGAAGATCACGCCGCTGGTCGAATCGAGCACCCAGACGATCGGCGCGGTGCCCACCGCCAGCCAGCGCATGGGCAGCGCGACAAAGGCCGCGATCGGCTCCGGCTTGCGCAGAGCGAACTGCTTCGGCACCAGTTCGCCCAGGATCAGCGAGGCATAGGTGGTCAGGCCGATGACCAGCGCGAAGCCCAGCGTCGCGGCCGTCGAGGGTGCGACGCCCAGCGCCTCCAGCCTTGCCGCGGTCGGCGTGCCCAGGCTGGCGCCCGAATAGGCACCCGCGATGATGCCGGTCAGGGTGATGCCGATCTGGACGGTCGACAGGAACTTGCCCGGATCGGCGGCCAGCGTCAGCGCCGCCTGTGCGCCCTTTCGTCCGCCACGCGCCATCGCCTCCAGACGGGCACGGCGCGACGACACGATCGCCAGCTCGCTCATGGCAAAGACGCCGTTCAACGCGACAAGCGCGAGGATGATGAGGACGTCGATCCACGGGAAGGGGGGCAGCGGTGCCATCGTTGTGGAGTGCTCATAGCGGGGCGGAAGGGCCTTCGACAACTCCCGTCGTCATGTTCCGTTCAGTTCGGCTACGGAACAAGGCCTTCCGACGCAGCGTTCCGGGGGACGAGACGCTGTCAAAAACTAACAAGGATCAGATTGATGCGACTTCCCGCCAAGCTCCTCACCGCCGCCGCGCTGTCGGCCCTGATCGCCGCCTCGGCCTGCACCACCGACCCGGAAACCGGCCAGCAGCGCCTGTCCAAGGCCGCGATCGGCGGCATCGGCGGCGCGGTCGGCGGCTATCTGCTGGGCGATCTGGTCGGTGGCCGTCGCGACCGCACCGAAAAGATCCTGGGTGCGGGCATCGGCGGCCTGGCCGGCGCGGGCATCGGCGCGTACATGGACAAGCAGGAGCGCGACCTTCGCGCGCGCACCGCAGGCACCGACGTGCAGGTGGTCCGCCAGGGCGACGACCTGCTGCTGAACCTGCCCTCGGGCATCACCTTCGCGTACAACTCATCGCAGGTGCAGCCGCAGTTCCGCCAGACCCTGGACCAGGTCGCCGACATCCTGTCGCAGTATAAGCAGACCTATATCGACGTGTACGGCCACACCGATTCGACCGGCAGCGATGCGTACAACCAGCGCCTGTCCGAACAGCGCGCGGTGTCGGTCGCCGACTATCTGGCATCGCGAGGGGTTCAGCCCGCCCGCATCGGCACGCGCGGCTTCGGCAAGTCGCAGCCGATCGCCTCGAACGACACTGAGGAAGGCCGCGCCGCCAACCGCCGCGTCGAGATCAAGATCGTGCCGATCCGCGAGGGCGACCTGCGCTGATCGCTTAGCGATTCGCGAATATGGGAAAGGGGCTCGGGCGGGATACCGTCCGGGCCCCTTTCACGTCATCCTGCCGTCATGCGCCCGTCATGGCGAGCCAGCTTTACTGGCCCACGCCCCCCCTTCATCCCAAGGCAGGAGATCGGCATGGAACAAGGACCGGACAAGAACGCTCGTGTTCCCTTGCGGATCACGGCTCCGCTGACCGGGATACTCGTCTTCGTCTCGCTCCTGATATTAGATGCGTGGAACATCGCGCCCCATTCGTCGCTCCGCGCGGCCATCGTCGGTGGTGCAAGCAGTCTAGGCCGGATCGACATTCAGCGTAACCATATCATGGCGGCGGCGAGATGTACGAAGCCGGTGAAGTGAGCAGTTCGGCGGTCGTAGCGGGTGGCGAAGCGGCGGAAATGTTTGAGGCGTCCGAAGCATCG
>DXIH01000115.1 GCA_019112965.1 Candidatus Sphingomonas excrementigallinarum | reverse complement strand
ATGCGGTCGGCGAGGCGCTGGACCAGGCCTATCTGCTCGGCCATGTCGTTCAGCTCGGCCGGTTGAACGCGCAGGAGCGCATCGGCGACTTCCTGCTCGAAATCTATGAGCGCCTGTCGCTCGCCGGACTGACCGTGGGCGGCAGCTTCGAGATGCCGCTAACCCAGGAAATGCTGGCCGACGCGCTGGGCCTGACCCCGGTCCACGTCAACCGCATGATCCAGCAGGCGCGGCGCGACGGCGACCTGATGTGGAAGTCCGGCCGCGTCCTGCTGCGCGATCCGGAACGCACCGCCCGCACCATCGGCCGGTTGAGCCCGCAGGTGACGGTCACCCAGACCATGCCACAGGCCAAAGCGGACTGATGTGTAAAATTCCTCCCCTGCAAGGGGAGGTGGCAGGGCGAAGCCCTGACGGAGGGGTGTAACCCTATCGAGAGCGGGACACCCCTCCGACGCGCTACGCGCGCCACCTCCCCTTGCAGGGGAGGAATCAAGCGGTTCGGATCATCTCTTGCTATCCCCGCATCATTCTGATGACTTTCTGACCCCTTTCGCCCGTTTCACACAGACGTCATCAATTTTACGCCAAGCTGACACCGACCGATCCTAACGCCCCCGCCGAACCGGCAAGACAGCCGATGGGGGAATCACAACATGCTGACGTTTCGTAGCCTGCTGAAGGCATCGGTTTCGCTTATTCTGGTGACCGGCCCGCTGGCCGCCCACGCGCAGGAGGCAAGCTCCGCCGCCGCCGCTGCGCCGCAGGCCGCGCAGGCAGGTGATGCGGGCACCGAGGGCGAAGATATCGTCGTCAACGGAACCTATGCGCGAAGCCTGGCGGCGGGCATCGAGACCAAGCGCCGCGCCGCCTACGGCGTCGATTCCATCAGCTCGACCGATATCGGCAAGTTCCCGACCCAGAATGTCGCCGAGGCGTTGCAGCTGGTCCCCGGCGTGGCGATCACCCGCCCGCGCGGCGAGGGGCTCTATGTCAGCGTCCGTGGCCTGGGGCCGCAGTTCCAGAACACGCTGATGAACGGCCGCACCATCGCGCTGAACGACCTGATCGAGAATGGCGGCGCCGCCGGGCGCCAGTTCCGCTTCGAGATGCTGCCCGCGGAGTTCACCTCCAGCATCGACGTGGTGAAGACGCCGACCGCCGACATGAGCGAGGGCGCGCTGGGCGGCAATATCGACGTGAAGACCTTCCGCCCGCTGGAGGTCGGCAACAAGACGACCGTCAACATCCGCGGCACCTACACGACCCAGACCAAGGACGTCCGCCCCAACGTTACCGTGCTGACCAGCGCGAAGAACAGCGACGGCACTTTCGGCATCCTCGCGGGCGCGCAATATTGGGGCAAGACGGTTCGCAACGACCGTTTCATGAATTTCGGCTGGCTGACCGACCGCTATACGGCGGCTAACAAGGGCGGCATCCCCGCCGGTCTCTATTCGCCGACCCGCACCCGCCCCACCGTCGAGACCGAGGATCGCAAGCGCATCTCCGGCATCGTGTCGGCCCAGTGGCAGCCGACGCCCGAGCTCCAGACGACGCTGGACGTGATCGCGACGCGGCTCGACGTCGCCTATGACGAGTTCGGCCTGGACATCTATCCCGATGACGGCGGCACGGCAGGCGGCCCCCCGGCGCAGATCCAGCCGGGCTATACCGTCGTCGGCGATACGATCACCAAGGCGACGATCAACAATGTCCGCTTCATGGGCACGCGCGAATACAGCCTCAACCGCCACGACCTGCTGACCATCGGCCTGAAGCAGACCTGGAACCCGGATCGCTGGCATGTCGCCGCCAACGTCAACTGGTCGGCGGCGCACAGCTACCACCCCGATTATCGCACCGGCACCGTGCGCAGCCGCGCCTATTTCATCGCGCCGCTGACCTATGACGCCAGCGGCGGCTATCAGACCATGCCGACCTTCACCACGCCGGTCGATGTCACCAACCCGGCCAATTACAAGCTGTACCAATTCAACATCGCGCCCAAGGATAGCAAGGACTGGGACTTCTATTCGCGGCTCGACGTCGGCCATGATTTCGACGGCTTCCTGTCGAAGCTGCAGGCGGGCGGTGAATATCATTGGCGCAAGCGGGACTATTTCCGTCGGGATTACCTGATCGACACCGCGACCAACCAGCCGCTGACCAATTTGGGCGCGGGCGCCTATCAGCAGCTGCCTTATGGCGACTTCCTGTCGGGCGTCGGCGGCAATGCTTTCCGCAACTGGCTGGTGCCGGTGACCGACGCCTATGTCGGCAATTTCTTCACTCCCGCGATCCAGGCGCAGCCGATCACGAACGGCGATCGTCGTTCCTCCTTCGTGGTCGACGAAAAGATCGCCGCCGCCTATCTGCGTGCCGATTATCAGTTCGATGCGGGCCAGGTGCCGGTCAGCGGCAATGTCGGCGTGCGCTACGTCCATACCGACCAGGTGGCCAGCGGCACCCTGACCAGCGGCAACATCGCCACCCCGGTCAGCTACCCCAAGACGTTCAACAACGTCCTGCCCAGCTTCAACCTGCGCGCCGACCTGACCCCGAAGCTCGTCGGTCGCCTCGCCGCCAGCCGGGTGCTGACTCGTCCCAACGTCACCGACACCGCGCCGCGCATCACCGTGTCGACGGACGCGCCGACCGCGAGCGGCGGCAATCCGCAGCTCGTCCCCTTCCTCGCCACCCAGTTCGACGGGTCGCTGGAATGGTATTTCGCCCCGTCGGGCATGCTGTCGGGCGCGATCTTCTACAAGGCGATGGACGATTACATCACCCAGTCGAATACCGAGATCAACATTCCGGGTCGCGGCATCGTCCGCCTGTCCAGCTCGGTGAACGGCGGCAACGCCAAGGTGTACGGCGCGGAGGCCGCGTATAGCCAGGTCTTCACCTTCCTGCCCGAACCGTTCGACGGCTTCGGCGTCCAGGGGTCCTATACGCACACGGAAGTGAAGGCCGACTACACGGCGGGTTCGCGCACCATCAAGGACCAGCTGATCGGCCTGTCGAAGAACAGCTTCAACCTGGTTGGCTTCTACGACAAAGGCCCGCTGTCGGCGCGTCTGTCCTATGTCTGGCGCGACAAATATCTGTCGAGCACGGGCAGCACGGTGCAGGCGCCGACCTATGTCGCGGCCTTCGGTTCGCTCGACGGCCAGTTGTCGGTGCGCGCCGCCGACAATCTGACGCTCAGCCTGGAGGGCATCAACATCGCGGGCGCGCATCAGGACACGTATAACGACAACAATCTGCGCTTCGGCGAGATCAACTATTATGGCCGGACGATCCTGTTCGGCATTCGGGCGGAGTTCTGATGACGAAGATCTTCCTCACCCTGGCGGCGGTCCTCGCGACCGCCGCCGCCCCGGCGCCGCGGGCGGCCCTTCGGATGAACGACATCCAGGTCGTCGGCTCGCACAACAGTTATAAAAAGCGGATCGCGCCCGCCGTCTTCGCCGCGCTCCAACAGCGCGATCCCAAGCTCGCCGCCGCGCTCGATTACGATCACCTGACACTGGCGCAGCAGCTGGATCGCGGCGTGCGCCAGCTGGAGATCGACATCTTCGCCGATCCGCAAGGCGGCCGCTTCGCCCATCCGATGGGAGAGAAGATCGCGCGGGCGGCGGGCGAGCAGACCGGCTTCGACGAGGCTGCGATGATGAAGCCCGGCTTCAAGGTCTTCCACATCCCCGAGGTCGACTATCGATCCTGCGGGACGTTCAAACAGTGCATCGGCCAGATCGACGCCTGGTCGCGCGCGCATCCGCGCCATCTGCCGATCATGGTGACGATCAACGCCGCCGACCGGCCGATCAACAAGCCCGGCGTCACCGATCCGCTACCGCTGACCGCGCCGCTGCTCGACGCGCTGGACGCGGAAATCCGCGACGTGCTGACGCCCGATCGGATCATCACCCCCGATGACGTGCGCGGCAATGCGCCGACGCTGCGGGACGCCGTCACCAGCAAGGGCTGGCCGACGCTGGAGCGCGCGCGGGGCAAGATCTATTTCGTGCTGGATACACCCAGCGACGTGTCCGACCGCTATCGGGCCGGGCATCCCTCGCTGAAGGGCCGCCCGATCTTCGGCTGGTACGACACCGACCAGCCCGAGGCTTCGGTCGAGATCGTCGGCGATCCGCGCGAGGATGGGGCCAAGATCAGGCAGTGGGTCAAACAGGGCTTCATCGTCCGCACCCGCAGCGACGCCGATACGAAAGAAGCGCGCGAGAACGACCATGCCCGCCAGCAGGCCGCGATCGACAGCGGCGCACAGGCGATATCGACCGACTATTATCCAGGCGCCCCGACGCGCCCCTGGAATCGCGGCTTCACCGTGACGCTGCCCGGCGGGGTGATGGAGCGGTGCAACCCGGTGACCCAGTCTGCCGGGTGCAAACTGCCGAAGTGACATCTCGTTCCTCCCCTTTAAGGGGAGGTGGCAGGCCGCAGGCCTGACGGAGGGGTGTCCCGCTCTCGATAGGGCGACACCCCTCCACCATCCTTCGGATGGTCCCCCTCCCCTTACAGGGGAGGAAAAAGTGTCCGCCCGCTGACGTCCTTTTCATCTCCGGGCAAGCCAAGGTTCAGCCTCTTTCCATCACTTTAGCCTCCGAGGAAGCCTGCGCCCCATCGGCGCGTGGCAGGAATGGAGAGCGGTGCATGGCGCGAACCGCGAGCCTTGTGATGATGGTCCCGGTGCTGATGGTCGCGGCTCCCGCGCACGCCGCCGATCCCGCGCGCGACGCCGCCTGGGCCGAGCGGCTCGGCTGGGGGCCGTCCGCTGCGCCCGCCACCGGCCCCGCGCCGGGCAGCGACGCCTGGCTCCGCCACCAGCTCGACGACCAGCCCGATCCGCTGCCCCCGGCGGTGCAGGCGCAGATCGACGCGATGCGCATCTCGAAGGAGCGGGTCGCCGCACTGGTCGTCGAAACCGACGCGATGCAGCGCGACCTGAAGGCGATTCCCGATCTCGACCAGCGCAAGGCGGCGCGCGAGGCCTATCAGAAGACGCTCAACAGCCTGGCCGACGAGGCGCGGCGACGCTTTGTGCTGCGCGCGCTCTATTCGCCCGACCAGCTGTGCGAGCGGATGACCTGGTTCTGGTTCAACCATTTCAACGTCCAGGCGAACAAGCGCGACATCCGCGCGATGGTCGGCGATTATGAAGAGACGATCCGCGACCATGCGCTGGGCCGGTTCCGCGACCTGCTGGAGGCGACGCTGCGCCACCCGGCGATGCTGCGCTATCTGGACAATGACCAGAATGCGAAGGGCAAGATCAACGAGAATTATGCGCGCGAGATCATGGAGCTGCACTCCATGGGCGTCGGCTCGGGCTATAACCAGCAGGACGTGCAGGAACTGGCCCGCATCCTGACCGGCGTCGGTGTCGACCAGAAGCCCGATGCGCCCCGGCTGAAGCCCGAGCTTCAACCGCTCTACATTCGTGCCGGACTGTTCGAGTTCAATCCGGCACGCCACGACTTCGGCACCAAGCATTTCCTGGGTCACACCATCCCGGGGTCGGGCTTTCAAGAGGTCGAGCAGGCGCTGGACCTGATCGCCGACAGCCCGGCGACCGCGCATCACGTCTCGCTGAAGCTGGCGACCTATTTCATGGGCGACAACCCTCCGCCCGCCCTGGTCGACCGGATGGCGGCGACCTTTCGCAAGAGCCATGGCGACATCGCCGCGGTGCTGAAGACCATGATCCGCGCGCGCGAGTTTTCCGGCTCGCTGGGCAGCGGGTTCAAGGACCCGGTCGGCTATACGCTGTCGGCGGTGCGGCTGGCCTATGGCGACCGGCTGGTCACCAATCCGCAGCCGGTGGTCGGCTGGATCCGCCAGATGGGCGAAGGGCTCTACGACCACGAAACGCCCGACGGCTATGACCTGTCGAGCGCGGCCTGGTCCGCGCCGGGGCAGATGGCGACCCGCTTCGATATCGCGCGGCAACTGGGGAATGGTGCGGCGCGGCTGTTCCAGCCCGCGGATACCCCGCCGGGCACCCCGCCGCCGCCCGCCCAGGTGCCGGTGCTGAAGGACTCGCCCATCCTCACCGCGCGGATGCCGGTGCTGGGCAAGCCGACGCTGGCCGCGCTCGGCCAGGCGCGCTCTCCGGCGGAGTGGAACGCGCTCTATTTTTCCTCGCCCGAATTCATGCACCGATAGGAGGATCGCATGCGGATTCCCCATATTCATCGCCGCGACCTGCTCCTGGGCGCCGCCGCACTCGCCCCCATGGTGATGGCGGGCCGCGCCTTTGCCGCGCCCCAGGCGGGCAGCCGGTTGCTGGTCGTGTTCCTGCGCGGCGCCTATGACGCGGTGAACATCGTGGTGCCGAGCGGCAGCGACTTCTACCACCAGTCGCGCCCCAATATCGCGCTGCCCAAACCCAATCCGGCCGATCCGAACGCGCCGCTGCCGCTCGACGCCGACTGGGCGCTTCACCCCGCGCTGAAGGACTCGATCCTGCCGCTGTGGCAGGCGAAGCAAATCGCCTTCGTGCCGTTCGCGGGCACCGACGATATGAGCCGCAGCCATTTCGAGACGCAGGACACGATCGAACTGGGCCAGCCGGTCGGCGGGCATCGCGACTACGGCTCGGGCTTCATGGCGCGGCTGGCGGGGATATTGGGCACGGGCGAGAAGCCGATTGCCTTTACCGACCAGCTGCCGCTGTGCTTTCGCGGCGGCGACGATCCCATCCCCAATCTCGCGCTCGCCAATGTCGGCAAGCCGATCGACCAGCGCCAGGCCTCGCTGATCCAGAGCATGTATGCCGGGCACCCCGACCTTGCCCGCTCGGTCAGCGAGGGCTTCACGGTGCGCGACACCGTGTACAAGACGTTGGACCAGGAGATGAAGGCCGCCAGCCGAGGTGCCGTCTCCGCCAAGGGCTTCGCGCTATCGGCGCAGCGGATCGGCACGCTGATGCGCGATCGGTTCAACCTGGCGTTCGTCGATGTCGGCGGCTGGGACACCCATGTGAATCAGGGCGGGGCGACCGGCTATCTCGCCGATCGGATGGGCGATCTGGGGCGCGGCCTCGCCAGCTTCGCGCAGGCGATCGGGCCCGAGGCATGGCGCACGACCACGGTCGTCGTCGTGTCGGAGTTCGGCCGCACCTTCCGCGAAAATGGCGATCGGGGCACCGACCATGGCCATGGCAGCATCTATTGGGTGATGGGCGGCGGCGTGTCGGGCGGACGCATGGCGGGCGAACAGGTCGCGCTGTCCGCCGCCACGCTCAACCAGAATCGCGACCTGCCGGTGCTGACCGATTACCGCACGCTGATCGGCGGACTGGTCCAACGGCAGTTCGGCCTGTCAGGCGACCGCCTCGCGAATCTCTTCCCCGACACGCGGCCGGTCGATCTGAAACTTGTCTGAGCCCGGCCTGTCGACCCCGGCGCGTGCGCGGATATCGTCCAGCACATCGTCCAGCGTCAGCCCGGCCAGCTTGTCCTCAAGCGCCTCGCGCACCGGGGTCAGGATCGATTCCAGGCTGACGGTGATGTGCCGGTCGATCATCCCTTCGCCCTCGGGCGGCTGGCGGTGGAAGGCGAAGAAATTCCGGTCCTCGACCGCCTGATACACATCGACCAGCCGGATGTCGGAGGAGGATTTGGCGAGCATCGCACCGCCGCGATTGCCCAGCTGCGACCGGGTTAACCCCGCCGCCGCCAGCCGCAGCAGCAGCGCGCGGACCACCGCCGCATTGGAATTGACGCTGACCGCGATATCCTCGGAGCGCAGCGGCGTATCGCCATGCTCCGCCATCAGCGCGAGCATGTGCAGCGAGACGACAAAACGAGTACTGGTCGGCAAGAAACCGCGCTCCCTTATCCACTTGGCCCGCACCACCGACCGATCGGGTCGCCATACGGGACGTCATCAGGATCGGACCATGGCGGCCTTTTGCGCCATAATCCATGTTATATTTCTACCAATATACTACGTTAACGCGCCAGTCAGCCGCCGTATCCAAGTCTGTGACATCAGGGTTTGAGGGGATAAGCACGTGGAGCAGGGTGGAACGGGCGGGTCTGAGGCAAAGGCGCTGGCCGTCGCGCTGTTGCTGGGTTTGACGGCATCGGGTTGCACGACCGCCCGATTGCAGGGTTTCGACACGCTCGCCAGCCGTCCCGATCTGGAAGCGCTGCCGATCAGCGGGCTGCCATGGAACGGAGAAGGCGACTTCCGCCTGGGTGCCACAACGGGCCATGCCGCATGGCGGAGCGCCGCCGCGGCGCAGGGCTGGGGGCCCGATGGCGACGTCCCGGCCGAGCAGGTCCGGGTGGGTCAGGTGGCACGGCTCGGCCTGATCGCCTTCTCCCTGGGCGCCGAAGCGACGCCCGGCTATCTCGAAGGGCGCTGCCGCTATGGCCGGACGGAGGAACGGACGCATATCTTCGGCCTGGACATCGCCACGGCCGGGCGCCCGCTGCGGCTGCAATGCGCCTATCGGCTGGACGAGCGCGATGCAGGCACGCTGACGCTGATCGCGCAACCGCCAGCGGACGGGATCGCCGAGCCGCGCATCGGCATGATCCGCTTCGACGGCCATGACCTGCAGCTCCGCTCCGATCATGCGATCGAAGGGGCGGGCCCCAGCGCCGGCCCGATGGGTTACCGCCTGACCACGGCCGATGGGCGGCTGGTGGGACTGGTCGAGACCAACGGATGGCGCGACCGCCGCCTGCTGCTGACCCGTGAGGCCGCCGAACGCCCCGCCGCGATCGCCGCCGCGCTCAGCCTCGCGCTGTTCCGCGATCCCGGCGACACCGACTGACCGCGATCAGCGCGCCGCGCCGGGCAGGCGAATCTCGAACAGTTCGGGCCAGTTCTTGCCGGTGACGAAGATACGGTGCTTCGCCCGGTGATAGGCGATACCGTTGGCGACCGAGTCCCGATCGGTCAGCCCCTCGCGTGCGACCAGATCGCTCAGGTCGAGGACGCCCGCCACCACGCCCGTCTTGGGATCGATCCGCACGATATAGGGCGTCATCCAGACATTGGCCCAGACCTGCCCGTCGATATATTCCAGCTCGTTCAGATATTTGAGCGGCCGCCCGTTGACCGTCACGTCCAGCGTGCGGACGACCTTCATCGTGGCGGGGTCCAGGAAGCGCAGGCGCGGCGTGCCGTCCGACAGGATGATGTGATGCCCGTCATCGGTCATCGCCCAGCCTTCGCCGTCATAACGCCATTCGCCCAGCTTCTTGAGCGCCGGGCGGCTCCAGCGGAAACCGCGCCCGCCATGCCAGATGACGCTGCGCAACTCCGGCCCCCAGGCGACGATGCCCTCGCCGAACAGGCCATCGGGCACGGTCGCACGGCGCAGCGTCTTGCCGGTCGCCAGGTTGACCTGGCGGATGAAACTCTCCCCCTCGCGCCCGGTGCTTTCGTACAGCGTGCCGTCGACGATCAGCAGCCCTTCGGTAAAGGCGGTGGGATCGTGCGGAAAGGCATGGACCAGCACCGGCTTTTCGATCGGCGCCGGGGTCGGGGCGACCGGAGCGGGCGTGGCCTGAGGCGGCGCGGCGGCGGGCAGGGCCAGCGCCAGGACCATCGGCAGGAGGGCGCGGATCACAGCGTGCGCACCAATCGCGCCACGCGCGCGATCCAGGTGGGCGCGGAGACCGTCACCCCCGCCGCGCCGGGCTCCAGCGGCAACAGATGCAGCGCATCGGGCATCACAGCCGCCAACCGGGCAAAGACATAGCCACCGGCGGCGCGGGGCACGAGGATATCGCGATTCATGGCATCGGCGAACCTATCGGGCCCCAGCGGTTCGCACCAGAGCTCATCGCCCGCGCGGTAATCACCGACCGCGCCGCTGACCGTCACCGCCAGCATCCCCGGCGTCGCACAGGGCGGCGAGACCGAGCGCGCACTGCGCGGCGCCACCGCACCACGCGGGCCGAGAAGGGCCGCGACCGGAAGCGTCTCGCGGATGGGCAGCGTGACCAGATCGGCGGGCGTACAGCCCAGCGCGGCGGCGATCCGGTTCAGCCAGGGTAGCGAGACGGTGCGCGTCCCCATCTCCAGCCGCCCGATCGTCTGCGGCGTGGTGGGGGGCGAGCAGGCGCGGGCAACATCGTCCAGGGTCATGCCCTTGGCACGGCGCACCTCGCGGATCGCGGTAATCATTCCCCCTCTTCCCCTTCCGTCTTTCCGGCCCGTGCCCCCACCTCTCTGGCGAAGCCGGTTCGGCTGGGCTAAGCGCCACATCCTGTCCTGCCGGAGTTATCGCCATGCGGTTCGCGATCGTCAAATGCCATGGATCGGGCAATGATTTCCCGATGATCGACGCGCGCGACCTGTCGCTGTCCGACGCCCAATGGGCGGGCGTCGCGCGGGCGCTGGCGGATCGGCGCGGGCCGGTGGGGGGCGACGGCCTGCTGCTGCTGGTCCCCGGCGACGATCGCGCCGCCTTCGGCATGGTGATGCGCAACAGCGACGGCAGCGAGGCGGAGACCTGCCTCAACGGCGTACGCTGCGTCGCGCGCGCCGGGTTCGAGGCGCTGGGGATCGCGGCCGCGACGGTGCGGCTGAAGACCTCGCACGCCGATGCCGTCCATGACGCCGATCTGGCGCCCGGCGTCTATACGGTGCGCGAAACCGCCGGGCCCGCCGGTCTGTCGACCGCCGCCTGGCCGATCCACGGCGCGCCCGAGCAGCTGGTCGAGGCGGTGCTGCCGATGCTCGACGCGGGCAGGCGCTTCACCGCCGTCACCATGCCCAACCCGCATCTCGTCCATTTCGTCGAGACGGTGGACGAAGCCGAACTGGTCCGTCTGGGTGAAATCTGCGAGGCGGCACCCGACTGGCTGCCCCACCGCGCCAACGTGTCCTTCGTCGAATTACGCGGGGAATCGCTGTTCGTCCGCACCTTCGAGCGTGGCGTCGGCCTGACCGACAGCTGCGGCAGCGCTATGGCGGCGTCGACCTATGCCGCGTGCCTGACCGGACGGATCGCCTGGGACACGCCGACGGTGGTGTTCAACCGGGGTGGCCTGGTCCGTGCCTTTACGGGCGAGGACGGCATGGTCACGCTGTCGGGCAATGCGACCTATGAGTGGGCGGGGTCGGTCACGGTCGACCTGGCGACCGAGACGGCAAGCGATCTGGTGGTGGAGCAGCGTTTCCCCGAAGAGATCGCCGCCTGGGAGGCCGCCAAGCGGGGGTAGGCGCGCGCGGAGGACTGGACGGTCGTACCATACACCCCGCTCCCGTTCAGCCTGAGCGAAGTCGAAGGCCACGGGACTAGCCTCGCCGCGAGCGCAGGACGTGCACTTCGACTTCGCTCAGTGCGAACGGAGGTAGGGCCCTGGAATGTTCCCACGCAACGCCCCGCCCCCCGGCGCGTTCTCCCTTCATGCTGCCCGTCCGCCGCCAGATCGCCGACCAGATACGCGACGTGGTCGGCGGTCGTGAGCTGGACCTGACCCGGCCGCCGGGCGATGACGGGCTGTTCGGCCCCGGCTCCGCGACCTGGACCGTCCATGGCGATTTCACCGCGATGATGGCAGGCGGGATCACCTCGCTGCTGATCCAGATGCTGCATCCCGCCGCGCTGGCGGGCGTGTGGGACCATAGCGATTTCCGCCGTGACATGGCCGGGCGGCTGCGGCGGACGGCGGGGTTCATCTCCGTCACCACCTATGGCGCGACCGAGGCGGCCGAGCGGATGATCGCGCGCGTCCGGGCGGTGCATGACCGGGTCAGCGGCACCCTGCCCGACGGCACGCCCTATTCGGCGAACGACCCGCATCTGCTGACCTTCGTCCACGCCGCCGAGGTCGACAGTTTCCTGCGCGCGCATCGCACCTATCGCGATCCCGATTTCCCCGACGCCGAGGCGGATCGCTATCTGGCCGAGATGGCGACGATCGCCCGTCGGCTGGGGGCCGAGCAGGTGCCCGAGAACCGGCAGCAACTGGCGCGCTTCCTGGATTCGATCCGCCCGGAACTGCGCGTCGATGCGCGGACGCGGGCGGTGGCGCGCACCCTGCTTAACCAGCCCGCGCCCAGCCCCGCCCTGGCGCCGGTCAGCGGCTGGCTGACCCAGGCGGGGATCGCGCTGCTTCCCGACTGGGCGGCACGGCTGCACGGGCTGGACGGGTACGGCGCGGTCAAACCCGCGATCCGGGCGGGCACGCGCGGGCTGGGCGGCGCGATCCGCTGGGCACTGGCGGGTTAAGCGTTTTCCAGCCGCCGCAACGCGTTCAGATACCCCCGCATCCCCTCCAGCGCCCGCTCGGTCAGCACCATGAAGGCGCGGCGGCGGTCGACGGGATCGGGCTGGCGCGTAAACAAGCCCGCCTCGGTCATCTTGCCGATCCAGCGCAGTGCGGTGGTCGGCGCGACGGCGGCGGCGATGCACAGGCTGGACACCGACACCTGCGTGCCCTCCAGATGCGCGGCATACAGGTCGAGCAGCATGTCCCAGGCCGGTTCCTCGAACAGCCCGCCCTCGAAGAAGCCGTCGCGCAGCCGCCGCGCGCGGATCATCCGACGAACCGTCTCGGCGTCGCCCGGCTGGGCGCGCGGCGGGGCGGCATGGAAACTCTGATGCCGGTCACCGACCCCGCCACGCCGGTCCTCATCCTCCTGCACCGACAGCCTCGCCAGCGCCTCGGCGATACGCGCCACCTCGGCGTTCAGCTTGCGCAACCGTTCGGACTCCCCCTCGCGAACGTAAGAATGAAGCATCGTCGCCCCGCCATGGCTGGCCCCCGCCACCGCCAGCGCGGCGACCAGCTCCAGCGGGCTGGCATCGCACAGCATCGCCACGCGCGGGCCAAGCAGCATCGCGGCGACCAGATCGATGTCGCCGGTCGCCATGCTGACCACGATAGGCAGGTCGAGCGCGGTGGCGACGGCATCGATCCGGGCGAGCGCGATCTCGATCGTCGCCGCGTCGGCCCCATGCGTGTCGACCAGCAGCAGCGGCCGTCCCGCCTGTTGCCCGATCTCCTCCGCGACGGCGGGCCAGGCAACGTTGCGCAGCACCCGGCCGCCCGCCTGCCGCACCAGATCGCCCGCCGCCTGCGCCAGCGCGGGCGCACCGATCACCACGACCGCAAAGCCGGTGCCGTAAAGATCCTGTCCGTCCATGCCACTCCCCGCCGCCCGCCATGCAGCGGGCCCTTCGTCATGGCCGCAAGGTGCCGACAGGCGCGGGGCATCCGCCCCTTCGCCCTGACCAGCGATGCGACCCCGACCGACGTCCGGGAGTCGACGTCAGTTCGAATCGGACACTCAGCCGAGTGCCTTGACGATCTCTTCGACCATCTTTTTGGCGTCCGCCAGCAGCATCATGGTATTGTCGCGATAAAATAGCTCGTTATCGACGCCCGCATAGCCGACGCCGCCCATCGACCGCTTGATGAACAGCACTGTCTTGGCCTTTTCGACGTCGAGCACCGGCATGCCGTAAATGGGCGAGGACTTGTCGGTCTTGGCCGCCGGGTTGGTCACGTCGTTGGCGCCGATGACAAAGGCGACGTCGGTCTGCGCGAACTCGGCGTTGATGTCCTCCAGCTCGAACACTTCGTCATAGGGCACGTTCGCCTCGGCCAGCAGCACGTTCATGTGGCCGGGCATCCGCCCCGCGACCGGGTGGATGGCGTATTTGACGCGTACGCCTTCCTTCTTCAGCAGGTCGCCCATCTCGCGCAGGACGTGCTGCGCCTGCGCTACCGCCATGCCGTAACCGGGAACGATGACGACCTGTTCGGCCTGGCTCATCAGGAAGGCGGCGTCCTCGGCGCTGCCACGTTTCCACGGCCGGTCGACTGCCGCGCCGCCGCTGCTCCCCGCATCGCTCGCGCCGAAGCCGCCCGCGATCACGCTGATGAAGCTGCGGTTCATCGCCCGGCACATGATGTAGGACAGGATCGCGCCCGACGATCCGACCAGCGCGCCGGTCACGATCATCGCCGTATTGTGCAGCGTGAAGCCCATCGCCGCCGCCGCCCAGCCCGAATAGCTGTTCAGCATCGACACCACGACCGGCATGTCCGCGCCGCCGATCGGGATGATGAGCAGGAAGCCGATCGCAAAGGACAGGAGCGTGATCGTCCAGAAGATCCACGGCGCCTGATCTCGCGTGAACATCGCGACCAGGATGACGATCGCCCCCAACAGCCCCGCGTTCAGCGCATGGCGGCCGGGCAGCAGGATTGGCTTGCCCCCCATATTGCCGTTGAGCTTCAGGAAGGCGATGACCGAGCCCGAAAAGGTGATCGCACCGATCGCGACGCCCAGCGCCATCTCGACCCGGCTGACGACATGGATGCTGGCGAAGGGCTGTCCGATCATCGGCACCACCATGTCGGCGATGTCGAAGGCAACCGGGTTGAGGAAGGCGGCACAGGCGACCGCAACGGCGGCGAGACCGACCAGCGAGTGGAAGGCCGCGACCAGCTGCGGCATCGCGGTCATCGCGATGCGGCGGGCGGTGGTGATGCCTACAGCCGCGCCCAGGCCGATGGCGGCGAGGATTTCGAGGATGGCGAAATAATCATAACCCCAAGTCTCGCCATAAAGATCGGTTCGACCCGACAAACCACCGACAATCGGCACATGCGTCACCAACGTCGTGACGACGGCGATGGCCATGCCGATCATGCCGAAGCGATTGCCCCGCTGGCTGGTCGTCGGGCTCGACAGCCCGCGCAGCGCCAGGATGAAGCACACCCCCGCCACCAGATAGGCGAGCGAGACGAAAGGATTCGCGGCGACGGCCTCGACCGCCGGGGCGAGCGGCGCGGGCGGCAGCGCAGGTGACACGGGGGCGATCACGAGCGCTTCTCCTTCTTGCGGTACATGGCGAGCATCCGCTGCGTCACCGCAAAGCCGCCGAAGATGTTGATGCTGGCCAGCACCACCGCCGCCAGCCCCAGCCACTTGGCCACCCCCGATCCGGTCGCCCCCGAAGACGCCGCCGCCGCGATCAGTGCGCCGACGATGATGACCGAGGAGATGGCGTTGGTCACCGCCATCAACGGCGTGTGCAGCGCGGGCGTCACCGACCAGACGACATAATAGCCGACGAAACACGCCAGCACGAAGATCGACAGGATCGAGATGAAGTCCATGCTATTCCTCCCCGGCACGGCCGCTGGCGGCGTGTTTCATGATCTGGACGGTCACGCCCTCGATGTTCTTCTGGATGTCAGTCGCCGCAATGCGCAGCGTGGTCAGGCCACGATTTGCGAACCAATTGTCTCGTGCTGCATCACGTTTTGGCCGATAGCCACGATTATGCGCTTCGCTGTCAACTTCGATGACCAGCCGCGCCTCATGACAATAAAAGTCAGCAATGTAGGGACCGGAGGGATGCTGACGCCGGAATTTCAATCCGCCCGGACGACGGCGCAGGACTTGCCACAGGGTGATTTCCGGCGCCGACATATCCTGCCGCAACTCTCGCGCACTGTCGCCAACCTGATCGATTCACTGCAACATTCAATTCCTCCCCTTGCAGGGGAGGTGGCAGGCCGAAGGCCTGACGGAGGGGTGTCGCGCTATCGAGAGGGGGTCACCCCTCCGACGCGCTGCGCGCGCCACCTCCCCTGCAAGGGGAGGAATGGGGGTCACGACTGCACCCTCGGATTCACCACCCGCCCACCCCGGGTCAGCCGGATCGCGTCGCCGATCTCCGCATCGAGAACCGGGCGTCCGGCCTCCTTGTCCCAGAAGGCCGCCAGGAAATTGTGCAGGTTGCGTGCGAACAGCGCCGAGGCATCCGCCGCCAGTCGGCTCGGCATGTTGCGGTGGCCGATGATCCTGACGCCGTGGCGCTCGATGATCTCGCCCGGCACCGCGCCCTCGACATTGCCGCCCGCCTCGACCGCCAGGTCGACGATGACGCTGCCGGGGCGCATCGCGGCGATCTGCGCATCGGTGACGAGGCGCGGCGCGGGGCGGCCGGGGATCAGCGCGGTGGTGATGACGATGTCCTGCTTGGCGATATGCCCGGCGACCAGTTCGGCTTGTGCCTGGCGATACTCCTCGCTCGTCTCGCCCGCATAGCCGCCGGTGCCCTCGCCCTCAATGCCCGCCACGCCCTCGACGAAGATCGGCTTGGCGCCCAGCGACTGGATCTGCTCGCGGGTAGCGGAACGCACGTCGGTCGCCGAGACCTGCGCGCCCAGCCGTCGCGCCGTCGCGATCGCCTGCAGCCCCGCGACGCCCACCCCCATCACGAAGACCCGCGCCGCCGGAATCGTGCCCGCCGCCGTCATCATCATCGGAAAGGCCCGGCCATAGGCGCCCGCCGCCTCCAGCACCGCCTTGTAGCCCGCCAGGTTCGATTGGGACGACAATATGTCCATCGACTGGGCGCGGGTGATACGCGGCATCCAGTCCATGGCCAGCGCCTCCAGCCCTGCCGCCGCATAAGCCGACACCGTCTCGGTGCGGCGGAACGGATCAAAGGCCGCGACGATCCAGGCCCCGGCCTCCACCCCGACCAGCGTCGCCGGGTCGGGCGCCTGCACCGCCAGCACAATCGCGGCCCCCGCCAACACCTGAGCGCGTTCTCCGACCTCCGCCCCGGCCTGCTCGTAATCGCTGTCGGCTATACCGGCAGCGGCACCGGCGCCGCGCTCCACCGCCAGCGTTGCGCCCAGCGCGATCAGCTTCCTGACGGTTTCCGGCGTGGCGGCGACGCGGGCTTCGTCGGCTGCCGTTTCGTGCAGGACCGCGATGCGCAGGCCCATGGGGTCAGGCGATCAGCCAGAGGACGATCAATACGAGGGCGACGGCGACGCCACCGCCCCATTTCAGAAGGCTTATCAACAGGTCATAGGTGGCGACATGCGCCTTCATCTCGCCGGTGCCGGTATCGTTGGCCGCCATGATCCTCACCTCCGCTATCGTCCTGCCGCTATCGATCCGCGCCGCATGAACCTCTTGGGAGCTTATTCACCGGCGCACCGGGATCAACCCCGAAACGACGACACGGGGTCCACAGGTCTTCACGCCCGCCGCCGTCGAATCTCAAACGTGATGCGAACTGCCATCCACAGGCAAAAGGGATTGTCCCGATTTAACGCAGATTTTAACAAAGTTGCGCTATAGGTGCGGGAATTGGGGCAACAGGACGAGTTATGACGCGCAACGGCCAACGTTTGCTGCTGCTGATCGATGATGAGCCGGCGCAGCAACGCCTGATCGCGGCGTTGGCGCAACGCGGCGGCTGGCGCACCCTGTTCGCGACGGATGCCGATATGGCGGCCTCGGTTCTGGGGTCGGCGCAGGGGCGCGAGCTGGACGCAGTACTGATCGAACATTGGGCGCCGGGGGCCGATGCCACCGCCCTGATCGCCGATTGCCACGCGCTTCGCCCCGAACTGCCCATCCTGATGCTGACCGCCAACGACTCGGTGGCGCAGGCGGTGGCGGCGATGCGGGCGGGCGCGACCGACTTCCTGGTCAAGCCGCTGGCCCCCGAACGGCTGCTCGCCGCGCTGGAGGCCTGTGTCGCGGGCCAGACCAGCGGCGAGCTTCGCCCGCTGACCGAGAAGATTCCCGCGCTCCTCGCCTTTGACGAGATCGTCGGCGACGCCCCCGATTTCCGCGCGGCGCTGGCCGTCGCGTCCAAGGCCGCCCGCACCCGCGCCGCCGTCCTGATCGAGGGCGAGGGCGGCGTCGGCAAGGAGTCGCTGGCCATGGCGATCCATGCCGCCTCGCCCCGTGCCGAGCGGCCGATGATCCGAGTCAATTGTTCGACGATCGCGGCCAACCTGCTCGACAGCGTCATCTTCGGCCATGAGGAGGGCGCCTTTGCGGGCGCGTTCGAACGGCGCATCGGCCAGATGGTCGAGGCGCACGGATCGACGCTGTTCCTCGACGAGGTATCGGGCATGCCGCCGGAGACGCAGGGACGGCTGCTCGACATGCTTCAGACCGGCGCGATCCTGCCGCTCGGCGCCCGTCATGCGCGCGAGGTCGATGTCCGCATCATCGCGGCCAGCGACGTGCGCCTGGTCGAGGCGGTCGAGGCCGGGCGTTTCCGCGAGGACCTGTATTACAAGCTGAACGCCACCCATGTCGCGGTGCCGCCGCTGCGCGACCGGGCCGACGACATCGCCGCGCTGACCCGCCACCTGCTGGATCGGATCGCGCAGCAGCCGGGCCTGCGCCAGCTGGACATCACCGACGACACGCTCGACCTACTGCGCCGCTATGACTGGCCGGGCAATGTCCGCCAGCTGCAGAACGCGCTCTTCCGTGCCGCCGTGCTGTGCGAGGGCGATGCGCTGACCACCGCCGATTTCCCGCAGATCGCCGCGCTGGGGGATCGCCCGTCGGTCGCGTCGGGCCATGCCACGGGGATCGCCAATGGCGGCGTCAGCCTGTTCCGCCCCGACGGCCATCTCCGCCCGCTGGAGGAGATCGAGGCCGATGTCATCCGCCTGGCGATCGGCCATTATCGCGGCCGCATGACGGAGGTTGCCCGGCGGCTCGGGATCGGCCGGTCGACGCTCTATCGCAAGCTCGGCGAATTGGGCATCGACAACGCGGCGTGAGAATCAATCCTCCCCGGCACGGGGAGGTGGCAGGCCGCCAAGGCTGACGGAGGGGGGCTTGTGGCATAGGATCACCTTAACCGCACGCCCCCCTCCACCAGCCTGCGGCTGGTCCCCCTCCCCGTGCCGGGGAGGAACTTCACATTACCACAACACCCCGTCGACCGGCTTCATCGGCTCGGGCGCGGGATCGCCGATCGCCTGGAGCAGGTCGATCTCGATCGTCCGGCACATGGCGCTGAGCGGCAGGTCGTGGACCGTGTCGCTGAACGGATCGACCAGATCGTCACCGATCTGCAGCGCGGCGAGGAACATCAGGCCCGCGATCGACGAGCCGACCGGCGTGGCGAACCCCAGCGTCTCGACGAGGCCGATCGGCAGCAGCACGCAGAACAGCCGGGTGAAGAAGGCCGGGATGAAGCGATACTGGTTGGGCAGCGGTGTGTTCTTGAGCCGCTCCATGCCGCCTTGCGAATTGGCGATGTCGACCAGCACCGATTCCATCTGCGTCTGCTGAATGGAATCGATCCAGCCCTTGCGCTGGGCGTCCGCGATCCGGCGGCCGGTGCCGTCGAGCAGGCCGTTGGCGGTATTGGTGCGGGCGAGGGCGGGCTCCGCCTCGCCGCGCGACAGGAAGCGCAGCACCTCGCCATCGACCGGCTGCTTGCGCAACTGACAACGCAGCGCGTTCACATAGGCGACCTGGCGCAGCACGATCGAGCGTTTCAAGTCATGCCCCTCAGGCTCGGGCAGGAAGTTGCGCGCGCTGCGGGCGATGTTGCGCGAGGCGTTAATCATCAGCCCCCAGAGCTGCCGCCCTTCCCACCAGCGCTGATAGGCCGAATTGGTGCGGAACCCCAGGAACAGCGCCAGCGCAGTACCGAATAGCGTCAGCGGCAGCGAGGGCGCCTTAAAAGGCAGCACATAATAGGCGACCGTGACGATCACGTCCCAGATGAACAGCGCCAGCAGGGGACGCCATACCTCGGCAATGATGATGCGGGTGCGGGGTACGGCGTCGACGATCAAATTCGGTCTCCCTTGTGCGGCCACCCATAAAGGGTTCCAAGGCGCAGCAACGCGACAAGCTCGGGTTGGATGCGCATCGAAATAAGCGGGCGGTGCGGCGAGGAAAGAGCCTCGCCGGGGCGGGAAACGAAACGTTACGAAGCCGCCATCGGCCTGCCATCTCCGGGGCCAAGCCGAAAGATATCCAAGTCGTTCGAACGCCTTGTTTTTATGAAGGCCAGGTCTGTCGCGCGCCGCTGGCCGACCTGCGTTCGGCTTGCCCCTGTCCCGGCGAAAAGGCATGGCGGAAATAATATGACCGTGCCGACCCCGCCCCGCATCCTGATCGTCGCCGGCTCCGATTCCGGAGGGGGGGCTGGCATACAGGCGGACATCAAGACGGTCGCGATGCTGGGCGGCTATCCGATGACCGCGATCACCGCGATCACCGCGCAGAACACGCTGGGGGTGCAGGCCGTGCATCCCGTCCCGACCGACATGGTGATGGCGCAGATCGACAGCGTGCTGGCCGATATCGGTGCGGATGCCGTCAAGATCGGCATGATCGGATCGGCCGAGACCGCCCATGCGCTGGCCGACCGGCTCGAGGCGCTGGACCTGCCCGTCGTGTTCGATCCGGTGATTATCGCGACTAGCGGGTCGGTGCTGGCCGATGCGGATGTGATCGCCGCCTTTCGCCGGTTCCTGAGCCTCGCTGCGCTGACCACGCCCAACCTTCCCGAGCTGGCGGCGCTGGGCGGCGAGGCGGTGGTCCGGCATCAGACGCGCGCGCTGCTGGTCAAGGGCGGGCATGGCGATGGGCCGGTGATCGAGGACCGACTGGTCGAGCCGGGCGGCGAACAGCGCTGGCAGCATCCCCGGCGCGAGACGAGCTCGACCCATGGCACGGGCTGTACGCTGGCCAGCGCAATCGCGACCGGGCTGGGCCAGGGATTGCCGCTCGCCGATGCGGTCGACCGCGCCATCGCCTTCGTCCAGGCCGCGCTGGCCGCCGCACCGGGGCTGGGCCAGGGGCATGGGCCGATGGGGCACGGGCTGGGCATGGTCCCCTTCTACCACCTGCTCGCCGCGATCAGCCGCGAAGGCTGGGACGCGGCGGCGTTCGCGGCGCGATGGGGATGATCCTCCCCGGCACGGGGAGGTGGCAGGGCGAAGCCCTGACGGAGGGGGGCTTCCACGAAGGACGATCTTTGCGGCACGCCCCCTCCACCAGCTTCGCTGGTCCCCCTCCCCGTGCCGGGGAGGATCGTGATCGCCTTCCCTTCCCCGTCACCCCAGGATAGAGCCCGCGCCATGGTCGATCACAGCTTTCCCGCGCCCTTGTGCGGCGTGGACGAGGCGGGGCGCGGGCCGCTGGCGGGGCCGGTGGTCGCCGCCGCCGTCATCCTGCCAGCCACGGGCGTCCCCGCAGGCATCAACGATTCCAAGAAGCTGACCGAAAAGACGCGCGCACGCCTGTGTGCCGAGATCCGCGCCTGTGCTGTCGTCGGCGTCGGGGTGGTCCACCCCGAGGAGATCGACCGGCTCAACATCTACTGGGCGACGATGAAGGCGATAACGCTGGCGGTCGATGCGGTGACCCAGACGCTGGGATGCCACCCCGCCCATGTGCTGGTCGACGGCAACAAACTGCCCAAATGGGACTATACCGCCACCGCGATCGTCGGGGGCGATGCCAAGTCGCTGGCGATCGGCGCCGCCTCGATCGTCGCCAAGCATGTCCGCGACGAGATGATGATCGCGGCGGCCGAAACCTGGCCGGCTTATGGCTGGCACAGCAACAAGGGGTATGGCTCGGCCGTGCATCTGGCCGCCTTGCGCGAACATGGCCCGACGCCGCTCCACCGCCGCAGCTTCGCGCCCGTGGCGCAGTGCTATCTGGACCTTTAAATCCCGAAATTCCTCCCCATCGTCAGATGGGGAGGGGGACCGCGCCCGGAGGGCGTGGTGGAGGGGCATGGCCGATCCGTCAGCCCCTCCACCATCGCTGGCGCGACGGTCCCCCTCCCCAAGCGAGCTTGGGGAGGAATTTTGAGCTGCCCCGAGTCGCAACCGCCACACCCCACTCCCTTGGGGGCGAAGTTATCCACAGCCCCCATATCTGCCACGAAATCGCAACATGTCGTCGAATCTGGCGGATTCCCACGAGTCGTAGACGCGAATCGCCTCTTGACGTGTGACTCGTTCCGGGTGGATGCGAGGGTTCGAGGGTAGAAGGAACGGGTAGCATGGGGGTGATCCAGACGGTGGCCAAGCCGATCGGGACGCGGCCGGTATCGGCGCACCGCGAAAGCGACCTGCCGCTCGACCAGATCCTGATGGGCGACTGTATCGCCGCGCTCCGCTCGCTGCCCGACAAGTCGGTCGACATGGTCTTCGCCGACCCGCCCTATAACCTCCAGCTCGGCGGCGAGCTGTTCCGGCCCGATGGCAGCCATGTCGACGCCGTCACCGATGCCTGGGACAAATTCGACACCTTCGCCGCCTATGACGCCTTTACCCGCCTATGGCTCGCCGAATGCTACCGTGTGCTGAAGGACAATGGCTCGCTCTGGGTCATCGGCAGCTATCACAACATCTTCCGCGTCGGGACCGCGGTGCAGGATCTGGGCTTCTGGATCCTGAACGACATCATCTGGCGCAAGTCCAACCCCATGCCCAATTTCAAGGGCACCCGCTTCACCAACGCGCACGAAACGCTGATCTGGGCGTCGAAGGGCGAGAAGGCGAAATACACCTTCAACTATCGCTCGATGAAGACGCTGAACGACGAGATCCAGATGCGATCGGACTGGGAATTCCCGATCTGCGGCGGTCAGGAACGGTTGAAGAAGGACGGGCACAAGGTCCATCCGACCCAGAAGCCGGAAGCATTGCTCTATCGCATCCTGCTCGCCTGCACCCGGCCGGGCGACGTGATCGCCGACCCGTTCTTCGGCACCGGCACGACCGGCGCGGTCGCCAAGCGGCTGGGCCGCCGCTGGATCGGCATCGAGCGCGAGCCGACCTATTGCGCCGCCGCGATCGAGCGGATCGAGGCCGCCCTGCCCCTCGACGAAAGCGCGCTGGCCACGATGCAGAGCCCCAAGGCGCAGCCCAAGGTGGCGTTCGGGACGCTGGTCGAAAATGGATATCTGATGCCCGGCATGCCGTTGATGGACGCCAAGCGGAAATGGCGTGCGACGGTGCGTGCGGACGGCTCGCTCCTGTCCGAATGCGGGCAGGCGGGGTCGATCCACCGGCTGGGTTCGCTGCTGCAGAACCGGCCGACCTGCAATGGCTGGACCTTCTGGCACTATGAACTGGAAGGCGCGCTGAAGCCGATCGACGCGATGCGCCAGACCTGGCTGCTGGCGACGCAGCCGTAAGCCTCTATTCCTCCCCTTGCAGGGGAGGTGGCAGGCCGAAGGCCTGACGGAGGGGTGTCGCGCTATCGAGAGGGGGATACCCCTCCGACGCGCTGCGCGCGCCACCTCCCCTGCAAGGGGAGGAATAAAAGGAACCACATCATGCACCTGCGCCCCGTCCAGTTCGTCGACACCCCCGTGGGCCTCGAAGACGGCAGCGCCCTGCGTCTCGCAGGCGGGATGCAGTGGTTCGCCGCCTATGAGGTCCGCGAAGATTCGCGCCGCCGCATCGTCCCCGTCGCGCGCTTCGAGCAGGAACTGGGCAACTCCCCCCGCGCGCAGGCCCTCCACGCCGCGTTCACCGCCCCCCGCGCGCCCTGTGCCATGGGCGGACGCACGCTGCGCTTCGATCAGCCCCAGGTCGCGGCGATCCTGAACGTCACCCCCGACAGCTTCTCCGACGGCGGCCAGCATGTCGGCGACCCCGCCGCGGCGGCCGATAGCGGCATGGCGATGGCGGCGATGGGCGCGGCCGTCATCGACCTGGGCGGCGAGTCCACCCGCCCCGGCGCGGCGCCGGTATGGGAAGGCGACGAGATCGCCCGCACCGCCCCCGTCGTCGAACGGCTGGCCAAGGGCGGCGCGCTGGTCTCGATCGACACGCGCAAGGCCGCCGTCATGGAGGCCGCACTGGCGGCGGGTGCGGGCATCGTCAACGATGTCGCGGCGCTGCTGTGGGACGACCGCGCGCTGGAGGTGGTGGCGAAGGCGGGATGCCCGGTCATCCTAATGCACTCGCCCGATCCGGCCAAGGGCGGCCATGGCCGGGTCGGCTACACCGATGTGCTGACCGAGGTGTTCGACTGGCTGGAGGCGCGCGTCGCGGCGGTCGAGGCGGCGGGCATTCCCCGGTCGCGGATCATGGTCGATCCGGGCATCGGCTTCGGCAAGTCGCTGGCGGACAATCTGGCGCTCATCAACGGCCTGGCCATCTTCCACGGCTTGGGCTGTCCGATCATGCTGGGGGCCAGCCGCAAGCGGATGATCGGCGCGCTGTCGAACGAAGCTCCCGTCGACGCGCGGCTGGGCGGCTCGCTCGCGCTGGCGATCAAGGGCGCGGAGGCGGGCGTCCAGCTGATCCGCGTGCATGACGTGGCGGAAACCGTACAGGCGCTGCACGTCTGGCGGGGCCTGCGCGACCGTGCGCTGATCGGATAGGCCCTCGCTTTTCGCGGCCCGAGCGCCCACATAGGGGCGATGCAGCGTCCCCAGCCCCAGATCATCCGCGTCATCGACCTGGAGACCACCGGACAGGCCCCGCCGACCCACGGCGTGTGCGAAATCGGCTGGCAGGATGTGGCGCTGGGCAAGGACGGCCGCTGGGAGCTGGAGGGCGACGGCGGCAGCATCCTGGTCAATCCCGGCCGCCCGATCCCACCGATCACCCAGGCAATCCACCATATCTTGGACGAGCAGGTCGCCGATGCGCCCTGGTGGCATGACGTGGCGCGCCGCGTGCTCGATCCCTGGCCGCGCCGTCTGGCGCTGGCCGCGCACCGGGCCGATTTCGAGCAGCAATATTGCACCCCCGCCATGACCCAGTCGGCCGACTGGATCTGCACCTGGAAATGCGCGCTGCGCCTGTGGCCCGACAGCCCCAGCTTCTCCAACCAGGTGCTGCGCTACTGGCGCAAGCCGCAGGGGCTGGTGCATGAGCGCGGCCTGCCCATCCACCGCGCCTTCCCCGACGCCTATGTCACCGCGCATCACCTGCGCGACCAGCTGAACGAGGCGAGCCTGGCGCAGCTGCTGGAATGGTCGCGCAGTCCAGGGCTATTGCCGCGCGTCCGCTACGGCCCCGATCGCGGCAAGGACTGGCGCGAGATCGATGAGGACTCGCTGATCGGCTTCCTCTCCGACCGCGACCCCGATGTCCGCTTCACCGCCGAGACCGAAATGGCGCGGCGGCGCGGCGGTGGGCACGTCGGTCGGCCCAGCCCGCAGGAACTGCTTCTGTAATTGATACCGTAATGCTGACGTAACGGCTCTGGCGTCGATGCCTGTCCTTCGATAAGGCAGGCGGAATGCAGGGGTCGCCCACGCTCGCACCGGCCGAGAATCCCATCGGTCGCATCCTGGTCGCCGCCATGGCGATCGGCTTTCTGGCGCTGCTCGTCGCGGCGGGGGCGGCAGGCTATGTCGTGCGCCAGACGAACCGGCACAGCGACTGGGTCGTCCACACCTACCGCGTCGAAAGCGTGCTGATTGAGGTGCGCCGTCTGGCCGAGCAGCAGGAAACCGCCCGGCGCGGTTACATGCTGGCAGGCACCCCGGCCTTTCTGAACAGTTTCGAGCGTGCCCATGCCGAGCTTGCGCCGCAGATCGACGAACTTCGCCGCCTGACCGCCGACAATCCGCGCCAGAATGCACTGATGGCGACGGTCACGCAGCGCCTGACCCAACTCGACGCCGCGCAGCGCCAGACCAATGCGCTGGTCCAGCAAGGCCGGGGGGCCGATGCGCTGCGCCAGTTCCGCGTCGACAGCGGTTTGCAGCGGATGCAGAAGCTGCGCCGCGTGTTCGATGCGATGGCACGCGAGGAACGCCGCCTGCTCGCCCTTCGCGACGCCGAGCAGCTCGCCAGCCGCCAGACCTTCTCCACCGTCATGGCGATCGCCGCCTTGCTGTTCCTGGCGGTTGCGGTCGTCACCTTCCTGACGATCCGTCGCTATACCCGCGACCTCCACCGTTCGCGCAGCGCGCTGGCCGTACTCAACGCCACGCTGGAGGATCAGGTCAAGGAACGAACCGCCGATCTGGCGCTGGCGAACGAGGAGATTCAGCGCTTCGCCTATATCGTCAGCCACGATCTGCGCTCGCCTTTGGTCAACGTCATGGGCTTCACGGCCGAACTGTCCGCCGCGACCCGGCCGCTCGCCGAACTGATCGACCGTGCCGAGGCGGAGGCGCCGCAGATCGTGACCGAAGACGCGCGACTGGCCGCGCGCGAGGACCTACCCGAGGCGATCGGCTTCATCCGTACCTCGACCGCCAAGATGGATCGGCTCATCAACGCGATCCTGAAGCTCAGCCGCGAGGGGCGCCGGGTGCTGGCGCCCGAGATGATCGCGCTCGACCAGTTGGTCGAGCAGATCACCGACTCCATCCGCCATGTCATCGACGATCGCGGCGTCACCGTGACGATCGAGCGACCGATGCCGGTCATCGTCAGCGACCGCATCGCGCTGGAACAGATCCTGTCCAACCTGATCGAGAATGCGACGAAATACCGCCACCCGTCGCGCCCCGCCGAGGTGCACGTCTCCGCGCAGGAGACGCCGGGCCGGGTGATCGTGGCGGTGCGCGACAATGGCCGGGGTATCGACCCGCGCGACCATCAGCGCATCTTCGACCTGTTCCGCCGTTCGGGCCAGCAGGACCAGCCCGGCGAAGGCATCGGCCTGGCGCATGTCCGCGCGCTCGCCTATCGCTTGGGCGGCACGATTTCGGTCGAGTCCCAGCTGGGCGAAGGCGCCACCTTCTTCATCTCGCTCCCCCCTACCCTTTCCAACGAAGGTGCCTGAATGAACGACCATCGCTCCGTGGGCATCGTCATGATCGAGGACGATGAGGGCCACGCCCGCCTGATCGAGAAGAACATCCGGCGCGCCGGTATCCTGAACGATATCCGCCACTTCACCGACGGGACGACCGCGCTGGAATATCTGTTCCATGCGCCCGATGGTCCGGCCAAGAGCGGCCCGGCGATGGTCCTGCTCGACCTGAACCTGCCCGACATGAGCGGCACCGACATCCTTGCCAGGATCAAGGACGAGAACAGCCCGCTGCGCCGCGCGCCCGTCGTCGTGCTGACCACCACCGACGACAAGGTCGAGATCCAGCGCTGCTATGACCTGGGCTGCAACGTCTATATCACCAAGCCGGTGAACTATGAGAATTTCGCCCAGGCGATCCGCCAGCTGGGCCTGTTCCTGTCGGTGATCCAGGTACCCGAGGTCGAGGGCTGAACGCCCCGCCATGACCAGCGGCGCGGTTCCCCGCATCCTCTATATCGACGACGACGATGCGCTGCGACGGCTGGTGTCGCGTGCGCTGGGGCGGCACGGCTATGACGTGGCAAGCGCCGCTTCGGGGGCCGAGGGCGTCGACATGGCGGCGAGCGGCGGCTTCGACCTGGTCGCGGTCGACCATTACATGCCGGGCATGGACGGTCTGGAGACACTGGCCGCGATCACCGCACTGCCCGCGCCACCCCCGGTCGTCTACGTTACCGGATCGGATGAGGGGCGCATCGCCGTCGCCGCGCTGAAGGCGGGCGCGGCCGATTATGTGGTGAAGACGGTCGGCGAGGATTTCTTCGACCTGCTGTCCGCCAGCTTCGTCCAGGTCCTCGATCGCGCCCGGCTGGAACGGGGCAAGGCGGATGCCGAGGCCGAGTTGCGCGCGACCAACGCCCGGCTGGAGGCGATGCTGAGCGAGGTGAACCACCGCGTCGCCAACTCGCTGCAACTGGTCTCCGCAATGATCGGGTTGCAAAAGGGCGTGATGACCGACGAGCGCGCTCGCGAGGCGCTGGAGGATACCCAACGCCGCATCCGCGCGATCGCGCAGGTGCATCGGCGGCTCTATACCGCCAACGACGTGGAACAGGTCGACCTGCGCGACTATCTGGGCGCGCTGATCGACGAATTGGGCGAAAGCTGGTCGAGCGACGCCTGCCCGCGCACGCTGACCCTGACCGCGGAGCCGATCCGGGTCACGACCGACCGCGCCGTGTCGATCGGGGTGATCGTCACCGAACTGGTCACCAATGCCTGCAAATATGCCTATCCCGATGGCGGCGGCGAGGTGCGGATCACCGTGGCGCAAGCCGACGGACATTGCGTGCTGACGGTCGAGGACGATGGTTGCGGCATGGCGCCGGACCAGAAGCCGCAAGGCACCGGGCTGGGCGCCAAGCTGGTCCGCGCGATGGCGCAGAGCCTGCAGACGGCGGTGGAATATGACCCGGCCCATTCCGGGGTGCGGGCGGTGTTGCGGGTGCCGGTTTAGAGCAAGATGACATGAGGTGAACTCCACCCCTCCCCTTCAGGGGAGGGGCCGGGGGTGGGGCGCCTCCGCAAGCGTGCGGCCCGTGGCGAGGCCCCACCCCAACCCCTCCCCTGAAGTGGAGGGGCTCTCCTTGGTTCAACGCAACATCATCAAGGTCTAGATTTCGCGGCTGCGGACGATCCGTGGCCTTCGACTTCGACGCAAAGTGCCGAAGTTTGTCCTGAGCGGCCAGCTTGCCAGCCAGCCGAAGGGCTCAGGCTGAACGGAGCGAGGGACAGGTCTTTCCCAACACCCGTTCAGCCTGAGCGAAGTCGAAAGCCACGTCCCAACGCCCGCCTTTAGCCGCTCCCCTCCCGCAGGCGGGAGGGGATGGGGGAGGGCACGGTATCTCGCAGAGACCGTCACTTGTGGCCCTCGCCCATCCCCAACCCCTCCCCCTGCCGGGAGAGGGGCTTTACCCTCAGGGCTTGCGGAACTTGTAGACGAACTGATCCGTCCGCCCGCGAATGGCGGGATCAAATACATTCTTCGAATGATCGTCCGCCGGGTTGCGCAGGACCTTGCTTTCGCCAACGAAGCGGAACCCAACCGACTGGACCTGACGCTTCACATAGTCGGGATCGATCCGGTGCGTCGTGTTGGTATTGGCCAGCCCCCGGCCCGCCGTGTCGGCATGGTCGATGATGACATAGGTGCCGCCCGACTTCAGCAGCTTGAACACCGCCTGGTCGAACGCGCGCAGCGCCGGTTCGCCCGCATTGTTGGCGACGTCGTGATAATTCTGCACCGTCCAGAACAGGTCGACCGGCTTGTCCGAGGCGGGCAGGTTCACCGCCTGCACCTGCGCGGTCACATTGGGCAGGTTCCAGCCCTGGATCACGGGCAGCGACTTCTCGGCATATTTCTGTCCGGCGGCGGGCCAATAGGCATAGACATGGCCCTTGGGCCCGACGATGCCGGAGAAGATACGGGTCCAGTATCCCTTGCCCGGCAGATAGTCGATCACCGTGTCGCCGGGCTTCACGCCGGAAAAGGCGAGCACGGCCGCCGCCTGGCGCCGCTCGTCGTCGCCCGCCTGATCGGCGCGCGCCGGATCAGCCAGCGCGGCGGTGATGGTGGCCGGGACCCTGGCCGGAGCGGCAGGCTTTTGCTGCGCCACCGCGACGGTTCCGCCCGCCGCCAGCATCAGCCCCAGTGCGATCGCCTTCATGCCTGCTCTCTCCTGCTTGACTGGTCCATTCACCGCTCCGTTCCGCCTGAGCGCAGTCGAAGGCCACGCGATTCCCTTGGGCTTCGACTTCGCTCAGCCCGAACGGAGGGCGGGATTATTTGGCTTACACGTCCAGATTCGCCACGTTCAGCGCATTGTCCTGAATGAACTCGCGACGCGGCTCGACCACTTCGCCCATCAACCGGCTGAACACCTCGTCCGCCGCCGCGACATCGTCCGAGGTGACGCGCAGCATCGAGCGAACCGCCGGGTCGAGCGTGGTTTCCCACAGCTGCTCGGCATTCATCTCGCCCAGCCCCTTGTAGCGCTGGATGGCGAGGCCCTTGCGGCCCGCGGTCAGGATCGCTTCGAGCAACTGGCTCGGCCGCGCGACGCGGGTTTCGCCGCGCGCCAGCGTCGTGGCGTTGCCGTCCTCATCGGTCGGCACGACGTCCGCCGACGGCTCGGTCGCGGCGTTGCGCAGCGGCACCAGCTTGGCGGCGTGCGCGAAGCTCTCGGCCTGTTCGGCGGCTAGGCTATGCAGCTTGCGCGCCTCGGCCGAGGCGATGAAGCTGGCCTCGACGATGTGGTGATCGGTCACGCCGCGCCACAGACGCTCGAAATGGACACCGCCATCTTCCGTGAGGCGCGCCGACCAGCGCGCCTCGTGATCGCCCGATTCCAGCCGACGCGTGGTCTCGACCACCGTCGCCATCCGCTGCTCGCGGGTCAGCACGGGGTCGAGCGCGCCCGCCAGCGCCAGCACCTCGATGATCGAGGCGTCATAACGGCGCGGTACGTACCGCATCAGCGTCCGCATCCGCCGCGCATGATCGACCAGCGCCTTCAGGTCGTTGCCCGACCGCGCGCCGCCAGCCCCTTCCAGCACCATGGTCGAAACGCCCGCCTCGACCAGATATTCGTCGAGCGCGGTGTCGTCCTTCAGGTAGACCTCCGACCGCCCCTTGGTCGCCTTATACAGCGGCGGCTGGGCGATATAGAGGTGCCCGCGCTCGATCAGCTCGGGCATCTGGCGATAGAAGAAGGTCAGCAGCAGCGTGCGGATATGCGCGCCGTCGACGTCTGCGTCGGTCATGATGACGATCTTGTGGTAGCGCAGCTTGTCCGCGTTGAAATCGTCGCGGCCGATGCCGGTGCCCATCGCCTGGATGAGCGTGCCGATTTCCTTGGACGAGATCATGCGGTCGAACCGCGCGCGCTCGGTGTTCAGGATCTTGCCGCGCAAGGGCAGGATCGCCTGGAAATGGCGGTTGCGCCCCTGCTTGGCCGAACCACCGGCCGAGTCACCCTCGACCAGGAAGAGTTCGGACTTGGCGGGATCACGCTCCTGGCAGTCGGCCAGCTTGCCGGGCAGCGAGGCAATGTCCATCACGCCCTTGCGCCGGGTCAGCTCACGCGCGCGCTTGGCCGCTTCGCGCGCCGCCGCCGCGTCGATCACCTTGGCGATGATCGCGCGGGCGTTGGCGGGATTTTCCTCCAGCCAGTCGGCCAGCTTGTCGGCGATCAGCGATTCCAGCGGCTGGCGCACCTCGGACGACACCAGCTTGTCCTTGGTCTGGCTCGAAAACTTCGGATCGGGCAGCTTGACCGAGACGATCGCGGTCAGGCCTTCGCGCATGTCGTCGCCGGTCAGCGTGACCTTCTCCTTCTTCAGGAGGCCCGACTTGTCGGCATAATTGTTGAGCGTGCGGGTCAAAGCGGCGCGGAAGGCGGCGATATGCGTGCCGCCGTCGCGCTGCGGGATGTTGTTGGTGAACGCCAGGACGTTCTCATAGTAGGAGTCGTTCCACTCCAGCGCGACGTCCATGCCGATCGCATCGCGCTGGCCATGGATGGCGATAGGCTCGGGGAAGAGCGGCGACTTGGAGCGGTCCAGCCACTTCACGAAGGCGGCGATCCCGCCCTCATAATAAAGCTCGACGGTCTTGGGCTCTTCGTGCCGCGCATCGGTCAGGAACAGGCGTACGCCCGAGTTGAGGAACGCCAGCTCGCGATAGCGATGTTCGAGCTTCGCAAAGTCGAACTCGGTGATCTTGAACGTGGCGGGCGACGGCAGGAAGGTGACGCGGGTGCCCTTCTGCCCCGGCTCGGCCTTGCCGACGACCTTCAGCGGGGCGACCGCATCGCCGTGGGCAAAGCGCATGTAATGCTCCTCGCCGTCGCGCCAGATGGTCAGGTCGAGAAACTCGGACAGCGCGTTGACCACCGACACGCCGACGCCGTGCAAGCCGCCGGAAACCTTGTACGCGTTGTCGTCCGAGGTGTTCTCGAACTTCCCGCCCGCGTGCAGCTGGGTCATGATGACCTCGGCCGCCGAGACGCCCTCTTCGGGGTGGATGCCGGTCGGGATGCCGCGGCCATTGTCGGTCACGCTGACCGAGCCGTCGGCGTTCAGCTGGATGTCGATGCGGTCGCAATGCCCCGCCAGCGCTTCGTCGATCGCGTTGTCCGACACCTCGAACACCATGTGGTGGAGGCCCGAGCCATCGTCGGTGTCGCCGATATACATGCCCGGCCGCTTGCGCACCGCGTCGAGGCCCTTCAGCACCTTGATCGAGGAGGCGCCATATTCGTTCGTCTGGGGGGTATCTGCCATAGCGAGTATATAGGAATTACAGGGCCCCAAAGAAAGCGAAATGGGAGGGGCGGCGGCCCTTTCGCACGCCCTTGCGCCGGGCGGAAAAACCGGGCGACGGCACGCCGTTTGTGACGCCGATTTCATGCCCCGGTCGGGAGCCGGACGCTCCGTCGGCGCGTATCCTGATCCCGCTTTTGGCATCGGAGATGGCTATGACTGGTAAGATATTCCTCCTCCCCGTCATGCTGGCGACGCTCGCCGCCGCCCCGCTATCGGCGCAGTCGTGGCGGAAGGACTATCCCAGCTGCGATCTGGCGCGGCAGCGGACGCTCAAGGCGCCGACCGGCGGCACCATCCGCGATCCGCGCCAGGCCCATATCGCGATGCGCGCCAATATCCTCCAGGCGGATATCAGCACCGCGCGCAAGGCGCGTCGCCTGTCGCAGGCCGAGACGCAGACGCTCTGGAATGCGGTCGCGCGCATCCGTCGCGACGCGAACCGCTTCGTGGCGAAGCAGGGATTTCTGAGCGCGGGCGAGACGGCAAGCTATGACCGGGCGCTGGATGGGGTGGCGATGCGGGTCTGTCGTGGGTGATGGTCTCGGTGAGACACCTGCCCTCCCCCATCCCCTCCCGCTTGCAGGAGGGGCGTGCTTTGGTCGAACCTTAGGAATCCACTTCGAAGGCGTGCCCAACGCCACCCGGTAACGCACCCCTCCCGCAGGCGGGAGGGGATGGGGGAGGGCTCCAGTGTCTCACCGAGCCCCAACCTAAAACATAACCCGCGTCGCCGCCCCCGGCACATCGCTGAACAACGCCGTCTCGGTCCCGGTCATCCACACCTGCCCCCGCCCCGCCAGCCGCTCGAACAGCGCGGCGCGGCGCGAGGGATCGAGATGCGCCGCCACCTCGTCCAGCAGCAACACCGGGGGCAGCCCACGCTGCTCGGTCACCAGATCGGCATGGGCCAGGACGATGCCGAGCAGCAGCGCCTTCTGTTCGCCCGTCGAACATAGCGCCGCCGCCTGCCCCTTGGCGACATGGGTCACGGACAGGTCGGCCCGGTGAGGCCCGACCAAGGTGCGCCCCGCCGCCGCATCGCGCCTGCGCCCCATGGCCAGCGCATGGGCAAATGCCGCCGGATCGACCGCCTCGCCCTCCAATGCCAGCGCGGCCCGGGCGAACACGCTGTCGGGTGCCTCCTCCAGCCGCTGGTCGAGCGCCGCCACCGCCGCCACACGCGCAGCGTCGAGCGCCGCGCCATGCTCGACCATCCGCGCCTCCAGCGCGCTCAGCCAGTCGGGATCGACCGGGCCATCGCTCGCCAGCAGCCGATTGCGCTCGCGCATGGCCGCGTCATAGCGGGTCGCGTGCATTCCGTGCGCCGGGGCCAGCGCCAGCACCAGCCGGTCGAGGAACCGCCGCCGCTCGGATGCGGGCTCGACGAACAGGCGGTCCATCGCCGGGGTCAGCCACAGCACCGAAAGCCAGTCCGCCAGCGCATTGGCGCTTGCCGCCGCCCCCTGCACCCGAACGACCCGCCGCTCGGGTGCGGAAGCCAGCGCGCCGGTCGCGATCTCGACATCGCCGACGATCGTCGCCGCGACACCGAACCCGCCCTTGCCCCCCTGCCGCGCCATCGCCGACAGCGCCGCGCGGCGCAGCCCCCGACCGGGCGCGAGCAGCGACACCGCCTCCAGTACATTGGTTTTCCCTGCGCCATTCTCGCCGGTCAACACGACGAACCCCGCACTGGGGGTCAGCGCGAGGTCGGCGTGATTGCGGAAATCGGTAAGGACCAGGCGGGTGAGCATGATGGCCAGACGGCTATGGCAGAAATCCGTGCCGCGCACGCAAAAAGAAAGGGCCGCCGAAGCGACCCTTTCCTATCTACGGCCTCACAGGCTTGTTATCGCCGGAAGTGAGGTCGGCTGCCCCCGAAAGGACAGTCTCCAAGCCCGATGCCAAGGCAGAGCGGGAACAGGCATTATTCAGTCGATCAGAGCCATTTTGTCAAGGAATCGAGACCGAGCCCGCACAGGATGGCGGCCCTCACATCTCGCAATTTATCCGGCTCGATTTGCCCGGAAACCCATTGCCGGCCTTGGTCTCCGCGTTGTCGAGGTTTCTTGAAACGATCCAATCGATCGAGTGAAACGGACGACAACATATCGCATTTTACCCACATGACGGCGCTGTCGAACGGCGGCGGCAGAGGCGCCGCCCCACGACCAATGCGGGCCGCGCCTTTCGCATTTCCGGCTCCATTACCACCTCGTCATAACGGCAGATCAGGATTTCTCCCGGCCGTGGGTAATAGAGCGGTGCCACGGAGCGGGCTTACACCCGCATCGGCATCAGCACGTAGAGCGCGGGCGCCTTGTCATTCTCGCGGATCAGGGTCGGCGCGGCGGCGTCGGCCAGGTGGACCTCGACCAGGTCGCTGTCGATCTGGCCGAGGATGTCGAGCAGATAGCGGCTGTTGAAGCCGATCTCGAAACCCAGCGAGGTGTACTCGCCCGGCACCTCTTCCGACGCGGTGCCGTTTTCGGGGCTGGTCACCGACAGGGTGATCCGGTCGCGGTCCAGCGCCATCTTCACCGCGCGGGTCTTTTCGGTCGCGATGGTCGACACGCGGTCGACGCCCTGCATGAACGCCTTGGGGTCCAGCTTCAGGATCTTGTCGTTCGCGGTCGGGATCACGCGGCTGTAATCGGGGAAGGTGCCGTCGATCAGCTTCGACGTCAGGATCGCCTGGCCCAGGTCGAAGCGGATCTTGGTGCCCGACAACGACACGCCGACCGAGCCGTCCACCTCGTCGAGCAGCTTGCGCAGCTCGCCCACGCACTTCCGCGGGACGATCACGTCTGGCATGCCCTCGGCACCCTGCGGACGCTCGATGGTGACGCGCGCCAGACGGTGGCCGTCGGTGGCAGCGGCCTTCAGCACGGGCTGGCCGTTATCCTCGGCGACGTGCAGGAAGATGCCGTTGAGGTAATAGCGCGTCTCTTCGGTCGAGATGGCGAAGCGCGTCTTGTCGATGATCTGCTTGAGCAGCTCGACCGGCAGCTCGAACTGGGTCGGCAGCTCGCCCTCGGCGATGACGGGGAAGTCGTCGCGCGGCAGCGTGCCGAGCGAGAAGCGGGCGCGGCCTGCCACGATGGTCATGCGGCCTTCGGCGGCGGTCAGCTGGACCTGCGCGCCCTCAGGCAGCTTGCGCGCGATGTCGAACAGCGTGTGCGCCGACACGGTGGTCGAACCCGGCTGGTCGACGGCGGCGGCGACGCTGTCGTTGATCTGCAGGTCCAGGTCGGTCGCCATCATGCGCAGCTGGCCCTCGGCGGTCGCCTCCAGCAGCACGTTGGAGAGGATCGGAATCGTGTTCCGCCGCTCCACCACCGACTGGACATGGCTCAACCCCTTGAGCAGCGTTGCGCGTTCGATCGTCGCCTTCATTTCCTGATCCCCCGCCGGAACGACCGCATGGTCCCCGAGTCCGAATGATAAATGGCCTTGGTTCCTACCCGCCAAGAAGGGGCCGAAGCAAGGCTCCGACCCCTCTTACACTGGTGGTAAAACCACCGTTAATGTGGAAAAGAATCCCGGCTCAGAAGCGCAGGCCCAGACCCGCCATCAGCTGGTGGCGGTTGGGGTTGATCCCGACGCCGTCCAGTTCGTCATAATGCGAATAGCGATATTCGCCCTTTACGAAGGTGTTGGGGCTGATCGCATATTCGAGGCCTGCGCCCAGGCGATAGCCGCCGACTTCCTGGTCGTTCGACGTGGTGACGCCCGCCGTGGTGTAGCGCGCATCGAACTTGGCGTTGGTGTAACCGGCCTTCAGATAGCCCATCGCGACCGGCGAGATGATGTAGCCGACGCGCGCACCGGCATAGAGGTCGCGCCCCGCCCCCAGGCGGAACTGGTCGCCGGGCACGCGGATGCCGTTGCTGCGCGTGTCCGAGCTGCTGCCCGAAATCTCGCCCTCGGCGCCCAGTACCACCGGGCCTGCCGGAATGTCGTAACCGATCGCGGCGCCATAGAGCACGCCGTCGCTCGAACTCTTGTCCTGACCCTGACGATCGTTGAGGCTGTCATAGCCGATCAGGCCCTCGACGCGGAAACCCGTGAAGGGCTGTGCGGTCTGAGCGGCGGCGGGGGCCGCAGCGGCGATGGCTGCCGAGGTCGCCAGGGCGGCGAGCATGAGCTTACGCATACACTATACTCCATTACTGTACCGGCCGCCGTTACATTCGGCGGTTGCCGCACCAATGGCGCGAAAGCGCGGACGTTGCATGAACCTCAGCTAAACAGGAAAAAGCGTTGCATAGACGCAACAGCCGCGACAGGGATGGCGGGTCATGACGCCCCTGCAAGCACCGCCTGCCCGGAAAGGCCGCGACTATATCGCCCGGCATGGCGAGACGGTGTTCAACCGGATCGGACGCATCCAGGGCGACCGGGTCGAACTGCACACGCCGCTGACCCGGCGGGGATTTGCCCAGGCCGACGCCATCGGCGAAGCCTTGCGCGAACGGCTGGGCACGTCCCCCGCCCTGACCCTCTGGTCCTCGCCGACGGGCCGCGCGCTTCAGACGCTGGCGGTGATCGCCGAGCATCTGGCGCTCGACTGGCATGCGACTCGGCATGATGTCCGGTTGATCGAACTGGGTTTCGGCAGCTGGGGCGGACAGGATTTCGCGACGCTGGCTGCGATCCACGGCCCCATCGTGCACCCGCACGGCATGGCGGTCGGCGCGCCGGACGGCGAGACCTATGTGGCAATGGCGGCGAGGCTGTCGGCGTGGCTGGCGGACACCGCCGGGCATGACGGCGATCGCCTGATCCTGATGCATGGCCTGTCCAGCCGGGTGCTGCGCGGGCTGATGCTGGGCCTGGCCGATGATTCGCTGTGCGGCGTGCCGGTGGCCGAACGCCTGCCGCAGGGGTCGATCGTGATGATCGAGGGCGGCGTCGAAACCGTGATTCACCGGGCTGGCCCATGAAGCGGCTGGCGCTCTGCCTTGCGCTGGTCGCTACCCCCGTCCTCGCGCGCGAGACGATCGGCATCTACAAGGGCTGGGGGGCGTTTCGCGATCCCGATCGCTGCTATGCCATCGCCAGGCCGGTGCTGGCGAACGGCCGGACGGGCGGCTTTGCCAGCGTCGGCACCTGGCCCGCCAAGCGTCTGCGCGAATCCTTCCACGCGCACCTCAGCCTCCCCCGCAACCGCGCCGCGACGGTCACGCTGGCGATCGGCGAGCGGCGCTTTCCGCTGGTCGGCAGCGACAGGGACGTCTGGGCCCCCGACGCCGCCACCGACCACGCGCTGGTCATGGCGATGCGCTCGGGCCGCAGCATGAGCCTCTCCGCCGTCGACCCGCGCCACCGCCCCTTCGCCGACACCTATGCCCTGGCGGGCGCCGCGTCGGCGATCGACGCGGCGACGCTGGCGTGCGTGGAGGAAACTTGATTTTTCGGCGTCTATACGCTATGTAGCGGCAATCAGGTCCCCGGCAGCCGTCTTGAGGCGCTCGCAAGAGCAGACATCAGCTCAAGGCCAGCTTCCGGGGACATTGCATTTCTGGTAGCCATTGATGCCCACTGCCGTCGTGATTGATGGCGCGTTCTTTCTGCGCCGTTTCAAATCAGCCTTTCCCAATCTTGTCGCCGACGAGGCGGAAGATGTAGCGTTCGGCGTGGTTTGCATGGCCGCGCATCACATAACGGCGCGACTCAGAGCCCATCCGGCATGGTCGAACGTCGACAAAGCTGGGTATGCGCCCCAGGAAACGGCGGAACTGTACCGCATCTTTTTCTACGACTGCCCCCCGCTGACCAAGAGGCTGCACACGCCGATCGACAAGCGCGCGGTCAATCTGGCCCAGACTCCGGAGGCCAAATTGCGGCTCGCCATTCATAACCGCCTGCACAAGACCCGAAAGGTCGCCCTGCGACTAGGCCGGTTGAACGAAAATCTCTCTCCCTGGCGGTTGCGACCGAATGCCATCCACCGCTGGCGCGAAGGGCATCCGCCGCGCGACGACGATTTCGAACTCGATGTGGTTCAGAAGGGTGTCGACATGCGGCTCGGGTTGGATATCGCCGCGATGGCGCATAAGCGCCAGGTTGACCAGATTGTCCTGGTCGCGGCCGACGCCGACTTCGTGCCGCCCGTCAAACTCGCCCGTCGTGAAGGCATTGACGTCGTGCTCGACCCGATGGGAGCCCCCGTTGCTCCCGATCTCCTTCAGCACGTCGATGGCGTGCGAAACTGCTATATGCAGGTCAACTCCCGTCTAGCGGAAAACAAAGAATGACCCCTGACATGCCCATTCCGGGGCACATCGATCCCGTGCCCGTGCCGCGTGGCGTGCAGCCGCGCCCCGATGGTCGCGTCGACCTGATCGGCCTGACCAAGGACCAGCTGCGCGAGGCGTTGTTGTCGGCGGGCATGGAGTTGAAGCAGGCCAAGCTGCGCTCCAAGCAGATCTGGCACTGGCTCTACAATCGCGGTGCGACTCGCTTTGCCGACATGACCGACATCGCCAAGGCGCAGCATCCCTGGCTGGAGGAACGCTTCGTCATCGGCCGTCCCGAGGTGGTCGAGGCGCAGGTGTCGAACGACGGCACGCGCAAATGGCTGCTGCGGTCGGCCGACGGGCAGGATTACGAGATGGTGTTCATCCCCGACGCCGATCGGGGGACCCTGTGCGTGTCGAGCCAGGTCGGCTGCACGCTGAACTGCCGTTTCTGCCACACCGGCACGATGCGCCTCGTCCGCAACCTGACCGCGGGCGAGATCGTCGGGCAGGTGATGCTGGCCCGCGACTCGCTCGGCGAATGGCCCAGCCAGCCGGAAGGCCGCATGCTGACCAACATCGTCATGATGGGCATGGGCGAGCCGCTCTATAATTTCGATGCGGTGCGCGATGCGCTGAAGCTGGTGATGGACGGCGACGGCCTGGCGCTCTCCAAGCGTCGCATCACCCTGTCGACCAGCGGCGTCGTGCCGATGATGGCGCGCGCGGGCGCGGAGATCGGCGTGAACCTGGCCGTGTCGCTCCATGCGGTGACCAAGGACGTGCGCGACGAGCTGGTGCCGCTCAACAAGAAATACGGCATCGAGGAACTGCTTCAGGCGTGCGCCGACTATCCGGGTGCGAACAACGCCCGGCGCATCACGTTCGAATATGTGATGCTGAAGGACAAGAACGACTCGGACGCCGATGCGCATGAGCTGGTCCGGCTGCTACGCCATTACGACCTGCCCGCCAAGGTGAACCTGATCCCGTTCAACCCCTGGCCCGGCGCCGATTACGAATGCTCGACGCCGGAGCGCATTCGGCGCTTCTCCGACATCGTGTTCGAGGGCGGCATCTCGGCCCCCGTCCGCACCCCGCGCGGGCGCGACATCGACGCGGCGTGCGGCCAGTTGAAGACCGCCGCCGAGAAGAAGAGCCGCGCGCAGCTCGACCGCGAGGCGGAAGAGAAGTTCGCGGCTTTGGGCTGAGTCTTTTTCTTCCCTGCAAACATGCCCGTGGGAAAGGGAAGCGCCGGGGAGTGGGCATAGGGGGGCGGCCCGTCCGCCCCCCCAGTTAGACTGTGATAACATTGCCTTGAACCGACGTAAGCCCCTCCCCCTCAGGGGAGGGGTTGGGGTGGGGCCTCGCCACAGACCGCACGTTTGCGGAAACGCCCCACACCCGGCCCCTCCCCTGAAGGGGAGGGGTGAGTTCATCTCATGTCATCTTGCTCTAGAGCCGCTATACCAGCGGCTCCGGCATCACCATACCCTTCCCATTACCAGCAGTTGCGCGACAAGATCCTCACAGGGGAAAGAGGGTCAGAGACAGCTTAGCCGGACCTGCCTGGCGGGTTTGTCGAAGACGATCGACGAACAACGGTTCAGTTGGTCCGCGCCGATCGACAGCCAGTCTTTCTTGGCATTATGCTTTCCCTTGCCGGTCACGACGACTTCATCGGGGTCACCCGCCGGCGCATCGGCATCCGCGATTGTCGCCGTGCTGCCGAAATCGACGGTTCGCACGCCCAATTGCGACATCGCGAACGGGCCGATCGCCACGGGCGTCTTCAACGTCATCGTCCGGATCGGTCGTGTTACCCCGAAGACGATTTCCTGCTGGGTCGGCGCACCGGACAGCTCGCCGCCATACGCCCGGGCGAGCCGAACCGCACCGCCCGCATTGGTCGTGCTGCGCGGATTACGGGGATTGAAGATCACACGCATCGGCTCCCCCTCGACTGCTATCACGACATAGCGTGATCCCCAGTCGCCGAACACGCCGCCCCCGCCGACCATCGGCAGGCTGACGGTTCGCTCGCCCGCTTGAGGCTCACGCAGGCGAAAGCGGATAACGGGATCGGCCAGGCTGGCGGGGCCGAACACGCCGTCAAAACCCTTGGCATAGGGCTGTTCGGCAAAGGCGATCCGCCGCTTGAACGCTGCGCCCGCACCGGACTGGACCTCGGCCACGGCGGATTTTCCGTCGATCCGCACCGGCCCGACACGAAATCCAAGTTCGATCATGCCCGGCTTCATACCCGCCGCGTCGGCATAGCTCTTGGTAATGATCGGAATGCCGAGCGCCGCCGGATCGATCAGCACGGAACGGGTGACGCCGTTGACCGACAGGGTTTCGCGACCATCCGGTGCGATCACCCGCTCCGGCGTCGGTGGCGTGGCGGCCGTCAAGGTGGCCAGGAACAGGCAGGCAAGACGGCGCATCAGAACTCTCCCGGTGTCGTGACGACCGGGCAACGATCGGTGCCAATCATGTCGGCTTTGTGACCGGATCGGACTTTATTGCGCCGGGTGGTTCGTGACGAAGTCCACCACCGCCGTCACCACACCGGGCGCGAGCGGCAGGTTCGGGTCGGCATAGGTCGCCAGGTTCGCGCCGCGGTTGTCGCCCTCCACCGTCTTCAGCACATGATTGACCTTGGGCAGCAACACCAGGGTCGCCTTCGGCTGGGCGGCCTTCAGGATCTTCGCATCCTCGACCGTGACCTGCAGATCGGATTCACCCTGCACGATCAGCAGCGGCTTTGCGGTCGCCGCCGCCAGCTTCGCGGGGTCCTTGGCAAAGCTGTTGACCAGAAACGGCTGGACCGCGTCGGCGAACAGCATCGGCAGCGGCGGCGTCAGGCTGGTGGCGGGGATGGTCCGCCCGGCCTCCAGTGCATCGATTGCGCGGTCGGCATCGGGCAACAGGGGCGCGTTGGCGGGGTTCGCATGGAGCTGTGCCCGCATGACCTCACCCAGCGGTCGTCCGGGGGTGGAGACGGCGATGACGCCGCACAGTCCGGCCGGTCTGGCGGCGGCGGTGTCGAGCGCGACCAGCCCGCCCTCGCTATGCCCCAGCACCCAGACGCAAGGGATTCCGGTCTTCGCACGAATCGCGGCGATCCACGCGCGGGTGTCGGCGGCATAGTCGTCGATCGTCACCTTGTTGGCATCGGGGATCGCGCCCGCGCTGGCGAACATGCCGCGCTTGTCGATGCGCACGCTGGCGATGCCCCTGTTCGCCAGTCCTTCCGCCAGCAAACGCAGTGAGGCCGCTTTCAGGCCGCGCGGACTGTTGCCGTCGCGGTCGGTCGGGCCCGATCCGGGGATCATCAGGACGACCGGCACCCTGGGTCCTTCCGGCCCGGTCCAGCTGCCTTTCAGCGGCCCCTGTGGGCCCGGGGCAGCAATGTCGCGATCGGCCATCGGCGTGGCGGTAGCGAGAATGGCGGCGAGCAGCGTGACCAACGACATGACCTACCCTTCTTCATGAATCCCCTTCTCCGTTCAGCCTGAGCGAAATCGAAGGCCACGCGATACCCTTGCCACAGGGATGCCGGGCCGGGTCTTCCCTTGGCCTTCGACTTCGCTCAGGCTGAACGGGGGTTGGGGTATAACCTACTGCCGCCCCAGCATCAGCGCGGCCGTCGCTTTGGCGCTGCCGACCACGCCCGGAATCCCTGCGCCCGGATGCGTGCCCGCCCCGACGAAATACAGGTTCGGGATCGAATCGTCGCGGTTGTGGACCCGGAAATAGGCGCTCTGGGTCAGGATGGGCTCCAGCGAGAAGGCCGAGCCCATGTGCGCGTTCAGGTCGGTCGCGAAATCGGCGGGCGCATAGTGGAACTTGGTCACGATCCGCTCGTGAATGTCGGGGATCAGGCGACGACCCACTTCGTCCAGGATACGCTTTTCCAGGATCGGCCCGACCTCGTCCCAGTCCATCGGGAACTTGCCCATGTGCGGCACCGGGGCCAGCGCATAGAAGGTCGAATGCCCCTCGGGCGCCAGACTTGGGTCGGTGACGGTCGGGTGGTGGAGGTAGAGCGAGAAATCCTCCGACAGCACGCCGGTGTCGTAGATATCAGTCAGCAGGCCCTTATAGCGCGGGCCGAACAGGATCATGTGGTGGGGGATGCCCGGCCACGCGCCCTTGATGCCGAAATGGACGACGAACAGCGACGGCGAATAGCGCTTGCGCTCCAGCCGGTTGACCGTCCGCCGCGCCGAGCGGTTGTCAGACAGCAGGTCGCGATAGCTGTGCATGATGTCGGCATTGGTCGCGACGGCATCGGCCTGGATGGTCAGGCCGCTCTTGGTGACGACGCCGGTCGCGCGGTCGCCCAGCGTCTCGATCCGGGTGACGGGATCGCCCAGGCGGATGACACCGCCGATCCGCTCGAACTGCGCGACCATGCCCGCCACCAGCCGGTTGGTGCCGCCGCGCGCGAACCAGACGCCGCCGTCGCGCTCCAGCTTGTGGATCAGCGCATAGATGGCGCTGGTCGTCATCGGATTGCCGCCGACGAGCAGCGTGTGGAAGGACAGCGCCTCGCGCAGCTTCTCCGACTTCACGAACTTCGACACCATGGCATAGACCGAATTCCATGCCTGGTATTTCGCCAGCGCGGGCGCGGCCTTCACCATCGAGGCGAAGTCGAGAAACGCGACATGGCCGAGCTTCTCATAGCCTTCGCGGTACACGCCCTCGGCATAGTCGAGGAACTTGCCATAGCCCTCGATATCGGCGGGGTTCAGCTTGGCGATTTCCGAGCGGAGCTGGGTATCGTCGTTGCTATAGTCGAAATTGGTGCCGTCGACCCAGTTCAGCCGGTAGAAGGGGCTGACGGGGTCGAGCTTCACATCCTCCGACATCGACCGGCCGGTCAGCGCCCACAGCTCCTCCAGGCAGGCCGGATCGGTGATGACCGTGGGCCCGGCGTCGAAGGTGAAGCCGTCACGCTCCCAATAATAAGCGCGCCCGCCCGGCTTGTCGCGCGCCTCGACGATCGTCGTCTGCACGCCCGCCGATTGCAGGCGCATGGCCAGCGCCAGCCCGCCGAAACCCGATCCGATGACGACCGCGCTCTTCATGCCCGACCTCGCAAAGCGGCGATGGCGCGCAGGATCGGCACCGGCGGCCGTCCGGTCAGAATTCGTGCCTTGTCGGCCATGGTCGATTGCCCCGCATAGAAACGCCCGACCAGGTCGGGCGGAAGACGATAGAAACGCTCCAGAACGCGGTATCGCTCATCCGGCTCCGCGGCCTTGAACAACATCGTGTCGAGCATACGGTAAAAGCCGCGTGCGTCCCAGGCATCGCGCGCCATGCGATAGGTCGCATCGTGCAGGTCGGCGCCCACAAAGTCGCGCCGATCGGCCAGCATCGCCGCCATGCGGATCGCATCGGGCAACGAATAGCCGGTGGTCGGATGGAACAGCCCGGCGCGCATCCCGGTCTTGGGCGTCTTGGCCCCGCCGCTGCGCCAATAGCCGTCGAAATCGCCGCCCATCGCGACCGGCAGCACGCCCGCCTCCTCGCGCGCCACCTCGGCCCCCACCCAGTCGCGTGCCTCGGCATAGCGCTCGATCCGCTGGACGATGGCGCGGCGGTTCAGCTCGGCGGAGGTCGAGTAATAGGTGTCCTCGACGAAGATCCGGTCCTCGGCGAACGGCAGGGTGTAGACGAAGCGATAGCCGTCGAGCTGCTTGACCGTGGCGTCCATCACCACCGGCCGCTCGACGCCGTGCGGGCGTGCGAGCTTCAGCTCCTGCCCGACGAATTTCTGCCAGCCGCAGGACAGCGAGGACAGGTCGCCCGCGCCGCGTGCGTCGATCACGCCCGTCGCCTCCACCCGGTCGCCATCGGCGAACACGGCGGCCGTGGCCGATACCGCCAGCACCTTGCGCCCCAGGATCAGCGCGTGCGGCGGCAGGACCCGGCGCACCTCGGCGTCGAGCCGGTGGCTCTCGATCGAATAATAGGTCTGGTTCAGGGTGCGCGAGTGGGCCGGAAAGGCGACATCGTAACTGCGCCAGCCATGCGCGACGAGCCGCTCGACGATCCAGCGGTCGCGCTTGTCCACGTCGCTGCCGAAAAAGGACCAGAGGTGGTTGCCGCCGATCGTCTCGCCCGCATCGACCAGCCGGACGTCCAGCGCGGGGTGGCGGGCCTTCAGCGCAAGGGCGATCAGGCCCCCGGCCAGGCCTGCGCCAATGATCGCGACATCGCAGGAGATTTTGGCAGCCATCGCTTTACCGCTACCGGAAAGCGTGGCCGACGCAAAGGGCCGGTACCATTACAGAAGGACGGCGGTGTCAGGCGCGTCGCCGGTCGCAAAGCCCCCGGTGATCTTCCATGCCGCCAGATCGACGATCGCGATCCGGTTATTCTCCAGCGCGGCATAGAGAATCGACCCTCCGGCGGGCAGGTTCAGCCCCGGCGCGGCGGCGGGCAGCGGCAGGCGCGCTTCCTCGGCCAGGGTCGTAGGGGAATGCCGGGTCAGGCTCTTGTCGGCGGTGTTCGACACGATCAAGCGGCCGTCACTTGCCACGACCACCCGCACCGCTTCGCCGCGCAGTTTCGTGCGGGCACGGGGCTGGAGCGTCACCGCGTCGAGCGCGTGGAGAACCCCAGCCGGGCGATCGATGACATAGAGCGTGCGCTCGTCGGGGCTCAGCGCCAGGCCCTCGGGCGCCTGGCCGATATGCTGTTTGACCGGCGCGAAGCTGGCATCGTCGGGGTCGAGCATGATGACCATGCCACTCATCGTGTCAGCCACATAAGCCCGACTGCCATCGGCCTTCACCACGAAATAATGGCTCCGTGCGCCGCCGACCGGGATCATCCGGTCGGGGCTGTCGGCGGTAGCGGGCGTGTCGAATCGGGCGAGCAGGCTGTCGGTCTCGGACAGCGCATAGAGGCGCCCCTTGGCGTCCATCCGCATCCCGTGCCAGCGACGGTGCGGCGACAGGTCGATGGTGCGGGCCAGCCTGCGTGCCTGCAGGTCGATCGCCCAGAGCTGATGCCCGCCCTCGCCGCCGAACTGCCAGCCCTTCACGCCGTAACCGCCGACATAGGCGAAGCGGCCGTCCGCATCGGCGACCATCTCGTGCGGCTGGATACCTAGCGGAACCTGGCCCAGCCGCTCGCCATCGGGCACGCGATAGAAGGCGACGCCCCCCGTGCCCTTTTCGACGACCGCCAGCACGCCGCGCTGCACGGCCGCCGCCTGCGCCCGGCGCGCCCAGGCAAGGGGAAGGGCTGAGGCCACGCCCAGGGCGGCCAGGCTCCACAGGCCCTGACGGCGATCGATCAGCGGCATGGGGCGACTCCTGAACAACGGGGGATGACAGCCAGACGTGGCGCGCGGCCGTATGTTCCGCCGGGCGACGGAGCCGATGCGGAACTGATGCGTCTTTTCGGGCAAAGCAGGCTCGCCGCCGGTTGCGGTGAAACGGCCCATTGAATAGGTGAACCGCATGATCCGCACCCTGAACGAAAGCGTCGCCGTCGCTCCCCAGATCCGGCCAGAGGACGTCGCCGCGATCAAGGCGGCGGGCTATGCCGCCATCGTCAACAACCGTCCCGACGGCGAGGAGCCCGGCCAGCCGACCGGCGACTCGATTCGCGCCGCCGCCGAGGATCAGGGGCTGGCCTATACCGCCATCCCCGTGACGCCCGGCGGGTTCAGCCACGAGATGGTCGACCAGATGACCCAAGCGCTGGTCGAGGCCAAGGGGCCGGTGCTGGCCTATTGCCGGTCGGGTACGCGCAGCTGCAATCTGTGGGCGCTGGCGGCGGCCAAGGCCGGACGCAACCCGACCCTGATCGTGATGCAGGCCGAAGGGGCGGGTTACGACCTGTCCGGCCTGCGCCCGACGCTGGATGCGCTGGCGGGCAACGCCGGATGATCCTGCCGCTCGTCGGTACAGTGCCGACCGGGGCACTGGCCGGGCTGGGCGCGGGCGTCGTGCTCGGCGGGGCGGGTATCGCCTGGCTGTGCACCCGCCGCCGCGACCACCGGGTCGGCTCGCCCGAGGATGTCGCCGCCGCGGCCGAGGCGGCGCTGGCGGGCTTTACCGTCGCGGGCGCCGTGGTCGGCGCCGATGGCCAGGGTGCGCTGGCCGTGGCGACCGATGGCCGGGTCGCGGCGATCAAGCTGCAGGGCCGCCGGATCGCGGTGCGCGAAATCCCCTGGACGCGGGTACGCTCGACCGCCGAGGGAATCGTCGCGGAGGTCGAGGGGCGCTTCGGATCGGTTTTGCTGGCCGGGGTGGATGTGCTCGACATCCGGCGGCTGGCGCCACGTTGACGGGGGGAAGGCCCCTCCACCATCCTTCGGATGGTCCCCCTCCCCATCGGAGATGGGGAGGAATGGTAATCCAAAATCCTCCCCAAGCTCGCTTGGGGAGGGGGACCGCCCGGCGCAGCCGGGTGGTGGAGGGGCAAGGCCCCCCATGATCGACTGGACCTTCCTCGCGCTCGCTGCGGCCGGGGGCTTTGTCGGCGGCGCGATGAATGCGCTGGCGGGCGGCGGCAGTTTTTCGACCATGCCGACGCTGATCGCGCTGGGCCTGCCCTCGACCATCGCCAATGCGACGTCCAATGTCGCGCTTCAGCCCGCCGCGGTGGCGAGCGTCTGGGCCTATCGCCACGGGCTGGAGCCGGTGATGGGCGTGACGATGCGGCGGATGGCGGCGCTGACCTTCGTCTTCGCGCTGGTGGGGAGCATCCTGTTGTTCCTGACGCCGCCGCGTGCCTTCGACCTGATCGTGCCCTGGCTGCTGCTGACCGCGACGATCGCGATCGCGGGCGGCCGCCACGCCTCGGAATGGCTGGCGCGGATCGCCAAACCGGGGCCGCGCGCGCTGATGGCCGCGCAGGCCGTGCTGGGCATTTATGGCGGCTATTTCGGCGGCGGCATCGGCATGATGCTGACCGCCGCCTGGGGTCTGCTCTCGGGGCGCAACCCGGCGCAGCTGGCCGCGCCGCGCACGCTGATGCTGGCGACCGCCAATGCCGCGGCGACACTGGTCTTCGTGGTCACGGGGATGGTCGCCTGGGCGCAGTGCCTGCCGATGCTGGCGGGCGGCGTCATCGGCGGCTGGAGCGGCGCGCTGATCGGGCGCAGGCTGCCCGCCGGACTGGTCCGGGGCTGGACGCTGTTGCTGACCACGGTGACGACGGCGGTGTTCTTCTATCGAGGGTATATCGCCTGATCGGCACCGCCCCGCCCGCTGCGGAAACGGGCAAGGACGGCGTCCGGAAACAGCCGGCCGTCATCTGACGCGCCGTCCCTTCATGCGAAGGCTATGCCTGACGCGTGACGACCGCCGGGATATCGCCCTGAGCCTCCAGCGCCGCCGCCAGCGCGCGGATCGCGAATTCTTCCTGGCGGAGGCGCGGTGCTATCGTGCCGCGCAGGACGACGACATCGCGACGATACCCGGCCCAATCGGCGACGGTCGCCTCGATCGGCCAGCGCGACAGGAAGGTGGAGATGCCCTGGCGATAGTCGGTCGCGGTCGCCTGGAACGCCAGCCATGCGGCACCGCCGGGCGTATGCGCCAGCCGCTCGGCAACGGGATTGACGGTATGGACGAGCCAGCTGGCGCGCTGGCGGCTGGCATTGGACAGCAGCCAGCGGCTGCGGCTGAGGGCGACCGGATCGGGCGTCGCCGCTTGGCAGAGGGCGCGGTGTTCGCTCATGGACCGCACCAGCATATCACGCATTTCAAGCCATTCGGGCAGCATCGGGGAGTCTTGGCACCATCATGATGGCCTTCGCCACGACGTCGGAACGGCGGCAGGCAGGCAATTCGGGAAGGTCAATGGCGGTAGCGGCCCCCCGACCGTTCCGCCTCGTCATCGCGCACCGGGCCGGGGCCGAGTGCGACGAACATGCTTTGCTAATTGGTCATCGGAGGCCTCCTGCTGGACGGGCATTCTGACAGACCAATCTAAATCAAGTTTTAACGCGCCATCGGGTGCCAAGGCACCGGGCCGGGACTTGCCCCCCGGCCCGGTCCCGGATCACTTCGCCGCGTCGCAGGCGCCGATGCGACGGCCCTCGGTATGAATCTTCTGCGACATCGGATGCGCGCCGGTCACCTCCATGTCCTGATCGGTGGTGAAGCTGGTCGCCGTGAAGCTGCCCTTGGTCTTGCTGTGCATCGTCATGTCGCCGGGCATCTTGCAGGTCAGCTCGCTCTCCACCTTGCCGCCTTCGAAGGTCGAGCTCTTGACGGTGCAATCCGACTGCGCCTGCTTCAACAGTTCGGCGGGGCCCTTGGCGGCCTGTTCGGCGGTCAGGCAGATGCTGTTGGTCTGGGCGGGCGGGGTCGAGCTGACGCCCTTGGGCATGTTGGCCATCTTCAGGTCGCTGACCTGGGTCTTCACCTCCCATTTGCCGGGTTCCAGCTTGGCGACGGCGGAGCCCGATCCGGTCTGGGTTTCCGTCACTTCGCCGGTCGCCGCATTGCTGGTCACGGTGGTCGAGCCGGTCTTCTGGTCGCAGGCGGCGAGCGGCAGCGCGCCGATCAGGATCAGCGGAACGAACAACTTCATGCGAAACCCTCCTTCGTTGGCGGGCGGTATCGGCTGTTGCCGTTCCGCCGGTGGCACACCAACACATGGATCGTCCCCGGGTTTCGGTTTCGGCTATGATACCGGGCGGGACGAAGGGAGGCCGGTCGACGCAGCGTTGTGGTTCGGCACGACGAAAACGCCGCCCGGCGGCCATTCGACCTCGGTCGTCAGCAGGCGTAGATGACGTTCCTCCGCGAACAGCCGCTTGTCGGCATCGCGGCGATAGTCCTGCGCCGCCAGCGCATAGCCGCCCGGATCGGCCATCACCGCTTCCATCGACCAGCGGGCGATGAAGGCCGACAGGACCTGGCCATAGGCCGGTGTCTCGTTGCGCAGCGTCAGCAACCCGGCGGCGGCCTTCAGATGGCCATGCTTCTCGACGAACGGGAAGACGGTGCCCGTCAGGAAGGCCAGGCGCTGGCGACTGGCCTGGGCGATCTGCCACCGGACATGCCGCAGGGCTCGGTAATCGGGCTGTGCGGCGTCGCACAGGTTGCGATGGTCATCCAGCCAGCGGACAAGCCTGGCGTGATGGCCCCGAAGCTCGGTTAGCATGACGGGCCTTTTCAAAATGTCGGCCCGATCATGACAGCGGGAGGTTACAAAGCCGTAACCGATTTCGGGCGTCCGGGGCCGCCCCATCTCCTCGACCGATCAGGCGTCGGGCCGTCGCATTTCGAAACGCGCACCCTCCGTCACCTCGAAATAATCGGCCGGGCCGCCGCCGCGCAGGATCGGGCGGGCGCGGGCGGTCTGGTAGATGCCGTTTTCGATCAGGTCGGCGGCGATATGGATGCCCACCGCCTCGCCGATGACCAGCCACTGGTCGAGTTCCTTCCCCTCCTTGGTTTCCAGCCGGATCAACTGGGTCAGGCGGCATTCGAACGACACCGGGCTGTCGGCCACGCGCGGCGCGGCGACCAGTCGCCCATCCTCGGCCGTCACGCCTGCCAGGGAAAACTCGTCGACTTCGGCAGGCACGGTCGCGGCGCTGGCATTCATCGCCTGGGCCAGGGTCATGGTGGCGAGGTTCCAGGTGAACGCCTTCGTCTCGGCGATATTGGCGACCGAATCCTTCCACCCTTGCGACGAAAAGCCGATCAGCGGCGGACGGTAGTTGAAGACGTTGAAAAAGCTGTAGGGTGCCAGATTGTTGACGCCCGCCGCCGACCGGCTGCCGATCCAGCCGATCGGGCGGGGGGCGACGATCGCGTTCAAGGGATCATGCGCCAGCCCATGACCGTTGACGGGTTCGTAGAAATGCCAGTTATCGATCATGGACGGTCACCAAGAAGGAGTGGGAATGGAAGCCGGAACGCCGACCGAGCCGGAAAGAGCCCCCGAGGGTGCCGGAACCGTCATCCGCCGTCATGGCTGGGTGACGCGCATCTGGCACTGGGTCAATGCGGTGGCGGTGCTGATCCTGCTGGGGTCGGGACTGGGCATCTCCAACGCGCATCCCCGGCTCTATTGGGGGCAATATGGCGCGAATTTCGATCACGCCTGGGCGACCCTGCCGCATTTCCCCGCCTGGCTGACCATCCCGGCGCGCTATAATCTGGCGATCTCGCGGCGCTGGCATCTGTTCTTCGCGCTGGTGCTGGGCTTCGGGCTGCTCGCCTATATGATCGGCAGCCTCGTCACGCGGCATTTCCAGCGCGACCTGCGAATCCGGGGGCGCGAGTTGCGTCCGGCGGCGATCTGGGCGGACTTTCGCCAGCATCTGGCGCTGCGTTTCCATGACGCGCACAATCCTCGCGCCTACAATCTTTTCCAGAAGCTGAGCTATGCGGGCGTGGTGTTCGTCGCGCTGCCGCTCGCGATCCTGACCGGGATCGCGCTATCGCCGGGCATGAACGCCGCCTGGCCCTGGGTGCTGGATTTGCTGGGCGGGCGGCAATCGGCGCGCTCTATCCACTTCATCACCGCGACCGCGCTGTCGCTGTTTCTGATCGTGCATCTGGTGCTCGTCATCCTGGCGGGGCCGCTGAACGAGATGCGGTCGATGATTACCGGCCGCTGGAGGGTTCCCGAATGATTCGGCGTCGAACGATCCTGACCGGCGGCGCGGGACTGCTGCTCGCCGGTTGCGACAAGGTGATCCAGCAGCCGACCGCGCGCAAAATCCTGTTCGCGGGCGAGGATATGCAGAAAGGGCTGCAACGCGCGCTGATGGACCGGGGGGCGCTCGCCCCCGAATATCGCCGCGACCAGATGTCGCCGATCTTCCGCACCAACGGCACGCGCAACCCCGGCACGCCCGAATATGCCGCGCTGGCCGCCAATCGGTTCGAGGACTGGCGGCTGAAGGTCGGCGGCCTGGTGGGCAAGCCGCTGTCGCTGTCGCTGCGCCAGATCGGCGAGTTCCCCGCGCGCCGCCAGATCACACGCCACGACTGTGTCGAGGGGTGGAGCGCGATCGGCGAATGGATGGGGCCGATGCTGGGCAATATCCTGAAGGCCGCCGATATCAGCACGCGGGCGCGCTACATCGTCTTCACCTGTGCCGACCTCTATGGCGGCCAGCCCTATTATGAATCGATCGACCTGATCGACGCCTTCCATCCCCAGACGATCCTGGCCTGGGGCATGAACGGGCGGATGCTGGATATCGGGCACGGCGCCCCCCTGCGGCTGCGCGTCGAGCGGCAGCTGGGATACAAGCACGCCAAATATCTGATGCGGATCGATGCGGTCGAAAGCCTAGCTAACATAGGTTTGGGCAAGGGCGGCTACTGGGAAGATCACGTCGATTATGACTGGTATGCCGGGATTTAAGACACTAGGGCGTGCCGTATGGCGCTGATCGATCTGTTTCTGTCGCGCGCGGTTCGCAAGGGCCGCCTGTCTCTCACCCATCATGACGGAAAGGTCCGCGAGTTCGGCTCGCCCGAACCTGGTTACCCCGATGTCGCGATCCGCTTCACGGATCGCCAAGTCGCCGGACAGATCGTCCGCAATCCGGCACTGGCGGCGGGCGAGTCCTTCATGGACGGCCGCCTGGTCGTCGAGAAGGGCGATGTCCGCGATCTCGTCGAGCTGCTGACCGCCAACGACAAATGGGAAGCGGGGCGTGCGAACCTGAACCCGTCGCGGCTGGTTCGCGCGGCGGGCGCGATCAAGCATCGCATCGACCGGATCAACATGGAGCGGCGGTCGAAGAAGAACGTCGCGCATCACTACGACCTGTCGGGCACGCTGTACGAACTCTTCCTCGACACCGACAAGCAATATAGCTGCGCCTATTTCACCGATCCGCAGAACGACCTGGAGCGCGCGCAGCGCGACAAGAAGGCGCATATTGCGGCCAAGCTGGCGATCGAGCCGGGGATGAGGGTGCTCGACATCGGCTGCGGCTGGGGCGGCATGGCGCTGTACCTGCACCAGAAGTGCGGCGCGGAAGTGCTGGGCGTCACCCTGTCCGAGGAACAGCTGAAGGTCGCGCGCGCGCGGGCCGAGGCGCTGGGCGTATCGGACAAGGTGAAGTTCGAGCTGATCGACTATCGCCGCGTCACCCCTGAGGCTTTTGGGGGCCAGTTCGACCGCATCGTGTCGGTCGGCATGTTCGAGCATGTCGGACCACCGCAATATCGCACCTTCTTCCGCAAGTGCCGCGACCTGCTGACCGAGGACGGCGTCATGCTGCTCCATACGATCGGGCGGCTGAACGGGCCGGGCGTCACCGACGACTGGACGACCAAATATATCTTCCCCGGCGGCTACAACCCCGCACTGTCGGAGATCGTCCGCGCGCAGGAGGGGCTGCGCATGTTCCTGACCGATGTCGAGGTGCTGCGCTGCCATTATGGCTGGACGCTGGACATCTGGTACGACCGCACCGTGGCGGCGAAGGACCGCATCGTCGAACTGTATGACGAGCGTTTCTACCGCATGTGGCTGTTCTATCTCGCGGGCGCGGGCGCGGCGTTCCGCAATGGCGGCCTGTGCAATTACCAGGTGCAGCTGACGCGCGGGCGGCTCTCGGTGCCGGTCACGCGGGATTATATGTTCGAGGGCGAACGCGCGCTGCGGGACTGAGCCGTGTCATTCCTCCCCCCTGCAAAGGGAGGTCGCAGTCCGGGAGGGGTGTTGCCGCTGGCGGTGACACCCCTTCCCATTGCCAGCCGTTCCGCAGAGACATGCCCCGAGGGATGGATCGCTCAGGCGGGCAGCGCATCCTCTTCGGCCTGTTCGACCTCGGCGGCCTGACGCGTCCACATTTCAGCGTAGAGCCCGCCCTTGGCCAGCAATTCGCCATGCGTGCCGCGCTCGGCCACCCGGCCGCCGTCGAGGACGACGATCTGGTCGGCATGGACCACGGTCGACAGCCGGTGCGCGATGACCAAAGTGGTGCGCCCGCGCTCGATCGCCTGCAGCGTGGCCAGGATGTCCGCCTCGGTTCGGCTGTCGAGCGCGCTGGTCGCTTCGTCCAGGATCAGGATCGGCGGGTTCTTCAGCAGCGTGCGCGCGATCGCCACGCGCTGCTTCTCGCCGCCCGACAGTTTCAGCCCGCGCTCGCCGACTCGCGTCGCATAGCCCTGGGGCTGGCGCTCGATGAAGTCGGCGATCGCCGCGCCCCTGGCCGCACGCTCGACATCGTCCTGATCGGCGCCTTCGCGGCCATAGGCGATGTTGTAGCCGATGGTCTCGTTGAACAGCACCGTGTCCTGCGGCACGATGCCGATCGCGGCGCGCAAGCTGTCCTGCGCCACCGCCGACACCGGCTGGCCGTCGATGGTGATCGCGCCGGAATTCACGTCGTAGAAGCGATAGAGCAGCCGCGCGAGCGTCGACTTGCCCGCGCCCGACGGCCCCACCACCGCGCAGGTGGTGCCTGCGGGTATGTCGAGGGTCAGCCCCTTCAGGATGATGCGCTCAGGGTCGTAGCCGAACACGACCTGGTCGAATCGGACGTGCCCGCCGGTCACACGCAAGGGCGGCGCGCCGGGCGTGTCGACGACTTCGGCGGGCGTGTCGATCAGGTCGAACATCGCGCCCATGTCGATCACCCCCTGGCGGATGGTGCGATAGACCATGCCGAGCAGGTCGAGCGGCCGGAACAGCTGCGACAACAGCGTCGACACCAGCACCACGTCGCCTGGTGACGCCGTGCCCCGGCTCCATTCGCGCACGACCCAGGCCATCGCGAAGCCCAGCATCAGGCTGGTGATCGCCGCCTGCCCGACATTGAGCCAGGCGAGCGAATTTTCCGACTTGGTCGCGGCACGCGCATAGGCGGCGACGCCGGTCTCGTACCGCCGCGCCTCACGCTCCTCGGCGTTGAAATATTTGACCGTCTCGAAATTCAGGAGCGAATCGACCGCATGCGCCACCGCGCCTGTGTCGAGGTCGTTCATCTGCGTGCGCAGCGCATTGCGCCAGTCGGTCACCTTGCGGGTGAAGACGATATAGAGGACGACCATCGCGATCGTCGTCACCACCAGCACGGGGCCGAAGCTGCGCCCGAAAATGGTCAGCACCAGCGCCAGTTCCAGCACGGTCGGCGCGATGTTGAACAGCAGGAAGTACAGCATCGTGTCGATGCTCTTCGTGCCGCGCTCGACGACCTTGGTCACGGCCCCCGTCCGCCGCTCCAGATGGAAACGCAGCGACAGGCGGTGGAGATGGCGGAACACGTCCGCCGACAGCCGCCGGGTCGCGTCCTGCCCGACCATCTCGAACACCGCGTTGCGCAGATTGTCGAACAGCGTCGTGGCGAACCGTGCGCCCGCATAGCCGACGACCAGCAGGATCACGAGCGTCAGCGCCCCCCGGTCGCCCCCGGCCATCCGGTCGACGGCATATTTGAACGTATAGGCCGCGCCCAGCACCTGAACGAGCTTGGACAGGATGACGAGCGCCATCGCCCCCACGATCCGCACGCGAAGCCCAGGCTCTCCGGCAGGCCAGAGATAGGGGAGGAAACGACGAAGCGTCGGCAGCAGCGGCCGGTCGGCCGTGCCGGCGGTGGGATCTATCGGGGGCATGTCGAACCCATGTCGGGGAAGTCGGCGGCAAGTTCAATGGCGGCTGGTGTTTTGGGGGCGCGAGCGGGGTCGCCTGTGGCCTTCCCTCCCGCAGGCGGGAGGGGATGGGGGAGGGCTTCGCCACCCAGCCACGTCGCCCGTGGCAAGGCCCCCACCCCAAACCCCTCCCCCCTGTCGGGAGGAGGGGCTTTCCATCTACTTCAACCCCGTCACGAACTCCGCGCCATGCTTCACCTGCGCGGTAGAGGGCTTCAACGTATCGCCGATCGGCTCGGCGCGGCCGCCCAGGCAGGGGCTGAGGAAGTTTTCCGCCACCGCGTTGAAGGCGATGCTGTTGACCGGCCGGGCAAAGCCGTGTCCCTCGTCCGGGAAGACGACATAGGTGACGGGGATGGACTTGGCCGCCATCGCCTCGACGATCTGGTCGCTTTCGGCCACGTTGACGCGCGGGTCGTTGGCGCCCTGCCCGATCAGCAACGGCTTCTTGATCCGGTCGACAAAGGTCAGCGGCGAACGCTCCTTGAGCAGCGCGCGGCCCTCCTCGGTGGTGGGATCGCCCATCCGCTTGTAGAATTGCTGCTTGCCCGCCTCCCAATAGGGCGGGATCGTCTTGAGCAGGGTGAACAGGTTGGACGGCCCGACGATGTCGACGCCGCAGGCGAAGGTGTCGGGGGTGAAGGTCAGGCCCGCCAGCGTGGCGTAGCCGCCGTAAGAGCCGCCCATGATCGCCACCTTGTCGCGGCTCGTCACCCCCTGCTTGACCGCCCAGTCGACCGCGTCGATCAGGTCGTCATGCATCTTGCGGCCCCATTGCAGGTCGCCCGCCGAGATGAACTTCTTCCCGAACCCGGTAGATCCACGATAATTGACCGACAGCACGGCATAGCCGCGATTGGCGAGCCACTGGTGATAGCCGTTATAGCCATAGCCGTCGCGTGCCCAGGGGCCGCCATGGACGAACAGCACCATCGGCACGGGGCCCGTCACGCCCTTCGGCCGGGTCAGATAGGACACCAGCGTCAGCCCGTCGCGCGCCGGGATCTCCACCGCCTCCATCGGCACCAGCGGCGCATCGGCCAGTTCGGGGCGGCTGACGTAAAGCGGCGTCAGCTTTTTCGCCTTGCGATCGTACAGCCAGGTCGAGGCGGGCGCGGTGACCGGATCGAAGGTGACGAGCCATTTGTCGTCCGCATCGGTGCGCGATCCGATGGAAAACTCGCCCTTGTTCTGTGCCTTCAGGAACGCCAGGTCGGCCTTCACCGCGTCGCCCACCGGCACATATTCGTTCTTCAGATAGTCGACGGCATAGGCTTCGACCCGGCCGGTGTGCGGGTTGAACAGGCCGCTGTCGACATCGGCCCTGGGACTCTCGCCCACCACCGTCATCTGGCCCGTCGCCATGTCCTGCGCCATCAGCGCGGCGGTGTTCCGGTTGCGGCTGTCGATCCAGTAGAGCGTCTTGCCGTCGACGGTGAACCCCATCGGCGCGGTGGTCAGCGAATCGTCCAGGCCGTACTGCACCACCGGCTGCGCCTCGACCGTCGTGCCGTTGACCCGGTAATAGTCCGATCCGCCATCGGGCCGCGCCTTCGACGCCAGCCGCAGCTTCAACTGGTCGTCGGCGAGGAACCCGGCATAGCCGTCATTCTGCATCACCTTGGTCAGCGCGCCGGTGGTCAGGTTCAGGTCATAGACGTCATGCCAGCGCGGATCGCGATTGTTGACGCCGACCAGGATATGGTCGCGGATCGTCTCGCTGGTGCCGATGATCTGGACCCGCGTCTTCTCGAACGGGGTCAGCGCCTTTTGCTCGCCGGTCGCGACATTGACGCCGTAAAGCAGGAAATTCTCGTCGCCGCCCTTGTCGTTGACGAACAGGATCGACTTGGAATCGGGCGACCAGAAGGCCTGGCGGATCGGCCGCGTCTTCTCGGCGGTCAGGGGACGCGCCTGATCGGGGGTGGCGATGGGCGCGACCCAGACGTTCAACACGCCATCGCGCGGCGCGATGAAGCTGATCCATTTCCCGTCGGGCGACAATTTCCCGCCGATCTTGGTCGGATTGCCGAACAGCTTGGCACGCGGGATCAGCGGCACGTCCGCCGCCAAAGTCGCCTGCGCCGCGATCATCGCCGCACCGGCCGCGAGTAATGCCTTGAATACCATCTCATGCTCCCCGTTCATGAACCGTATTACTTCAGCATGTCACCTCGCGATGTGGGCGACAAGGGGGAAATACGGAACACCGGCCATGCCCCGACGTTGAAAGTCGCAGGGAGGCGGTTGTATGGAACCGATTTTCTACGTGATGGCGATCTTGGGCTGTGGCGACGGCAGTGTGGACTGTACCGAGGCGCGGATGGTGCCCGCCCGCTACGCAACGATGGCCCAGTGCCGCGCCGATCTGGCCAATCGCATCGCCGCCAACACCGACGTGCCCTATCCCGTGATCGGCGCCGATTGCCGCCGCATGGGCGCGCAGATGGCCAAGGCCGAGCGCAAGCCGACGCGGGGGTAACGCCCCGCCCCCCGTTCAGCCTGCGCGACGGTGAGGATTCAGCGCGGCCGCGTCCACAGGGTCGGATCACGCGGCACGATCCGCATCCTGTCCCGCCTCGCCGCCTGCACACCGGCGCGCGTCATGAAGCCCAGCTTTTCCAGCTTGCCTGTCCCGACCCGGCTGTCCCAGGCCCTGCGCCCCCGCTTGGCAACCTTTCGGCCGATCGCGCCGTAGATCCCAGCCGCAGACAGCACGGCCCATGCCGAGCGATAGGATAGCGCGGGCGTACCCATCCGCGCGCTCGCCTCGAACCGGGCGGCCTGGTCGGTCAGACGCCGCGCCAGCGCGCTCAGGCCCGGCCGGTGCGAGGGGGCCATGATCGCATCGGGTGCGATACTTTTATAGGCCAGCCACTCGCGGGGCAGGTAATGCCGCCCTGCCCCCGCATCCTCGGCAATGTCGCGTGCGATATTGGCGAGCTGAAACGCCATCCCCAGGTCGCAGGCGCGGTCGAGCACCGCGTCGTCATCGGGCGCGACGCCCATCGTCACCGCCATCATGCAGCCGACGACGCCCGCTACGTGATAGCAATAGCGATAGAGGTCGTCCTCGGTCTCGGGCCGCCAGTCCTCGGCATCCAGCGCGAACCCGGCGATCAGGTCGCGGGGCCAGCGATGCGGCATCCCCGTCTCTGCCACCACCACGCGCAGCGCATCGAAGGCCGGGTCGCCGACCACCCGGCCCGCCAGCGCCGCCTCAGTCTTCTCGGTCAATTCGGCCAGCCGCGCGGGCGCATCGGCGACTCGGGTCATGCCATGGCCATGATCCTGCCCGTCGGCGATGTCGTCGCAGCGGCGGCACCAGGCATAGAGCAGCCAGGCCCGCGCGCGCGTCTCGGGATCGAACAACAGGCTCGCCGCCGCGAAGCTCTTCGAGCCCTTGGCGATCGAGTCCCGCGCCGCCGCCACCAGCGCATCGCGCTCGGTCGGGGCGGCGGTGTCGCTCACAGGTCGTCCGCGTTCATGCGCACGATCGGCTGGGTCGGCACATGCGCGCCCATCCGGTCGAGCAGCCCGTCGAGCGTGGTGTCGACGATCAGCAGCTCGCGGTGCTGCGGCCGCAGGAAACCGACCTCGCCCATCTTTTCCCAGAAGGCGACGAGATGGTCGTAATAGCCACCCGTGTTGAGCAACCCGACCGGATCGGCATGATAGCCCAGCTGCGCCCAGCTGAGCGCCTCCCACAGCTCGTCCATCGTGCCGGTGCCGCCCGCAATGGTGATGAACCCGTCCGACAGGTCGGTGAACGCCTTTTTGCGCTCGTGCATGCCGGGCACGACGTGCAGTTCGGTCAGGCCGCGATGCGCGACTTCCGCATCGACCAGCGCCTGCGGGATGATGCCGATCACCTCGCCGCCCGCCGCCAGCGCCGCATCCGCCACCGCGCCCATCAGGCCCAGCCGCCCGCCGCCATAGACGACGCCGATCCCCCGCTCCGCCAGCCCGCGCCCCACGGCCCGGGCGGTCTCGATATATTGGGGGTCGGAGGGGGTCGCCGACCCGCAGTAAATGGCCAATCGCTTCATGCCGCCAGCGCTAGGCCATGGGGCCGGACGGGGCAAGCGGGGTTGCGGTTCACAGCATGCCGATATCCTGCAGCCATTGCCGGACCTGGCCGGGCCAGCGGGTCGTGATCGGATCGGCGGTCGGGCGAAGGCCGAAGGCATGTCCACCCCTGGCATAGACCCGCATATCGACCGGGACACCCGCATCGTTCAGCGCCAGCGCATAGGCCAGTGGCTGGCGGATATTGTCCATGGGATCGTTCATCGCATGGAGGATCAGCGTCGGCGGTGCCTGGGGGCTGATCGTCACCCAGGGGCGCAGCTCCAGGCTGTTGCGCCCCTTGCTGTCGTCCAGCATTCGCGCGGTATAGGCGATGATCGCGAAATCGGGCCGTGACGACAATCGGTCGGCCGCGTCGGCGGCGGGATAGGTCCGCTCCGTCGTATTGCTCAAATTGGCGACCAGATAGGCCCCCGCCGAAAAGCCGATCGCGCCGATCCGGTGTGGATCGATACCATAGGTCGCCGCCTGCGCGCGCAGCAATGCCATCGCACGCTGCGCGTCCTCCAGCGCTAGGAGACGCTTCGGCCGCTGTTGACGGCCATCCACGCGGGGCCAGGCCTGCGGCACCCGGTATTTCAGCATGGCGCAGGTCATGCCCTGCCGCACCGCCCAGCCACAGATTTCGGTGCCTTCCAGATCGGTCGCCACCACTTCGAACCCGCCGCCGGGCAGGACGAGAATGGCCGCCCCGCTATTACGGCCCTTTGGCCGATAGACGGTCATGGTCGGCCGCGTGACATAGCTGGCCCAATGCCAAAGGCGGCCGCCGACCATGCCGGTGCCGGTGCCGGTGCCGGTCGCCTCCGGCCGGTCGCCGCTATCGGGTTTGGCAAGGACTATGTCCTTGGGCCAGAGCGGAGTCTGCACCCCGCCATCGGCAGGTTGCCACGCTCCGACGCGTTCATGCTTGTCGAGTGGAGGCGGTTTTCGGATCGTCTCGCCGGAGACAGTCCCGGCGAGGGTCAGGCCGAAGGCCAGCAAGATTCCGAACCGCGACACGTCCGCCTCCTCCACAATGGCATGGATGGGGGGTACGCTACGGGTGCCGGATATCGCCGACAAAGCATGTTTGCTCGCAACAGACGAGAGCTTTTCTCATGCCGGGGCGATGGATATGAAAAAGGGCAGTGCCGACCAGCGGCACCGCCCCCTTTCCTGATGCCGCTTGGCTTACTTGCCGCGCAGCGTGTTCAGCAGCGCGAGGCCCACGACGCCGCCCAGTGCCGCCGAGGCGAAGGGGCGATCCTTCACGAACTGGCGTGCCTGGTCGAGCAGCGGGCGAACCGTCTGGTCGACGCTGGTCTTGGCGTCGCCGAACGTCTTCTGCGCCTTGCCGCTCAGCTGTTCGCCCTTGCCCTCGGCTTCCATCGACTTGTCGCCCAGCATGGCGCCCATGCCCTGCTTGACCTTACCGCCGAAGTCGGTGGCGGCGCCATTCATCGTATCGGTGTTCATCGAGCATCTCCGTATTGGTTTCAGGGATGATGGAGGGTCAAAACCCCGGGGTGCGCGGATGTTTCCTGGTATCTTTGCACTATTCGACGAAAGGACCCTACCCATCCGCCAATCGAGCAGGTCGTTGAATCGAAACCGTTATGATTTGTGGACTTGCGGCGGAAAGGACGGCACACTCGCGGCACTTTGCGGCGATGCCGGAGGTCTGGAATGCGAAATACGGTGCTGGCGGGAATCGCCGTGACGACCATCGGGGCTGGCATCTTCCTTTATGCGACGCATCGTCGGGATGATCCTCGCCCCGAACCTGCCCCCGTCATCGTGGTGCGCCATGGGCCCGAGGTTCTGCCCGCGACGCCCACACCGGCCAAAATCGCCGCCGCCATGCCTGCCGCGCGACCCGTCGAAACGCCCCCCGTTACGTCGGCGCCGCAGCCGCAACCGGACGATGGTCCGCCGCCGGTCGACATGCTCAGCGGCCCTATCGAGAATATGCGCCAGAGACTGGCCTATGAACAACGCAAGAGTCCCGATGCGGCCCGAGCGGAGATTTACGTGCAAACCCGCTATGACCAGTTGAAGGGCATCGGCTCGGCAGGACGCAAGGTCGATGTCATTTGCGGCTTCTCCGCCTGCCAGGTTTCGGGCAGCATCGAGAGCATGCCCGGCGGCAGTACGAACGACGTCATGGAGGCGGTTCAGTCGGACGCGCTGATGCAGGATATGGCGGCCAGGGGCTATGAATTCAGCGGCACGACCTTCGCCCCGGGCGCTGGAGGACGCGGTATGTTCGT
>DXIH01000114.1 GCA_019112965.1 Candidatus Sphingomonas excrementigallinarum | reverse complement strand
AAGCGCGCAGGGTGGAACAATGCTTTCCTACTCTCGCTACTCGCTCATATGCGATAGCCCTGCCCTGTAAGGGGAGGAATGACGTGCGTGTCGATCCGGCCTAGGAACGGGGCATGACCCTGACCCTTCGCCCCGACCGTGCCGAGGCGCGCCGCCTGCTGGGCCTGGCCTGGCCCGTGATGCTGACCAGCCTCAACTGGACGATCCTGCACGTCACCGATGTGATCGTGGTCGGCCGGGTGGGCGAGCATGAGGTCGCCGCACTCTCGGCCAGCCGGTCGCTGACCTATGTCGCGATCGTCACCGGGCTCGCCTGGCTGTCCGGGGTGCTGGTCCGCGCGTCGCGCGCGGATGGAGCGGGCGACCTGCCGGAAACGGGGCAGGCGTTGCGCGACGGCCTGGTGCTGGGGCTGATCCTGGGCGTGGCGGCGATGCTGATCCTGGGACTGGGCGGCGCATATCTGCTCGCCGGGATCGGCGTCGCGCCCGCGCTTGTCGCGCCGGGTGCGCGGGTCGTGGCGGTCATGGCGCTGGGCTATCCGTTCCAGATGGTTCTGATCGCGGCCAGCTTCTTTCTGGAGGGGATCAGTCGCCCGCGCCGGGTGACGGTGGTCAACCTGTCGATCCTGCCGATCAACGCCGCTCTCGCCTGGGCGCTGGCGGGGGGCGAGTTGGGGCTGCCCGCTCTGGGTGCGGTCGGGGCGGCGCTGGCGACGGTGATCGCCTCCGCCCTGGGCGCGGTGGCGATGGTGGCCAGCGCGATGCGGCTGCCGCGCGGGGAGCAGAGGGGCGTGCGGCGGCTGGACCGGGCCGCCTGGGCCCCGACCTTGTCCGGCGCGGCGGGGCTGGCGCGATTCGGGCTGGTGCCCGCCATCGCCTCGGGCCTGGAGCTGGCGGGGTTCGCCATCCTGATCGCGCTGTCGACCCGGCTGGGCGATGCGACCGCGCATGGCTTCCAGATCGTCTTTTCGGTGCACAACGTCACCTTCGCGCTGGCGATCGGCCTGGGGTCGGCGGCAGGTGTCCGTGCGGGCAATGCGGTGGGCGAGGGCGCGGCCCCCGAGGCGGTGTCGCGCACGCTGCTGGCGGTCGGCATCGCGGCGCTGGCGATGGGTGCGTGCAGCCTCCTGCTATGGACGATGCCCGAAACGATCGTCGCCGCCTTTCCCGCCCTGCCCGAGGCCCATGCGGCGGCGGTGGCGATGCTGATGATCTGGGCCCCCTTCATCCTGTTCGACGGGGTGCAGGTCGTGCTGGTCTATGCGCTGCGTTCGATGGGCGATCAGGTGGTGGCCGGGATCAACAGCATCATCGCCTATTTCGTCGTCACCGGCGGGGTCGGCTGGTGGCTGGTCGCCAGCGGCTGGGGCGCGCCTGCGCTCGCCTGGGCTTCGGGCGCGGGGATGCTGGTCGCGGGGGTGCTGCACGGGGCGCGGTTTGCCGTCATCGCGCGGCGGTTGCGGGGGTAGCGTGGCCTTCGACTTCGGCGCTAAGCGCCGAAGTTTATCCTGAGCGGCTGGCTTGCCAGCCAGCCGAAGGGCTCAGGCTGAACGGAGCGGGGGAACGGGATCTCCTACCAACAGCCGTTCAGGCTGAGGGTAGTCAAAGCCCACGCCTCAACGCCTCAGTTCGCGCTGCCCTCACCCGCAAAGCTCAGGTCCAGCCGCTTGGAGCTGGGCGGCACGTCGAGCTTGGCCGAGTTGAAGTCCATCGAGGCGCCCGGCCCCAGCGTCCGCTGCTGCGGCGCGATTGCCCAGGAGAAGACGACACGGCCCTGCGCGTCCTTCAGCTCGGCGCGCAGATCGGGCACGCGCTGCGCGGTCGAGGACGGGTTGATGATCTGTCCCGAAATGGCGAACAGCTCCGACCCGTTTTCCAGCTCGCGCCGCTCGATCGGGTTGGAGCGCAGCTCCAGCGCCGATTCGGTGCTGCCGACGCCGAACCAGCCGCCGATGCCCGGCATCCCGGTCCACAGGATCGCCGCCGTCGCGACCAGCATCAGCAGTCCGGCCAGCACCGCGCCGATCGTCCAGCGCCGCACCGGATTGCGGCGCGCGCGGAAGGGCGGGCGATGGGCAAAGGCGTCGAAGCCCGAATCCTCTTGCGCCAGGATGGGCGGTGCAGGCGGCGGCGCGACGATTGGCGGTGGCGGCGGGGGCGGCGGCGGTTCGGCGAAGGCGGCCCTGTCATCCTCGTGCACCGGCGCGATCGCGACCGGGGGCAGCGGCAATTCGGATTGCGGCTCCAGCTCCGGCTCGGGTGGCGACTGGAACCAGCTGTGCCGGCAATTGGCGCAGCGCACGGTTCGCCCCTCCAGCCCGATCGCGCTGTCGGGCACCAGATAGCGGGTGCGGCACTCAGGGCATTCGAGGATCATGCGGTGGGGCACTTCAGGACAGGGCGGATCGACGGACGGACAGGGCCATCCCTCATCAGTCAGGCCCCCTTGCCGATCCAGTAAGCACGCCGCCCCTAGGCGTGGCAAGCGCGAAGCGCGGAACTTGAAGCGCGCGCCCGGCCATGCCAAGGCCATGCAGGCATGGCGAACATCGTCCAGTTCGAGAATGTCGGCCTGCGCTACGGCGTCGGGGAAGAGACCTTGTGCGATGTCAGCTTTACGCTGCGCTCGGGGCAATTCTATTTCCTGACCGGGGCCAGTGGTGCGGGCAAGACCTCGCTGCTCCGCCTGCTATATCTGTCGCAGCGGCCCAGCCGGGGCATCATCCGGCTGTTCGGCGAGGATGCGGTGATCCTGCCGCGCGGTCGCCTGCCCGGTTTCCGGCGGCGGATCGGCGTGGTGTTCCAGGACTTCCGACTGGTCCCGCATCTGTCGGCCGCGGACAATATCGCGCTTCCCTTGCGCGTCGCGGGCATGGCCGAATCGGAGGTCGCCCGCGCGGTGCGCGAGATGCTGAACTGGATCGGCCTGTCCGAGCGTGCGGGCGCGCGGCCTGCGACCCTGTCGGGCGGCGAGCAGCAGCGGGTGGCCATCGCCCGCGCGGTCATCGCGCGGCCCGAATTGCTGGTCGCCGACGAGCCGACTGGCAATGTCGACCCCGCCATGGCCGAGCGGTTGCTGCATCTGTTCCATTCCCTCCACCGGCTGGGCACGACCGTCGTCATGGCGACGCATGACTGGCATCTGATCGAACGGGTGCCGGGTGCGCATCATCTGCATCTGGAGCGCGGGCGGCTGGTCGATCCCGATCCGCTGCCCGCCGCTCCGCCGCCCCGTGGCGAGGCGAAGCCCTCCACCGCCCAGGCGAAGCCGTCCACCATCGTGCGGAACGACTTGTGAAGCCGGGGCGGAAATCCCGCGCGACGGGTGCTGAGGCGCGTGCGCTCGACGATGGTGGCGGCGCGCATGTCATGAGCTGGGTGATCGCGATCATGCTGTTCCTGACCCTGCTCGCCGGAGCAGCGGGGCTGGCGACCGCGCGTGCGGCGGGTGCGCTCGACCGGCAGATGGCGGGCCGCCTGACCGTCCAGATCGTCGAGGGCGAGACGCAGCGTCGTGACGCCGCCGCCGCACAGGTGCTGGCGGTGCTGCGCACCCGGCCCGATGTCGCGCGTGCGGTGACGGTGCCGCAGGCCGATCTGGCGCGGATGCTGCAACCCTGGCTGGGCAATGATGCGGAGGCCGCGGGGCTGCCCGTCCCCGCGCTGATCGATGTCGACCTGACCAGCGATGACGCGGCGGCGATCAACCGCGTGCGCGGCGCCGTGACGCGCGCCAGCCCGGCCGCGCGGGTCGATGCGCACGCCACCTGGCTGGGGCCGGTCGGGCGGCTGCTCGACACCGCCGCCTGGCTGGCGGGGGCGATCATCCTGTTGATGCTGGTCGCAACCATGGCGGTCGTCATGCTGGCGGCGCGCGCCGGGCTGGAGGCGCATCGCGGCACGATCGAGGTCATCCACATGCTCGGTGCCACCGATCGGCAGGTCGCACGGCTGTTCCAGCGGCGGATCGCGCTCGACGCCGGGATCGGCGCGGCGGCGGGGGGTCTGCTGGCCGGGGGCGCGATCCTGCTGATCGCGGGGCAGGTCGCGGCGCTCGATTCGGATCTGCTGGGCGGTATGCGGCTGGGGCTGGTGGACATGGCGATGCTGATCGCGCTGCCCTTTGGCTTTGTCGTGCTGGCGGTCGGTGCGGCGCGGCTGGCGGTGCTGCGCCAGATGCGGCGGATGCTCTGAGATGCTGCGGCTGATCGGTCTGGCGGCACTTGCCTGGTGCCTGGGATTCGCGGCGTTCATGCTGACCCTGCCGCACCCGCTGGAGAACAACACGACCGATGCGATCGTGGTGCCGACCGGCGGGCCGGGGCGGATCGATCGCGGCATCGCACTACTCAAGGCGCATCAGGCCAAGCGGATGCTCGTCACCGGCGTCGCGCCCGGCGTGCGGCCGATCGATCTGGCGCGCACCTATCGCACGTCGCCGTCGCTGTTTTCCTGTTGCATCGACCTGGGCGGTGAGGCGGTCGATACCCGCTCCAATGCCGAGGAGACGGCGAACTGGGTGCGTCAGCATGGCTATCGCACGGTGCGGCTCGTCACCTCCGACTGGCATCTGCCGCGCGCGAAGATGGAGCTGACCGCCGCGCTCGGCAAACAGGTGCTGGTGCTGGGCGACGGCGTGCCGTCCGAGCCGCGCCTGGGCACGCTCATCAACGAATATAACAAGCTGATCCTGCGCCGGATCGCGCTTTGGACAGGGATTGGGGCGTGATTCTTCTTCGCAACATCGTGTTTGTCGCCATCTTCTATCCGATATCGGCGATCATGGCGCTGCTGTCGCCGCTGATCGCGGTGGGGGGGCGCCATGCGGTGATCCACTGGGCGACGACCTGGACGCGCTTTCACCGCATCTGCACCCGCTGGATCCTGGGCATCCGGGTGAAGGTGGAGGGCACGCGGCCGACCACCCCGGCGCTCTACCCCGCCAAGCACCAGGCGATGTTCGAGACGATGGAGCTGCAACGCATCCTGGGTGCGCCCGCCATGGTGCTGAAGCGCGAGCTGGCCAATATCCCGCTCTGGGGTTGGGCGGTGCGCAAATATGGCGCGATCGTCGTCGACCGCTCGGCCTCGGCCAAGGCGATGCGCGGCATGATGCGCGATGCGCAAGGAGCGGTGAAGCAAGGCCGCGCGATCATGATCTTTCCCGAAGGTACGCGGGTGAAACCGGGCGAGACGCCGCCGCTGAAGCCGGGCTTTGCGGGGCTGTATCGGATGCTGAACCTGCCGGTGGTGCCGGTGGCGACCGATTCGGGGCTGGTCTGGCCGCGAAAGGGGCTGAAGCGGCCGGGGGTGGTGACGCTGCGCTTCGGCGAGGTGATCCCGCCTGGCCTGCCGCGCGCGGAAGCCGAGGCGCGCGTGCACGCCGCGATGAATGCGTTGGAATCCTCCCCGGCACGGGGAGGTGGCAGGCCGCAGGCCTGACGGAGGGGGGCTTCCACAAGGGCCATCCCGCGCGGCGATCCCCCTCCACCATGCTTCGCATTGTCCCCCTCCCCGTACCGGGGAGGATCGTCAGCCCTCGTGGCTGCGCCCGAAATCCTCGCGCGCATCGTCCTGGCCCTGGTCGATGATCGAGCGGCGGATGGCGCGGGTGCGGCTGAACAGGTCGAACAGCTCGTCGCCCTTGCCCCAGCGGATCGCGCGTTGCAGCTGGCTGAGATCCTCGGAAAAGCGCTGGAGCATCTCCAGCACCGCCTCGCGATTGGTCAGGAACACGTCGCGCCACATGGTCGGGTCGGACGCGGCGATGCGGGTGAAGTCGCGGAAGCCACCGGCGGAATATTTGATGAC
>DXIH01000113.1 GCA_019112965.1 Candidatus Sphingomonas excrementigallinarum | reverse complement strand
CAGGCGACTCAGCCCGCGGGGAGAGAGCCCTCCCCCCATCCCCCTCCCGCCTGCGGGAGGGGGTACGCTTGGTGCGACGGTCGCCCTTCAAACTGTAATCATTTCGGCAGCGCAGCGGAACGCGAGCGGCGGGGATGGGTTCACTCGGCATGTCCGCATCCGCTATGCTTTCGCCCATGTCGGCCGACCTGCCCCCGCCCCCGCCCCGCCTGTCCGCGACGGACAGCCTGTTCCTCGACTTCGACGGCACGCTGGTCGACCTCGCCGACAATCCGGAGGGGGTGCATGTCAGCCGCGAACTCGCCGACAGGCTGGACGCGCTCGCCGCGCACATGCCCGGCCGCCTTGCCATCGTCAGCGGCCGCTCGATCGCGCAGCTCGACGCGCTGTTCGGCCCGCAGGCCGAGCATTTCACGCTGGCGGGCAGCCACGGCGCCGAACGCCGCAGCCCCGAGGACGGCCATAGCCAGCCCGAAAAGCCCGAGCATCTGGCCACCGCCACCGACGAGATGCGCGCGGTGGCCGAAGCCAACGACCTGTATTTCGAAACCAAGAGCTTCGGTGCGGGCCTCCATTATCGCCGCAACCCCGACGCGGAGCCGCTCGCCCTGCGAGAAGCCACCGCCATCGCCGAGCGCCACGGACTGACCTTGCAACCGGGAAAGATGATGGTCGAGGTCCGCCTGCCCGGCGACAAGGGCCAGGCAATCGAGACGCTGATGCAGGCCCCCGCGATGCGAGGAACGGTCCCAATCTTCTTTGGCGACGATGTCACCGACGAGGACGGTTTCGAGGCCGCCGCCCGGCTCGGCGGCGCGGGCGTGCTGGTCGGCCCGATGCGCGACACCGCCGCCCGCTACCGCCTGCCCGATGTCGCCGCCGTCCATGAGTGGCTCGCCCAAGCGCTGGAGAATGCCAAGTAATGCAACAGGACATGAACCTCTGGCCGATCGGCAATTGCCAGGTTTCCGCGCTGGTCGATTCGACCGGCCGCTTCGTCTGGGGCTGCGTGCCGCGCGTCGATGGCGACCCGGCCTTCTGCGCGCTGCTGGGCGATGGCGAGCCGGAGACGGGCTATTGGACGATCGACCTGGAGGACCGGGTCTCGACCACCCAAGGTTACTTACGCAACACACCGATCCTGGTCACCACGCACATGGACGACCGGGGCAACGGCATCGAGATCACCGATTTCTGCCCCCGCTTCTCGCGCGAGGGCCGCGTCTATCGCCCGACCAGCTATGTGCGGATCGTCCGGCCGATCGGCTCCCCTCGCATCCGCATCGCGCTTCGCGTCGCGACCGATTGGGGCACGCCCACCGAGAGGACACAGGGGTCCAATCATATCCGCTATCTGATGACGCAGCAGACGCTGCGCCTGACGACGGACGCGCCGGTCGGCCATATCGCCGCCGAACAATGGTTCCGGCTCGAGCGCCCGATCCACATGTTCCTGGGACCGGACGAGAGCTTTGCGGGCGTGCTGAGCGAGGCGAGCCGCGCCATGCTGGAGCGGACCACGCACGAATGGCATCACTGGGTGCGCGGTCTCGCCACGCCGGTCGAGTGGCAGGCGGTCGTCATCCGCGCCGCCATCACGCTGAAGCTGTGCCAGCATGAGGAAACCGGCGCGATCGTCGCCGCGCTGACCACCTCGCTGCCCGAACATGCCGATTCGGGCCGCAACTGGGACTATCGCTACTGCTGGATCCGGGACGCCTATTACACGGTGCAGGCCCTCAACCGGCTCGGCGCGCTCGACGTGCTGGAGGGGTATCTCGAATATCTGCGCAACATCGTCGATGCGGCGCGCGGCGGGCATATCCAGCCGCTCTACGGCGTCGGCGGCGAGGCGACCCTGGTCGAGCGGATCGAGGAGAAGCTCCCCGGTTACCGCGCCATGGGGCCGGTTCGGGTCGGCAACCAGGCCTATGAACAGATCCAGCACGACGCCTACGGCCAGATCGTGTTGTCCGACGTGCAGGCGTTCTTCGACACGCGCCTGTTCCGCATGTCGGGCGTCGAGGACTTCCACTCGCTGGAGCGCGTGGGCGAGCGCGCCTGGGCGAAGTACGACCAACCCGATGCGGGCCTGTGGGAACTGCGCACCAAGAGCCATGTCCACACCTATTCCGCCGCCATGTGCTGGGCGGCGTGCGACCGGCTAGCCAATGCGGCTCAGGCGCTGGGGCTGGAGGACCGCCGGACCTTCTGGCAGGAGCGTGCCGACCTGATGCGCGAGACGATCGAGCAGGCGGCGTGGCGCCCCGAAACGCAGCGCATGTCGGCGACCTTCGGCGGCGACGACCTCGACGCCAGCATCATCCAGCTGCTCGACCTGCGCTTCCTGTCGCCCGACGACCCCCGCTTCCGCTCGACGCTCGACGCGGTCGAAAAGGGCCTGCGCCGGGGCAGCCACATGCTGCGCTATGCGACCGAGGACGACTTCGGCCTTCCCCATACCGCCTTCAATGTATGCACTTTTTGGCTGATCGAGGCGTTGTATGTTACCGGGCGTCACGAGGACGCCCGCGCGCTGTTCGAGGAGATGGTGGCGCGTTGCACCCCCGCCGGGCTTCTGTCCGAGGATATCGACCCGAATACGGGCGAGCTGTGGGGGAATTATCCGCAAACCTATTCGCTGGTCGGCCTCATCAACTGCGCCGTCCTGCTGAGTAAACCATGGAGTGCCGTGCGATGAGTCGCCTGATCGTCATCTCGAACCGGGTCCAGCCGCCCACCACCGGGCCGGGCGGAAATCAGGGCGGGCTGGCGGTCGCACTCCTCGCCGCCTTGCGCGAACAGGGCGGGATCTGGTTCGGCTGGTCGGGGGAGACCACCGACCAGTTCAGCGGCCATATCAACTTCCAGCAGGGCGGCGGCGTCACCACCGCGACCATCGACCTGGAAGAGCAGGATATCGACGAATATTATAACGGCTATGCCAACCGGACGCTGTGGCCGCTTTTCCACTATCGGATCGACCTGACCGAGTTCGAGCGCGACTTCGATTCAGGCTATGCCCGCGTCAATGAACGCTTTGCCGAGACGGTGCAGCCGCTGATCGAGCCCGACGATCTGGTCTGGGTGCACGATTATCACCTGATCCCGCTGGGCCGCTATCTGCGCCAGCGCGGGTTCAAGAACCGGATCGGCTTCTTCCTGCACATCCCCTGGCCGCCGGTGCGGCTGCTGATGTCGCTGCCCAGCCATCGCAAGCTGGTGGAATCGCTCTTCGCCTATGACGTGGTGGGTTTCCATACCGAGGACTGGCTGGACAGCTTTCGCGACTATGTGACCAAGGAACTGGGCGGTACCCTCGGCGAGAATGGTGAGGTGACGTGGAACGGCAAGACGATCCAGGCGATCCGCGCGCCGATCGGCATCGAAACCAAGGAGTTCGAGGACGCCGCGAACGGCCATGACGCCCGTTTCGCGCGCGAACGCATGTATATGTCGGCGACGGGCCGCAGCCTGATCGTCGGGGTCGACCGGCTGGATTATTCCAAGGGACTGGCCGAGCGCTTCCTGGGCTATGAGCGCTTCCTGGCGTCCAACCCGGAGCGGCGGGGCCTAGTCTACATGCTCCAGATCGCACCGCCCAGCCGCGAGAAGGTGAACACCTATCAGGAGATTCGCGCCAATCTCGATTCGCTGTCGGGGCGGATCAATGGCGAATATGCCGATATCGACTGGGTGCCGATCCGCTATGTGAACAAGGGCTTTCCCCGGCCGGTGCTCGCGGGCATCTATCGCGCGGCACGGATCGGACTGGTCACGCCGTTGCGCGACGGGATGAACCTGGTCGCCAAGGAATATGTCGCCGCGCAGGACCCGGAAGACCCCGGCGTGCTGATCCTGTCGCGCTTCGCCGGTGCCGCCGAGCAGTTGAAGGACGCGGTGCTCATCAACCCGTACAGCGCCGAGGAAATGTCCGACGCCATCGTCCAGGCGCTCGCCATGCCGCGCGACGAACGTATCCGGCGCTGGGAAAGCCTGATCGACAATGTCCGGCGTGAAGACGTCTTCTGGTGGTGCGAGCTGTTCCTGGCGGCACTGCGTGGGGACGGGGCGAAGGCGGAAGCCAAGGCGATCGAGGCGGCGGCCCACTGATCCTCCCCGGCACGGGGAGGTGGCAGGGCGTCAGCCCTAACGGAGGGGGGCTTGCAACACAGGACTAGCCCAACGGCACGCCCCCTCCACCAGCCTGCGGCTGGTCCCCCTCCCCGTGCCGGGGAGGAATGGAATGCTCCAGCCTCCGCTTGGGCAATGCCTCGGGCATTTCCAACCGGATATACTCCAGCAGCCCTTCGCGAATCTCGCATCGCAGGTCGAACGCGGTCGAGGCATCGCGCGCGGTCATCAGCCCGCGCACCTCGATCGAGTCGGGCTTCACATCGGTCACCTGCATGTTGAAGAACCGCCGGTCCCAGCGCGTGCTCGCCTCGACCAGTTGCCCCATCTTCTCGCGCAGGCGGGGAATGTCCGCCGCCGGATCGAGATACCAGAAGACCGAACCCAGCAACTGGCTGGTCTCGCGCGTCCAGTTCTGGAAGCTGTTCTCCAGGAACTTGGCGACCGGCACGACCAGCCGCCGCTCGTCCCAGATGCGCACCACGACGAAGGTCAGGTGAATCTGCTCGATCCGCCCCCATTCGTTATCGATGATGACCACGTCGTCGAGGCGGATCGGCTCGGTAAAGGCCATCTGCACGCCCGCGATGAGGTTCTTGAGCGCAGGCTGCGCGGCGGCACCGACGACCAGACCCGCAATACCCGCCGACGCCATCAGCGTGACGCCGATGGTGCGGATGCCCGGTACGCTGAGCAGCATCAGGCAGACGGTCAGGAACACGATCAGGAAGATGCCGATCCGCCCCAATATCTGCGCGCGCGTCCGCTTTCGCCGGGCGCGCAGATTGTCCTCGACGCTGACATCGGCGCGCAGATAGACGACGCCCTGCAGCGCGCGCAGCCCCGCCACCGCCAGCCAGCCGAGCAGCGCGGGTACGCAGAAACCCAGCACCTGCCGCCAGATTTCCCGCCCGTCGCTCGACATCGGCACCAGCCGCATCGCGAAGCTGACCGCGATGGCGATCGCCACCCAACGCAGGGGCTGTCGGATATGAGCGAGGACCAGATCGTCGCTCTGGCTGGCCGTCCGCCGCGCGGCATGGCCCGCGATCCGCATCGCGATGGCATGCACCACCACCGCGATCAGGATCGCAACCGCGATGATGGTCACGTTTTGAAGCCACAGCCATTCGGCCGGAATGTCGAGCGATCGAAGCCAGCGCATGGGGAGCTAAAGGGCCAGGGGGGCGAAGGTTCCTTTGCTACGGGATTCCCGTGGCCTTCGAATTCGCTCAGGCTGAACGGAGGTTTGGAGTTAGAGCTCCCCTAGACCGTGATGACGTTGCGTTGAACCAAGTCGAGCCCCTCCCCTTCAGGGGAGGGGTTGGGGTGGGGCCTAGCCACGGGCTGCACGCTTGCGGAGGCGCCCCACCCCCGGCCGCTCCCCTGAAGGGGAGGGATGAGTTCATCTCATGTCATCATGCTCTAAACTCCGTTCAGCCTGAGCCCTTCGGCTGGCTGGCAAGCCAGCCGCTCAGGATAAACTTCGGCGCTTTGCGCCGAAGTCGAAGGCCACGCCCGAACCTCTCCCCACGCGAAAAACGCCCCCCGACCAAAGCCGGAGGGCGTCTTCGTCATTCCCCGATCACCGCGCCGGACGTACCGCCCCGGTGGGGGCAGGCGCCGGAGCCCCGGCAGGCGGCGGGGGCGGCGGGACCGGCGCGCCCTGCGGTGCCACACCATTCACCGGCGGGGGCGGAGGCGTCATGCCCGGACCACCGGGACCACCGGGTGCGCAGCCACCCGGAGGAGGCGGAGGGGGCGCGCCCGGGCCACCCGGTGCGCCGGGTCCACCCGGACCACCGGGGGGCGGAGGCGGCGGCGGGCCGTCGCCGCGCGGGCCGCCCGGACCACCGGGACCACGCGGACCACCCGGCGGGGGCGGCGGCGGGCCGACGGGCACGACCGATCCGTTCGGATCGACCAGATACTGCGCGTGCATGATGCCGTCGTCATAGCGGCCCTGCACCATCACGTTGCTGCCGACCGAGGGCATGGCATCGCGGTTGCTGGCGACCATCGCGCGGCCGGTGCCGTCCTGCACCACGAAACGGTCGCCGAAGACTTCGGCCACCCGCCCCTTGGCGGTGACGACGCCGCTGGTCGACGCCAGCTTGGCGATCGGTGTCGGAATGGTCGGCGCCATGGTCACGGTCGGCCGGGTCATCGAGACGGCGGCGGCGCCACCGCCCGCGCCCAGCGCGATCAGGACGGCGGCAGCGGCGGCCAGCGGCGCCTTGCCCTGCAGATGGGGGAGTGGAATGCGAAAGCGAGACATTGTCGATCTCCTTGGTTGATGGAGATGCTTTTAGGTGATTCGCCCCGATGCCCGCTGAACCACGCGGTTCAGATTGGGTTTAGGCTATGCGACGATAGCCGGGCGCGGGGACATCAAGGGGACGACGAACACGTCATGCGGATTCTGCTGGTCGAGGACGATCCCGCGCTGGGCCCCGCCATCGCGCGCGCGCTGCGCGCCGAACAATGCGCGGTCGACCTGTTCGATCGTGGCATCGATGCAGGCCATGCGGGCGACACGGAAATCTATGACGCCGCCGTGCTGGACCTGGGCCTACCCGACGGCGACGGCATGACCCTGCTCAAGGCATGGCGCGAGGCGGGGCGCGCCCTGCCCGTGCTGATCCTCACCGCGCGCGACGGCTGGTCGGACAAGGTGGCCGGGTTCAAGGCGGGGGCCGACGACTATCTGACCAAGCCCTTCCGCGTCGAGGAGCTGGTCATGCGGCTGCGCGCGCTGGTCCGCCGCGCGGCGGGCCATGCCCAGCCCCGCCTGACCTGCGGCCCCCTCTCCTTCGACAGCCAGACCGGGCAGTTCGAGCTGGACGGCCTGCCGCTGAAACTCACCGCGTTCGAATGGCGGGTCCTGTCGGCGCTGATGCTGCGCAAGGAGGCGGTAATCCCCCGGCTGGAACTTCTCGAGCGCGTGTACGAAGGCGATGCCGATGTCGATTCCAACAGCCTGGAGGTGATCGTCGGGCGGCTGCGCAAGAAGATCGGCGCCGACCTGATCGAGACGGTGCGAGGGCTGGGCTATCGCCTGACCGCCGGAGAGGCGGCGTGAGACTTCCCCGGTCGATTCATGGCCGGATGATCCTGATTTCGGGCTTGGCGATCCTCGCGGCGCTGTTGCTGGCGGGTTGGGGGCTGGCGGGCGCGCTGGAGGGGATCGTGACGCGCGGGCTGGACCAGCGGCTCGATTCCGAGATCGCGGTGCTGGCATCGGCCGTCGACAAACAAGGCGCAGTGGATCGGGCCCGCATCGACCAGCGGCGCGGGCTGCTGGAACCCGAGCCCGGCTGGCGCTGGCGGATCGCAGGGCCGGACGGGGTGATCGGGTCGGGCGACTTCCCGCCGCTTGCCGCGCCGCATCCGCCGGGGCCTCCTGGTTCGGTCGAAGGCCCACCGCCCCCCGGCTCACCGCCCGGTCCCGCCCCCATCGCGCCGCCGCGCCCGGCCGAAGGGCGCACCGAGCAAGGCGTCCGCGTTCATGCGCGCCAGATCGCCATCCCCTCGACACGCGGGACCGTGACGATCACCGCCGCCGCGCCACGCGCGGTCGTCGCACGGCCGATCCGCGCCGCGCTGGTGCCGCTGCTGGCGATGCTGGCGGGACTGGGCGTGTTGCTCGCCGCTGCCAGCCTGATCCAGTTGCGGCTCGGCCTGCGCCCGTTGCGGCGGCTGCGCGAACAGGTTGCCGCCATTCGCACCGGCGAGCGCACCCGCGTCGATGAGGAGCAACCTGCCGAGCTCCAGCCGCTCGCCATCGAGCTGAACGCGCTGACCGCCGACAGCGAACGTGCCCTGGCGGCGGCACGCGCATCGGCCGCCAACCTCGCCCACGCACTCAAGACGCCGGTGGCGACGTTGGCGCTCGACCTCGCGGGCGATCCACCCCGCGCCGCGCAGGTCGCGCGGATCGATGACACCATCCGCCACCACCTCGCCCGCGCGCGAGTGCAGCTCGGCACCAGTCGCGCCGCGACCGCGCTGCGCCCGGCGATAGACGACCTCGCCCATGCCATTGCCCGCATCCACGCCGATCGGGAAATCGCCATCGCCACCGAAATCGCCGACGATATGACCGTCGCGATGGACGCGCAGGATCTGGACGAGGTGGCGGGCAATCTGGTCGACAATGCCGCCCGCCATGCCCGGACCGGGGTGCAGATCGCGGCGGCGGTCGAGGGACGGCAGATCCGGCTGAGCGTCACCGATGACGGCCCCGGCATCCCGGAGACCGACCGGCTTCGCGCGACGCAGGCGGGCGCACGGCTGGACGAGCGGGGCGACGGGCACGGCTTCGGCCTCGCCATCGCGCGCGAACTGGCCGAACTGCATGGCGGCACGCTGATGCTGGACGAAGCGCCGGGCGGTGGCCTGTCCGCCACGGTCCTGTTGCCCCGCGCCGCACGACCCGAATAGTCAGGAGTATAGGATGATCGCTGCTCGGCTCCGCCCATTGGTCCTGCTGCCCGCGCTGGCGCTGCTGCTCCAGGCCCAGAATACCCCGCCCTCCCCGGCCGATATCTACGGCCCGCTGTTCGGCGCCGTGCAGGAGGCGCAGGTATTTCGCGACGGCAAGACCTTTGCCGACGCGGTGCCGCGCGAAGACCCGCAGGCGATCATGGCGGCCTATGCCCGCGAAAAGCCGGTCGGCAAGGCGGCATTGGCCGCCTTCGTCCGTCGCTATTTCTCCGTGCGCGGGGACACGCAAGCAAAGCTCCCTCTGCGCGAACGGATCCGCGAACTCTGGCCGATCCTGGGCCGCGCGCCCTTTGCGCCCGTGCAGGGATCATCGGCGCTGGGACTCGAACATGGCTATGTCGTGCCCGGCGACCGCTTCCAGGAAATCTACTACTGGGACAGCTATTTCACGATGCTGGGCCTGAAAGCAGACCGCCAGGCCCCGCTGATCGAGGCGATGCTCGCCGATTTCGTCGATCTGGTCGAGCGTTACGGGCATGTCCCCAACGGCACCCGGACCTATTATCTCAGCCGGTCGCAGCCGCCTTTCCTGGCGCTGATGATGGACCTGTCCGAGAATCATGATCCGGTATTGGCGAAACGGCGGCTGGCGGCGCTGGTCCGCGAGCATGATTACTGGATGGCGGGGGCCAACTGCCTCGATGCTTCGGGTGCCTGCGCCCATGTCGTGCGGATGCCGGACGGCAGCCTGCTCAACCGCTATTGGGATGCCCGCGACACGCCCCGCGACGAAAGCTGGCGCGAGGACCGCGAAACCGCCGCCAAGGCCGCGCCGCGTGCCCCCGGCGTCGTCCAGCGCGACCTGCGCGCGGCGGCGGAGTCGGGCTGGGACTTCAGTTCGCGCTGGCTGAGCGATCCGATGCGGCTGGAGACGATCCACACCACCGATATCGTGCCGGTCGATCTCAATAGCCTGTTGTGGATGGCTGAAACCCGCATCGCCACGCGCGCGGCCGCCGCCGGAGATACGGCAATGGCGCGACGCTTCACCGACATGGCGGCGCGGCGCAAGGCGGCGATCGACCGCTATCTCTGGGTCGCGGGCGAGAAGCGCTACGCCGATTGGGACCGGATGGCCAAGCGGCCTACGCCCGCAAAGACGGCCGCCTCGCTCTTCCCACTATTCGCCGGGCTGGCCAGCGTGGACCAAGCGCGTGCGGTCGCCGCCACGACCCGCGCCACGCTGGTCGGCGAGGGCGGCCTGCGCACCACGTCCCTGCGCACCGGCCAGCAATGGGATGCGCCCAATGGCTGGGCGCCGCTGCAATGGATCGCGGTCGAGGCGCTGGGGCGATACGGCGAACAGGCGCTGGCCAGGGACATTGCCCGCCGCTGGATCGCCACCGTCGCGCGCACCTATGCCGAAACGGGCAAGCTGCTGGAAAAATACGATGTCGAAGAGCGCAAACCCGGCGGCGGCGGCGAATATCCGACGCAGGACGGCTTTGGCTGGACCAACGGCGTGACGGCGGCGATGCTGGAGCGGTGGCCGGATTTGGAGAAGCAATGACCTGCTGCTCCCCCTCCCGCAGGCGGGAGGGGGTTGGGGGGAGGGCCGGGCGTCTCACCGAGACCGTTGCTCGTGGCTTTGCCCTTCCCCGGGCCCCTCCCGCCTGCGGGAGGGGAGAAGAACAAGGAGGCGAACAAAATTTCTCCCCCCGTCGCGCACATCGTGTAGCGGACGCCGCATGACCGACACCCCGTCCCCCATCCTCGGCATCGACTTTGGCACCACAAACTCGGTCGTCGCCCGCGCCGTGGCGGGAGAATCGCATCTCGTTCCCCTCAAGGCCCCGAAGGGCGAAGACCCCGTCTTCCGTTCCGCGCTGTGTTTCTGGGAGGATGACGGGATCGAGGTCGAGGCGGGCCCCTGGGCGATCGCCGAATATCTCGACTTTCCGGGCGGCAGCCGCTTTATCCAGTCGTTCAAGTCGGTCGCCGCCTCGCCCGTATTCGAACACGCCACCGTGTTCGACAAACGCTATCGCTTCGAGGAACTGGGCCGCGCCTTTCTTGACCGGATGGCGACGCGCAGCGGCGCTGTGCTCGATGGCAAGGCCGCGCGGATCGTGGTCGGGCGGCCGGTCGAATATGCCGGGCACCGGCCCGACGAAGCGCTCGCCCGCCAGCGTTACGACGCGATGTTCGCGCGGCTGGGGGCGGAGATTCATTATGTCTATGAGCCGCTCGGCGCGGCGTTCAGCTATGCCTCGCGCATCACCGAGCCTGCCATCGTACTGGTCGCCGATTTCGGCGGCGGCACCAGCGACTTTTCGGTCGTGCGCATCGCCGCCCCCGGCGCGCCCCGGCGTTGCGAGCCGCTGGGCCATGCCGGTGTCGGCATCGCGGGGGATCGGTTCGACCAGAGACTGATCGATCATCTCGTCTTGCCGCTGCTCGGCGCGGGCGGGAAATATCGGTCTTTCGACAAGGTGTTGGAGATTCCGCGCGGCTATTTCGCCGATTTCGGCGACTGGTCGCGCCTAGCGCTGATGCGCAACCGCAAGACGCTGGCCGAACTGGAAAAGCTGCGCCGCGCCGCGCTCGCCCCCGACACGATCGGGCGGATGATCGCGATCATCGAGGAAGAGCAGGGCTATCGCCTCTACGACGCGGTCGGCCGGGTGAAGCGCGACCTGTCGGCGGCGGAAGACGCGCGGTTCCGTTTCGAGGGCGGCGGGCTGTCGATCGAGGCGGATGTGACGCGCAAGGATTTTGAGAGCTGGATCGCTCCCGACCTCGCGCGAATCGAGCAGGCGGTCGACCGGGCACTGACCGCCGCCGCAACCGAGGCGGGCGCGATCGACCGGGTGTTCCTGACCGGCGGCACCTCGCTGATGCCCGCCATCCGGCGGATGTTCGAGACGCGCTTCGGGGGGGAGAAGATCGCGACGGGCGGCGAACTCACCTCGATCGCGCATGGCCTCGCGTTGATCGGCGAGCAGGCGGATATCGGGGCCTGGGCGGTCTGAGAGCCGTATAAAGAAGCCCCTCTCCCGGCAGGGGGAGGGGTTGGGGAGGGGCAAGAGCCACAGGCCGAAGTTCGGTGAGACTCCGCCCTCCCCCATCCCCTCCCGCTTGCGGGAGGGGAGCGGCTAGAGGGTAGCGGAGGACGCTATCAGAACCCCTTCTTCAGCGTGACGAACCACTGGCGCGGGGCGCCCGCGAGCAGGGTCTGGTTGTCGCCGCTGGCGGTGAAGCCGTTGGTGCCGATGGTCGAGATATAGCGCTTGTCGGTCAGGTTGGTCACGCTGCCCTCGATCGAGAAGCCGCCCCATTCCTTGGGGAAACGATAGCCGATGCTGGCGTCGACCAGCACGCGACCCGCGACCGACTGGTCGTTCAGATAGGTGAAGTAGCGCTTCGACATATAGTCCGCGCCGACCCGGCCGAAGATGCGGCTGTCGTCATAGACCAGCTCGCCCTTGACCATGTTCTGCGGCGTGTCGACGACGTAGCGCCCCTTCTCGGCCAGCAGGTTGCCCGAACCGTCGCGCACCGTCTGCTGATAGGTCGCATGGTTGTAGGAATAGCTGGCCAGCGCCGAGAAGGCCGGGGTCAGGCGGTAGAAGGCAGACACCTCCGCGCCATAGCTTTCCACGCCGCCGACATTGTTCAGCGTCGGCGGCAGACCCTGGATCGCGGTGCCGATCGAATAGGTCAGCAGGCGGTCGGAAAAGTCGATATAATAACCGACCGCCGACAGCTGCAGCCCGCCGGTGCGATAGCGCACGCCGCCCTCGGCCGTCTTCGACTTTTCGGGCCGCACGGTATTGGCGACCGCGTTGAACGCGGCCTGGCTGATCGAGAAGGGGGGCGCGGTCGCGGCGGCGATGAAGGCGCGCATATTCTCGGTATAGCTGGCAAAGACCTCCGCCTGGTTGCCCAGGTGCAGCACCGCGCCGATCTGCGGCAGGAACCAGTCCTCGCTCTTGATCTTGCCGCGCGCCAGCGTGCCCGCCAGTACATTGGCCTGGTTGCGCACGCGCATCCCCTTCCAGCCGCCGTTGATGGTCAGCTGGCCGATGTCGAGCGTGTCGCCGACCGAATATTGCAGCGTCTCGGTATCATATTTGCCGTTCCAGACGGTGGCCATCGGATTGCTCTGGAAATCCAGCGCATTGCGGTTCGGCGTCGCGGTGTCGGTCATGCCATAGAGGCGCCGCGCCTGGTGCAGCGTGTTGCTCTCATACCAGCCGGTCAGTTCCAGCTTGTTGGCGCCGGTGGTCAGACCGAGCTTGGCGATGGTCCCTGCGCGGTCCAGGCTGTATTCGGTCGTGCGGAAGGACAAGGGCGCCGGGTTGGTGATCGGCGTGCCATCGGCATTGGGCGCGCCCGCCATGGTCGGGGTATAGGGCGTGATCCACGATCCCTGCCCCTTGTTGTGATGATAATAGCTGGTCGAGGTCAGCGACAGATTGTCGGTCAGGTGCGCGTCGAAGATGACACCGCCCAGATAGTCGCGACGCAGGCCCGCCGCGTCGTAATAACCATCGTCCAGCGTGATCCCGCTCGGCAGGCCGACCGGCACCCCGGCATAAGGCGCGGTGAAGCCGTTCAGCGAGCCGCGCGCCGCCTGATAGGCCGCCGCCGCCGCGCCATTGGTCGCTTCCTTGGCGTAGAGGATCGCCAGCGGATAATTGTTCGAGATGTTGTCGTTATAATAGCCGCGACGCTTGATGATATCGAGGCTCAGGTCCTGATAGTCGTTCTCGCGACGATCGGAGAAGTTGAAGAAGCCGGTGATCGAACCCCGGTCGCCGAAGTCCTTCACGACCTTGGCATTGGCCTGATGCTGGCGCTGGCTACCGAACCCCTTCCACTTGTCGGTGGTCAGATAGGCATAGCTCAGATAGCCCTTCAGCCCGCCGCCCAGGTCGCCGCTGTCGGCGCGGATGAAGGCGCGCACGGTGTCATTGCTGCCATAGGTGCCCGACGCGGCGATCCCGGCGGTGTCGGACGGCGCGCGGCTGGTGAACTGGATGGTGCCGCCCAGATTGCTGGTCGACGCGGTGCCCAGCGCGCCCGCGCCCTGCGCCACGCTGGTCGAGGCGATATTCTCGGAAATGATCGCACGGCTGATGTGCAGGCCGTTGGTCGGGCCATAGCTCATGTCGCCCAGCGGCACGCCGTCGAGCGTGAAGCCCAGCTGGTTCTGGTTGAACCCGCGAAGCGAAATGCGGGTCGACCATTCATAGGCGCCGAACGGGTCGGAGGCCTGGAAATTGACGCCGGGCAGCTTCGATATTGCTTTGAGCGGCGAGGTGCCCGGCGTCAGCCGGTCGAGATCGGCGGCGGTGATCGTCTGCACCTGGCGGCTCTGGCCGAAGCCCAGCACGACGACATCGGCGGGCACATTGGCCTGCTCATCGGTCGGTGCGGTGGGATCGGCGGCGACCGGATCGGCGGTCGTGCCGGTGACGGCGGCTTGTGCCGGCAGCGTCTGCGCCGACGCACCCGATGCGATCAGCGCCAGCGGCGCGACACCGATCAAAAACTTTACCATGTACTCTGGCCCCCAAATGGCTCGTTAACCCAATGGAGCGGGCGCATGGAACCGGGGCGTGACACCGTAGCGACAGCGTAATGACCGGAATGTGACGGGGTCGAGTTGTGGTTTTTGGCGACACGATCCTCCCCGGCCCGGGGAGGTGGCAGGGCGCAGCCCTGACGGAGGGGGGCTTCCACACAGGGTGAACTTTGCGGCACGCCCCCTCCACCATGCTTTGCATGGCCCCCCTCCCCGTGCCGGGGAGGAATGAAAAAGGGGCCGGGCAACCTCTCGCTGCCCAGCCCCCCTTTCCTACCGTCCGGCGAAGATCAGCGTGCGATGCCGCCCGCTGCCAGCACCGCCAGCGTCACCAGATCGCCAGCGGTCGAGGTCATCGGCGCGATCTGCACCGGCTTTTCCATGCCGATCAGCATCGGGCCGATCATGGAATCACCGCCCAGCTCGCGCAGCAGCTTGGCCGAGATATTGGCCGACTGAAGCCCCGGCATGATGAGGACGTTCGCCGGACCCGACAGGCGCGAGAAGGGGAAGTTCGCCATCTGCTTGGGGTTCAGCGCAACGTCGGGCGACATGTCGCCTTCATATTCGAAACCAACCTGGCGCTTGTCGAGCGCGGCGACGCCGTCGCGGACATTGTCGATCCACTGGCCTTCGGGATTGCCGAAGGTCGAATAGGACAGGAACGCCACGCGCGGCTCATGCCCCATGCGGCGGGCGACGGCGGCGGTGCGCTCGGCGATGTCGGCCAGTTCCTCGCCCGAGGGACGCTCGTTGACCGTGGTGTCGGCGATGAAGACGGTGTGGCTCTGCCCGACGAGCAGGTGGATGCCGAACGGCACCTTGCCGTCGACCGGGTCGATGACCCGGCGAATCTCGCGGAAGCTCTGCGCATAGGTGCGGGTGATGCCGGTAATCATCGCATCGGCCTGGCCCAGCTGGAGCATCACCGAGCCGAAGATGTTGCGGTCCTGGTTGATGAGCCGCTCGGCATCGCGCTTCAGATAGCCGCGCCGCTGGAGCCGCTCGTACAGGAAGTCGACCATCTGCGGCACCATCTCGGAGGTGCGGCTGTTATGGACCTCATATTCCTGCGGGTTGGTGACGCCCAGCGCCTTCAGGCGGTCATACACGTCGTCGCGACCGACCAGCACCGGGGTGCCGTAACCGCCTTCCTTGAAGGCGATGGCGGCACGCAGCACGACTTCCTCTTCGCCCTCGGCGAACAGCACGCGCTTCGGATGCGCGCGGGCGCCCTCATAGGCGAGCGTCAGGACCGAGGTGGTCGGGTTCAGGCGCGCGCGCAGCTTCTGGCGATAGGCGTCCATGTCGAGGATCGGCCGCGTCGCCACGCCCGAGTCCATCGCCGCCTTCGCCACCGCCGAGGGGACCAGTTCCATCAGGCGCGGGTCGAACGGCGCAGGAATGATGTATTCGGGGCCGAATGTGTGCTGCGTGCCATAGGCCAGCGCCACTTCCTCCGGCACGCGCTGGCGTGCCAGCTCGGCGATCGCGTTGGCGGCGGCGATCTTCATCTCGTCATTGATGCCCGTCGCGCGCACGTCGAGCGCGCCGCGGAAGATGAAGGGGAAGCCGATGACGTTGTTGACCTGGTTCGGATAGTCCGAACGGCCGGTCGCGACGATCGCGTCGGGGCGCGCCGCCTTGGCCAGTTCGGGGCGGATTTCCGGCTCTGGATTGGCCATCGCGAAGATGATCGGCGAGGGCGCCATGTCCTTGACCATCTCGGGCTTGAGCGCCCCTGCGGCCGACAGGCCCAGGAACACGTCGGCGCCGTGCAGCGCCTCGGTCAGCGAGCGGCGGTCGGTGACGGCGGCATGCGCCGACTGCCACTGGTTGATGTCGTCGCGGCCCTGATAGATCACGCCGGTGCGGTCGCACATGATGACATTGTCGTGGCGCACGCCCATCGCCTTCATCAGCTCGGTACAGGCGATCGCCGCCGCGCCCGCGCCGTTGACGACGACCTTGATCTCGTCGAGCCGCCGGTTGGTCAGCAGACAGGCGTTGATGAGGCCCGCGGCGCAGATGATCGCGGTACCGTGCTGGTCGTCATGGAAAACGGGAATGTTCATCCGCTCGCGCAGGGTCTGCTCGATGATGAAGCATTCGGGCGCCTTGATGTCTTCCAGATTGATGCCGCCGAAGCTCGGCTCCATCAGCTCGATCGCGTCGATCATCCGGTCGACATCCTCGGTCTTCAGCTCGATATCGATCGAGTCGACATCGGCGAAGCGCTTGAAGAGGACGGCCTTGCCCTCCATCACCGGCTTGGACGCCAGCGCGCCCAGATTGCCGAGACCCAGGATCGCGGTGCCGTTGGAGATGACGGCGACCAGATTGCCCTTGGCCGTATAGTCGTACGCGGTCGCGGGGTCCTCGGCGATGGCGAGCACCGGCACCGCGACGCCGGGCGAATAGGCCAGCGCCAGGTCGCGCTGCGTCGCCATCGGCTTGGACGCGATGATCTCGATCTTGCCGGGCCGTCCCTCGGAATGGAACAGCAGGGCTTCGCGCTCGGAGAACTGGTCGGTGGGTTCGTCGGACATGCGCGCGGCCTTCGATGCTGTGGATACAAGGACGCTACGGCTCTTGGAGGTTTCGGGCACGGCTGACAACCCTGTCGCACGCGAGTTTTGGCTTTCGGACAAGCCGGATGATGCTGTCGATTAGCTAAGCTGTTCCGTGGCTAAAGATGCTGCATCGCAACATCAAAAAGCGGGATTGCGGGAAGACCGGGAGCTGAGCCTCGCCAGTCGATCTGGCCGCCGCTATAGCCGACCGTCCCCTTTCATGGAGCGGGCCGTCGCGATCAGTTGGCCCATTCCCACTTGCCGTTTAAATCTGGAACACCCGTCTCGATGACCACCCCCACCCCGATGATGGCGCAGTATCTGACGCTGAAGGCCGAGGCCGAGGATTGCCTGCTCTTCTACCGAATGGGCGATTTCTTCGAGCTGTTCTTTGACGATGCGCGCATCGCATCAGGCGTGCTCGACATCGCGCTGACCTCGCGCGGGGAGCATGGGGGCGAGAAGATTCCGATGTGCGGCGTGCCGGTCCATGCCGCGACCGCCTATCTGCAGCGCCTCATCAAGGCCGGGCACCGCGTCGCCATCGCCGAGCAGACCGAGACGCCCGCCGAGGCCAAGGCACGCGGGGGCTCCAAGGCGCTGGTGTCGCGCGGAATCGTGCGGGTGGTGACGGCGGGCACGCTGACCGAGGAAGCGCTGCTCGACGCCAAGAGCGATAACTGGTGCGTTGCGATCGGCGAGGCGGGTGGCGCGGTCGCACTGGCCGCCGCCGACATCTCGACCGGGCGGTTCGTGGTGATCGACGTGAAGGCGGATGCGCTGGGGGCCGAACTCGCCCGCCTCGCCGCCGCCGAAGTGGTCGCGGCCGAGAATGCCGCGCACGCCGATGCCGCGACGACGCTGCGGCCTTCCGCGACCTTCGACAGCGGCAGCGGCGAGGATCGGCTGAAGCGGCTCTACGGCGTCGCGACGCTGGACGGGTTCGGGCAGTTCAGCCGCGCCGGATTGTCGGCGGCGGGCGGGCTGGTCGCCTATCTCGACCATACGGCCAAGGGTGCCCTGCCCTTCCTGCGCCCGCCGGTTCTGTCCCAGGCGGCGGGCGCGATGGCGATCGATGCGGCGACGCGCGAGAGCCTGGAGCTGACCCAGACCGCCAATGGCCAGCGGAAAGGCTCGCTGCTCGATGCGGTGGACCGGACGGTCACGGGCGCAGGCGCGCGGGCATTGGTGGGTGATATCGGTGCGCCGCTGATGGACCGCGACGCGATCGAGGCGCGGCTCGATCTGGTGCAGCATTTCCATGACGACGCCGCGCTTCGCGAACGGCTGCGCGCGGCGCTGCGCGCGCTGCCCGACATCGGCCGGGCGATCGGGCGGATCGCGGCGGGGCGTGGATCCCCGCGCGATCTGGGGCAGTTGCGCGACGGGCTCGATGGGGCCTGGGCGCTGTCCGAGCAACTGAGCGACGGCCCGCCTTTGCTGCGCGAGACGACGCCCCGCCTGCGCGGGCATGGCGAACTGATCGATCTGCTGCGCCGCGCGCTCGTCCCCTCGCCGCCGATCGAGGCGAGCGAGGGCGGCTATATCGCGGCGGGCTATGACGTGGCGCTCGACGATCTGCGCGACGCAGGCGCCGGGGGCCGCCGCGCCATTGCCGCGCTGGAGGCCGAATTCCGCCAGAAGACCGGCATCACCGCGCTCAAGATCCGCCACAATGGCGTGCTCGGCTATCATGTCGAGGTGCCCGCGCGTTCGGCCGATGCGCTGATGAAGCCGGACTCGGGCTTCACCCATCGCCAGACGCTGGCGGGCGTGGTCCGTTTCAACACGCCCGAACTGCACGAAGTCGCGAGCAAGGTCGCGCAGGCGGGCGCTCATGCACTGGCCGCCGAGGCCGCGCATCTGGAGGAACTGACTGCCGCCGCGCTCGCCTCGCGCGAGAGCATTGCCGCGACAGCGGACGCGCTGGCCCGGCTGGACGTGGCGAGCGGTCTGGCCGAACGCGCGGTCGAGGGCGGCTGGGTCCGGCCCGAGCTGGTCGATCATGCCTGTTTCGATGTCACGGGCGGCCGTCACCCGGTGGTCGAGGCCGCCGTGGCGCGCTCGGGCGAGCGGTTCGTCGCCAATGACTGTTCGTTGTCTGAAGGCTCGCGGCTCTGGTTGGTGACCGGCCCCAACATGGGCGGCAAGTCGACCTTCCTGCGCCAGAACGCGCTGATCGCGGTGCTGGCGCAGGCCGGGTCCTATGTCCCCGCCACCCATGCGAAGATCGGGCTGGTCGACAGGCTGTTCAGCCGGGTCGGCGCATCGGACAATCTCGCACGCGGGCGCTCGACCTTCATGGTCGAGATGGTCGAGACCGCCGCGATCCTGGCCCAGGCGACGCCGCGCAGCTTCGTGATCCTCGACGAAGTCGGGCGCGGCACCTCGACCTATGACGGCCTGGCGATCGCCTGGGCGGTGGTGGAGGCGATCCATGAGGACAATCGCTGTCGCTGCCTGTTCGCGACCCACTATCACGAGCTGACCCGGCTGGCCGAGCGGTGCGAGGCGCTGTCGCTCCACCATGTCCGTGCGCGCGAATGGAAGGGCGAACTGGTCCTGCTCCACGAGGTCGCGCAAGGCCCGGCGGATCGCTCCTACGGCTTGGCGGTGGCGCGCCTCGCCGGGATGCCGCCGACGACGGTCGCACGGGCCAAGGCGGTGCTGGCGAAGCTGGAGGCGGGGCGCGCCAAGACCGGCGGGCTGGCCGCGGGGCTCGACGACCTGCCCCTGTTCGCCGCCGCCGCGCAGATCGAGGAGGAACAGTGTGACGCGATCCGGGCGGAGGTGGAGAAGCTCGACGTCGACAGCTTGTCGCCGCGCGAGGCACTGGATGCGCTGTACAAGCTAAAGGCGTTGGCGCGGGAGGGGTAGAAGCCCCCCCCACCCGTCATTGCGAGCGCAGCGAAGCAATCCAGGGCGTCTTGCCCGAACACTGGATTGCTTCGCTACGCTCGCAATGACGACCGAGTACCCCCCTCCATTCAGCCTGAGCGAAGTCGAAGGCCACGCCCCATCGCCCCGCCGCAAGCGAGTCCCATGCACTTCGACTTCGCTCAGTGCGAACGGAGGGCAAGGCGACACCAGGCAAACAGATAAAAACCGGAAAGTGGGGAGCTTCTGTTGCCCGGTGCTCCCCGTACCGCTGGATTCCCCTTCTGTTGCCCGGTGGGGTCCGACCGCGCTATTTTGGTGTAATGTCAGGCCGTGAGGCCCTCAATTACGCCGCAATCGCGAGTGCTTCGTTATCGTTGGCACTTGTGTGTAATGGGCCGTTGCGGTGGTCCCATTCCGAACGAAAACAGCGCTTTTCAACACACGTCGATCCTGGTTCGGCCCCGTCAGAAACGGTGTCCAAGTACACCACCTTTTATGGTGGAGCCGCCGGGTACTGCCCCCGGGTCCGCTGCGTCTATTGTACGCCGCAGTTTATCGTCATAGCCGGGTGAAACCCGGCAACAGCGGATATAGGAAGCCCGGCGGCATTACGCAAATGCCTTTCGCTCGCCCCAATTTGGGTCCATGGGGAGCCGCATGTTGACCCAGCGGTCCCGTTATGCGCTGCGCGCGATGCTGTTCCTGGCGGAGATGCCGGTGGAAGGGCCGCCGACCTCGATGACCCGTATCGCGGCCGAGGCCAATGTCCCGCGCAAGTTCCTCGAGCTGATCCTCGCCGACCTGAAGGGCGCGCAGCTGCTCGACAGCCAGCGGGGCAAGATGGGCGGCTATCGGCTCGCCCGGCCCGCGCACCTGATCTCGCTGGGCGACATCATCCGCACGATCGAGGGGCCGCTGGCGCTGGTCCCCTGCGTCAGCCGGACAGCGTACCGCCCCTGCAACGACTGTAAGAGCGAGGCCGACTGCGCCATCCGCCACGCGATGATGCGCGTGCGCGACGAGACGGCGCGGATTCTCGACGGCACCAGCCTGGCCGATGCGACGGCCAAGAAGCTGGCGGCGGCGTAAACCTGTCTTATTCCTCCCGTGTAAGGGGAGGTGGCAGGCCGCAGGCCTGACGGAGGGGTGTCACCCCTCTCGATAGCGGGACACCCCTCCACCAGCTTCGCTGGTCCCCCTCCCCTTGCAGGGGAGGAATTTCACATGTTGCGACTTACGCCAGAGACAGGATTTTAAGAACGCCGCGCGCGCAGTTCGTCGCGGATTTCACGCAGCAGCGCGACATCGGCCGGTTCAGCCTGGGGCGCTGCGGGGGCCTCGGCCTTCTGCTTCTCGAACATCGCGGTCGCGCGGTTCACGGTGCGGATCAGCAGGAAGATGATGAAGGCGACGATCACGAAATTGACCGCCTGCGTCACGAACGCGCCATAGCCCAGCAGCGGCACACCCGCCTTCTTCAAGGCGGCATAATCGGTCAGCGAGCCCGCATAATTGGCCGGGATCGGCCCCATGCGCAGGAAGTAGCTGGAGAAATCCAGTCCGCCGAAGATCTTGCCGATCACCGGCATCAGCACGTCGTCGGTCAGCGACGTCACGATCTTGCTGAACGCCGCCCCGATGATGACCGCCACCGCCAGATCGAGCACATTGCCCCGCGCGATGAAGGCGCGAAATTCCTTAAGCATCGCCAAATCCCTCTATTTGCCTGAGCTTCGAGGGTATCGTCGCTTTTGCCCTTCGCCAAGCGCGTCGTGCGTCTTATATAGACCAGACAGTTGACGGAGGAATATTCGAATGCGTCGTCCCGTTCTTGCCCTGACCCCGGTCGTGATGGCCGTCGCTTTGTCCGGCTGCGGCATGAACAGCGTGCCCACGGCGGAGGAAAATGTGAACGCGAAATGGGCCGACGTCCAGGCCGCCTATCAGCGCCGCGCGAACCTGATCCCCAATCTGGAAGCGACCGTGAAGGGCGCCGCCGCCTCGGAGAAGTCCATCCTGACCGACGTGGTCAACGCGCGCGCCAAGGCGACCTCGGTCCAGGTCAACAGCGCCGACCTGTCCGACCCCGCCAAGATGCAGCAGTTCGCCCAGGCGCAAGGCCAGCTCAGCGGCTCGCTCGGCCGGTTGCTCGCCAATGTCGAGGCCTATCCGAACCTGAAGAGCCAGGACAATTTCCAGACGCTGATGAGCCAGCTCGAGGGCACCGAGAACCGTATCAACATCGCGATCGGCGATTACAACAAGGCGGTGCAGGCCTATAACACCCGCATCCGTACCTTCCCCGACGCGATCGGGGCCAAGGTCTTCTACGGCGCCAAACCCAAGACGCCGTATCAGGCGACCACGCCGGGCGCCGAGAATGCGCCCAAGGTGAATTTCGGCGCCTGATCGTATCCTCATGCCCCGGTTCACCCGGTTGCTTCGCCCGATCCTCGGGCTCTGGCTGATCCTCTGCGCCGTCCCCGTGATGGCGCAGACTTTTCCCAAGCTCGACGGCCTAGTCGTCGATGCGGCTGGCAAGATCGATCCTGCGACCAAGGCGCAGTTAGAGGCGAAGCTGGAAGCCCTGCAAAAGGATACCGGCCGCCAGCTGGTCGTCGCGACCATCCCCGATCTGCAGAACTATCCGATCGAGGATTATGGCTATCGGCTGGGCCGGGCCTGGGGCGTCGGTCTGAAGGACGCGAACAACGGCGCGATCCTGTTCGTCGCGCCCAACGAGGGCAAGGGCCAGCGCGGCCCCCGGCTCGAGGTCGGGCGCGGGCTGGAGCCAATCCTGACCGACGCCTGGTCGTCGCAGATGATCCGCACGCTGATGATCCCGCGCCTGCGCGAATCAGGGGATATATCGGGCGCGCTGAATGCGGGCGCAGACGCCGTGATCGCGCAGCTTCGCGCCTCGCCCGAGGAAGCCCAGGCCAAGGTGGCCGAGGCCGCGAAGCAGTTCGACCGGGAGCATCGCCGCGGCGGCGGCGATTCCAATGGCTTTCCGATCGTTATCATATTGGTGATCTTCATCGGCGGCTTCGTCCTGCTGTCGATTCTGCGTCGCAGGCAGGGCCAGCGCTTCCACGATGATGACGATGACGATCGTGGCGGCGGTGGCGGGCGTCGCGGCGGCGGCTGGCCGATCATCCTCTGGGGCCCCGGCTGGGGCAGCGGCGGCTCGGGCGGCGGCTGGAGTTCCGGCGGGGGCTCGTCGGGCGGGGGCAGCGACGGATCGTGGTTCGGCGGCGGCTTTACCGGCGGCGGCGGCGGCGATTTCGGCGGCGGCGGCGCATCGGGGGATTGGTGAGATGTTGAGCGAAGCCGATAGCGATCTGGTCACCGCCGCCGTCGCGCGCGCCGAAGCGGCGACCGATGCCGAGATCGTCACCATCGTCGCGCCCCGATCGGACGAGTATCGCGACATCGCCCTGTGGTTCGCCGCACCGGCCATGCTGCTGGTGCCGCTCTTCGCTGCGATCTTCCCCGATCTGGGGTTGAAGCTGCTCGCGCTGGTCCATGACGCCTGGAGCGCGCCGGGTGAGGACCTTATCCTGGGCGTTCTGATGATCGCACAAATTCTGGTCTTCGGCCTGGTCTTCGCGCTGCTCGGCCCAGTGTCGCGCCGGATCGCGTTGGTGCCCAAGAGCATCCGCCATGCCCGTGTTCGCGCACGCGCGGTACTGCTGTTCCGCGTGTCGGCCGAGCGGCGAACCGACAGCCGCTACGGCGTGCTTCTCTACCTCTCGGAGGACGAGCACATGGCCGAGATCGTCGCCGACTCCGGGCTGACCGGCAAGGTCGGGCCGGAAACCTGGGGTAAGGCGATGGCGGTGATGCTGCCCCATGTCGCGAAGGGCCATGTCGGCGAAGGGATGAGTGCGGCGGTCGAGCGCATTGGGCTTGTGCTGGCGACCCATTTCCCCAAGACGGCGGCCGACACCAACGAACTGCCGGACAGACCGATCTCGCTATGACCGATCCCCGTATGGACGCCCCCCTCGAAACCCTGGCCGAGGGGCGGTTCCTGGCGCTGCGCAAGCGCGGCAGCTGGGAATATGCCGACCGACCGCGCGACATCCGCGCCGCCGTGATCCTGGCGATCGAAGACGGCCATATCCTGCTGGTCGAGCAATTCCGCATTCCGCTGGGCGCGTCCTGCCTGGAGATGCCCGCCGGTCTGATCGGCGACGAAACCGAGGGCGAAGCGGTGCTGGACGGTGCCGCACGCGAGCTGGAAGAAGAAACCGGCTATCGCCCCGCCCTGATCGAGACGCTGGGGGAATTCTGTTCCTCGCCGGGCATGACGTCGGAGCGTTTCACCCTGGTCCGTGCGAGCGGGTTGGTGAAGGTCGGCGAGGGCGGCGGCGATTCGGACGAGCAGATCGTCGTGCACCGGGTGAAGATGGCCGAGATTCCGGCCTTCATCGCCGAACGACGCGCGGCGGGTCTCGTGATGGATGCCAAGCTGCTGCTTTTGCTGGGCGGCGGTATCTTGGGCTTTTGAGTTCACGCGAAGCCGCGAGGACGCGAAGAAAGCTGGTTCGCGCGGAGACGCGGAGGCGCGGGGATGTCGTATTCGCGGCAGCGAATTCTCTTCCACCAGCTGTTTGTAGTGCGCGTCCGATGCCGCCGGACACGCCACCTCCGCGCTCTCCGCGCCTCTGCGCGAACGAATCCTGAAAATCTTCGCGTCATCGCGGCTTCGCGCGAACAAATAGCGCAAAGAAGGTTGGTTCACGCAGAGGCGCGGAGGGCGCAGAGAGGGCTTGCTCGCGGAAACGGCAGGCCTCGACAACAGGCCGATAATGAGGCGTTTCCGATGTCGCCGAATGCAACACCTCCGCGTCTCCGCGCGAACCGACCTTCTCAAGCGCTGCGCGCGACAAAAAGAACGCCCCGGTTTCAACCGGAGCGCTCGAGCTTCAGCGAAAATTGTCGGCGTAGCTTTGCAGCTTCAGCGTCTTTTGCGGCGTCGGCACGACATGATGGTCGAGCCCTTCACGCTGGCAATAGGCGATCGCCTCTTCCAGCGTCGCGAAGGTCAAGCGGACCTGCTCCTGCGTGTCGCCGCTGCCGGCCCAGCCGGTCAGGGGATCGGGCTTTTTCGCCTCGGTCGGTTCGAATTCGAGTTGCCAGCGATCGGTCCGGTACTTGCCGGATTGCATCGCGTTCTTGGGGCGCTGGAAGATGCGAGCAGTGGCCATAATGTCCGTCCCTTATCGTGAACCGGCGGCTCTTGCATCCGCCTTTTTCGTGCGCAACGTCGCGGAGGCCTCTGCGGGTGCGTCGGGCCAGGGATGGCGGGGGTAGCGGCCGCGCATTTCCTTGGCCACTGCACTCCAGCTGCCCGCCCAAAAACCGGGCAGGTCGCGCGTCGTCTGGATCGGCCGACCGGCGGGCGAGGTCAGGCTGAGCACCAAAGGCACCCGCGCGGCGCCGATCACCGGATGCTCGCCCAGGCCGAACAGCGCCTGCACCCGCAACTCGACACGTGGGCCACCTTCGGCCGCATAATCAATCGCATGGCTACTACCCGCCGGGCTGGTGAAGTGCGACGGCGCCATCGTATCGATCCGTTTCTGGTCGTTCCAGTCGACCAGATTGCGGATCGCCTCGGTCAGCGCGCCGGGGGTGATCGCATCCAGCCGCCTTTTGCCCGCCACCAATGCGGGCAACCAGTCGTCCAGCGTTTCGAGCAACCTTTCATCGTCCAGCGCCACCCCGGCATAGGCCGCCCGCGCGCGATACGCCCCCGCCCCGTCGCTCCAGGGCAGCAGCGACAGGCCGTGCGTCCGCACCCCCTCGACCAGGGCCTCGGCGATCGCTTCGAGCGAAGCCCCCGAATCGGGACCGCTCGACAGACGCAGTCCGCCCAGCCGCCGCTCGCGCAGCGCCTCGACGCCGCCGGTCGCGGGGTTGAAGGTGACGGTGCGCCGCGTTTCGATCCGGTCGACAAACAGCGCCTCGACGGTGGCGAGGTCGAGCGGGGCGGCGGACAGGATGCGCGCGCCCGATGCCGCGCCCTGCGTCTCGCCCACCGCCAGCCATTCCGAACTCGCCAAGCCCGACGCCGGGTCGAGCCGGAAGCCACGCCCGCCGACACTCGCCCAATTCTCGCCCGTGCCGTCACGCCGCCGCGCCACCCGGTCGGGATAGGCGAGCGCCAGGCACACGCCCGCCGGATGGTCCCACACCTCCTGCTCAACCGGCCTAGGGGCGAGGCCGGTCCAGCGCTTCGCCATCGCCCTCGCCGCTTCGGCCTTGGGGCCACGCTCGCTTCGCCAGCGGCGCAAGCGTTGCTCGACATCGACATCCTGCCCGCCGATCCCGCGCTCGCCCAGCAACACCGCGACCTCGGCGGCGGTCGACGCCAATCCGCGCTCGCCGCTGCGGATCAGCATGTGCGCCAGACGTGGCGGCATCGGCAGTTTCGCGATCGCCTTGCCATGCGCCGTTGGACGGCCGGTGTCGTCGAGCGCCTCCAGCACGGTCAGCCGCGTGCGGGCCTCGGCGACCGCGGCCTCGGGCGGCGGGTCGAGCCAGGGGAGCGCGCGCGGGTCGCTGACACCCCATAGCGCGGTGCCGAGCAGCAGCGCCGACAGGTCCGCCTCCAGAATTTCGGGCGGGTCGAAGCGCGGCAGGCCCGCCGTCGCGGCTTCCTCCCACAGGCGATAGGCGACACCCGGCGACTGACGCGCGGCGCGTCCCGCACGCTGGACGACGGCGGCCTGGCTGGCGCGCTCGGTAACGAGCCGGGTCATGCCCGCCGCGCGGTCGTAGCGGGGACGGCGCGCGAGGCCCGAATCGACCACGATCCGCACCCCGTCGAGCGTCAGGCTGGTCTCCGCGATCGAAGTGGCGAGCACGATCCGCCGCCGCCCCTCCGGATCGCGCCGGATCGCCGCGCGCTGCGCCGCCGGGTCGAGCGAGCCGTGGAGTTCGTGGATAGCGATCGTCTCGGGCAGTGTCGCCAACCGCTCGGCGGTACGCGCGATCTCGGCGGTGCCGGGCAGGAAGGCGAGGATGTCGCCCTCCGCCTCCTCGGTAAGTGCGCGGCGGATGGCGGCGGCGACCGAATCCTCGATTCGCGCCTCCGCCGCCCGGCCGAGATGGCGCAGGGTCAGCGGATAGCTGCGCCCCTCGCTCTCGATGACGGGTGCGTCGCCCATCAGGCTGGAGAAGCGGCGGCCGTCGAGCGTCGCGGACATGGCGACCAGCCGCAGATCGGGCCGCAAGCCCGCCTGTGCATCCAGCGCCAGCGCGAGGCCGAAATCGCCGTCGAGGCTGCGCTCGTGCACCTCGTCGAACAGCACCGCCGACACACCCGCTAGCTCGGGATCGGCCTGGATACGCGCGACGAAGATGCCCTCGGTGACGACGGTCACGCGGGTCGCGGCGCTGACCTTGGTATCCATGCGGGTGGCATAGCCGAAGGTGCGGCCGACCGGCTCCTCGGCCAGCGCGGCCATCCGCTCGGCGGCGGCACGCGCGGCGAGGCGGCGGGGGGAGAGGAGCAGGACCTCGCCGGTGCACCAGGGCTGGTCGAGCAGCGCAGGCGCAGCGGCCGTGGTCTTGCCCGCGCCGGGAGGTGCCACGAGGACGGCGTTGGGCGCGTTCGCGAGCGCGGTCAGCAGGTCGGGCAGGACGGCGGTGACGGGCAGGGTCATGGGGGTGCGATAGGGGGTTTGACGGGCGGGGTGAAGCACCTGCGCCCGTTCGACGCCCCACCTCCGTTCGGGCTGAACAGATGGAGGGGTGCCTTGTGGTCAAGCCGTTCCCCGGCGAAGGCCGGGGCCCAGGTTCCAGCAAGCCTGTGGCGCGCTGCACGAAGCGGGGGAGGCAAACCGGCCCGCGCCTTCGTGCGTTCGCAGCAACTGGGCCCCGGCCTTCGCCGGGGTCAAAGAAGATTCAGTACGCCCGCGCGACCGCGAACTCGACGGCTTCGATCATCGCGCTCTTCGCCGGACCATCGGCAAAGCCCCGCAACGCTTCGATCGCCAGTCCGCCATAATGGCGCGCGCGCGCCATGGTGTCGTCGACCGCGCGGCTCTTGCGGACCAGCGCGATGGCGTGGGCGAAGTCCTCGTCCGAAGTGCGCCGTCCCTCGACCGCATCCTTCCAGAATGCGCGTTCCTCGTCGTTGGCGCGCGCATAGGCCAGGATCACCGGCAGGGT
>DXIH01000112.1 GCA_019112965.1 Candidatus Sphingomonas excrementigallinarum | reverse complement strand
CCTGCGCTGATCGTGCTGGCGGTTGGCCTCTGGGCTGCACGGCTCGACCATCTGCGCGCCGACTATCGCCTGACCCTGACGAATGAGCGCGCCGCCTGGTCCGCAGCGATCGCGGACGCGGACAAGGCCCGCCTCGCGGACCAAGCGCGCTTCGCCGAGCAGCAGGCCAGCGCTGCGCAGACCTATGCCGCCACGCTGGCCGCCCGCCAGCCCCTCATCATCCACTCTAAAGACACGGTGACACGCTATGCGCAGACTGATGCTGGTCGCGCTCTGTGTCGCACCCCTGACCGGGTGCGCGACATCGACGCGCTCGATGCCCTACTCGCCCGAGATCCCGCCGCCCCCAGCCGCAGCGGGGGAGCCGTGCCGCCCGACGGCGCAGCACCGCCAGCCGGACGGTAGCGCCAGCGCGGCCGACGACGACGCGACCATCCGGGACGGGCGCTTCGATCTGGCCGACTGTGACGCCAAGCGCCGCCTTCTCTGGGACGCCTGGCCGCGTCGGAAAGGGTGACGTCATGCGGGCTATCCTGGTCATTCTCGCCGCGCTGATCGCACACCCGGTCAGCGCGCAGGTCGTGATGGATGCGCGGCCATCTGCCACCAAGGCCGATGTCGACGTGATGCGCCAGCAGGCCCAGGCGGCAGCCGATGCGGCAGCGCAGGCGGTCAAGCCTGCCGATCTCTCCGCTGCGATCGGCGCGTTGCAGGCGAGCATTCCCCGCGCCCGCACGACCGCACCGATGCAGGAGGCGGTCGGTGGGGCGGCGGGGACAGCCGGGACCTATCTTCCCGGCGACGCGCAGGCCCCGCGCATCACTCGCGCTGGCGTCGTCCTGACCAGTACCAGTACCGGATCATGGTCGATCGCTTGGGCCACGCCGCTGACAGCCACGCCGGTGACCCTACCAATTCCGATTAATGCCACTTCGACGCCCGTCGTGTGCAACGTCGCGACGAGCACCGCGACCGGCGCCAGCGGACGGTGCTGGTACAGCCGGACGCTACCCGCAACGCTGACCGCCGTCACCGCCCTCGTCAGCTATGACGTATTTGGCGCCCCCGCGAATGGGATCAGTGTTCAGGTCCTCGCGATCCCCGTCACCCAATAACCCATTCTAACAGGAGAAGACCCATGCCCCTGCTTCGCTGGGCGGGCGCGATCGCGCTTGCCTGTCTGCTGGCCGCACCGGCCGTAGGGCAGACGACCTATCCAAAAATTATCGCCCCCTCTACGATCGTGCCACCCTCCGGCGTCGCCTATTCCGATGCGGATGGCTCGACCAAAGTGGCATCCCCTACCACGCCCTTGCCCGTCACCCCGGTCGCGCGGACAGAGGCAGTCCAACTGATCGCCGCCAGCACCTCGACCGGGACGCAGACCCTTTTCGGCGGGAATTACGCCTTCGCGCAAAGCTGCATTAACTATAACGGGCAGACCATCACCCTGCGCTATCGCGGCCCCGACGGGGCGACGATGCAAACGGCCGCCACGAAGACTGCGACCGATGTCTCGCTCGTCGCCGTCCCCGCCGGGGCGGTGATGGATGCGACCGTTCCCTCGGCCGCCATCGGCTGCAATGCTTCCATCACGAGGATCCCGCAATGATCGCCAAGATGACGCGCCGCGCCCTGATCGCGGCATCCTGCCTGTCGCTCGCGGCCAGCGCGGTGGCGCAGACGATCGTGCTTGGTGGCCAGACCAGCTACCGTGATCTCACGATCCGATCGACCTATACGATCCCGATCACGTCGACCGGCTCTTTCCCGCATATCGCCCGCTGGACGGAGATGCGGCGCGGCAGGCTGTGGCTGCGCAATCCGGCGGGGTCGCCGGGGTCGATCCGCATCGGCACGAAGGCGGGCACCCAGAATAAGGCGATCGATACCAGCGGGGGCACGGCGCTCTACACGCTGGCACCGGGTGAAGAGCTCTATGAGGAAAATGGTGGCCTGTTGTGGCTCGCTTGGTCTGCCGACACAACGGCTCCTGCCGACCTGACGCTGATCATCGAAGTCGAATGCCTGACCGCGCCTGCCACCTTGCCGGTCAGCACGGTTAAGCGGTCGATCACCGCATCGGGGCGCAAGCTGTTCAGCCTTTCGAATGTCGGCACCTATGCCGATGCCGGGCTGATTGGGCCGTCAAAGGATGGCTCGACGATCTATCGCCGCAAGGCGGGGGCGTCGGGCACGCTGGGCTGGGCTTCGGCGGCTGCCTTCGCGGCGGACCCCGCAAATGTCGTATGGACCTACAGCAACAATGCCATCGCGCCCAATGACACGATCGCCAATTCCGGGCTGACCACAGTCTACGATACGCAGGACGGAGAAATTCTGGTCGGCAAAGTCGACTTCGGGTCCTTCGGCTCGCTGTGGCGATCGTCGGGCTGGTCCACCAATCGGCAGACCGCGACCTTTACCAAGGTGCTGGATGTCATCGGCGGCAAGATCGACCAGGAATATTCCCTTCACCAATGGGCGGCGCGCGGGTCGACGATCTGGGTTGCGGCGTCGGGAGGGCAGACGGGCGGGGGCGCGGGGAATGCCTCCAATGATGCGTCGCGGGCCACGCGCGTCTGGCGATCCGATGACAATGGGCTGACCTGGGTCGTCGACTTCGACCTGCGCGATTACAGCGCCACCCAGGGTATCCCCTATCCGGCGGGTGTCCATATCCATGGCATCGCCTATGATCCGTTCGGCCGGGTATTCTATGTCTGCTTCGGTGACGATACGGGACAGGGCAGGGATATCGCCGGGCTGGCCTTTGCCGAAGTGGTGTGGCGCGCCGATGGCAGCACGGCATGGACCAAGATGCCGCTGCCGGATTCGTGGAAGGCTCCGACGTCGTCCACGAACACCAATCAGTATATCGCGGCCGCCCCGCTGCGCGATGTCGTGCTATTCTCGGCCGATGTCAGCAAGCCGATCGCGCCCTTCGCCATGCGCCGCGACGGTACGATGGAGCTGCTGGGGTCCACCGATAGTCCGGGGCTGAATGGGCGCATCACCCGCATGGGCGGCGTGACGGTGATGACGGGGGTGGGTAGCAATAGCAGCCGCCCCGCCGGGACTTATCGCGCCAAGGCCATGCTGGGCGCGGATGATCTGAGCTATAGCGAGGTCAGCGTACCCCAGACGCTGACCGCGACGGGCTCGGTCGGGACGCGGTGGGGCTTCGTCGTCGGTAGCAAGCTGATACTTCAGCTGACGGGAGCCGGTGCCAGCTTTGTGGTCGCCGATCTGGCCTATAGCTGATTGCTGCGGGGGCGGCAGCGTATCGCCGCCCTCACCCCCTGAGAGCGAGCTTTGCCGATACGGCCATCTCGCGAAACTTGGCCTGCCAGAACGCGCCCGCCTCGGCCCATGGCGTCGCGATCTCGAACTCACCCATGCGGCTGTCCCACAGCTTCTCGGCGAGATACTCGATCAGGGCTTCATCGTCGTTACTGGTGCATAGGCGGCAGCGGGCCATGGCGAATCTCTTGATTATTTGTTCTCGTTCCGTTCCATAGCATGATGCGCCGCCATCATCGAATCGTCGTCGAGCTTTCCGTCCAGGTACTGCGCCAAGCGATGATCGATAGCGGCCAGCGCCGGTGCGACACAATCCCAGTTCGCCTCGCCCTCCGCTGCTTGCTACCCCACTGCCCTGAGCGCTGGCCGTTGACGACCTTCTGGGAATCGGCCGGGCAGTCAAATGAGATCGGCCGCGCCCAGGGCGTGACGGCGGCGTTCAACGGGATCGTGCGCCAGCTGCGCCGATCAGGGGTATGGCGCGATCAGGACCACCCGGCGACATAGCGTATCGCGCCCCAGGCGCTGGCGATCAGGCCAGAGGCGGCCAGCACGGCAAAGCCCCCGAACTCCAGCCACACCCCTACCCGCTCCCATCGGCTGGGTAACGGCTCGTCACGCGGGTGCATAGGAAGCGGGTCAGATCGGCGATCACGGCGCATTGGGCGGCCTCGGCGAGGGGCGAGCGCTCGACGCTAATCGCCGGTGATTCGCGGGTCCAGCGCCATTATGACAAATCGCTGCACGCCGCAGATACCCTACCGTGAACAGACCGCGAAAACGTCAGAAAGCCCCGCAGAAAACAGCCGTTTCCACTCGACTGTTAATCGAGCGGCTGAAGGACTTGCACCTCAGCATCTAGTTCGCGCCGTTCAAATCTTTCATGCTGCGCAATCTCGACATCGGTAGGCGGCCGATTACGCCGAATGACGTAAGACGGGTCACGCGGCGCACGACCGAGTGGCCGACAATGCATCGCAGTAAAAACGTCCGCCAGGTCGGATCTTACACGCTTCGACGGGGCGAGCATCGCTTTCTGAATGCGTTCACATCGCCGATCGTTCCAATCACTGGCTATCATTGCCTTGTCTCCGGCGACGAACAGCACCACCCCGCCAGCCGCTATGGGGACGAGGGTCAACCAGAGCGCGAACCTAGGGGTCTCTCGCTGCGGAAGGACCAGCGCGGGGATAAGCCCCATCGCGATCAGCATCGCCCCCATGAAGAGCAGATTGCGGTCAACGAAGGGCTGTAGGGGAGAAAAAGCAAAAGCTGCGACTGCCCCCACTGCAGCAAGCCCGACAATAGACCTCTCGAGCTTCGCTCGATCATCGGCCGTGGCGATCGCCCACTCTGGCTTCGAATGCAAAAGCGTCCATAGCCAGCGACCAAACGAACGCGGTGTCCTCCCGTCCCTCATGCTGCAACCATTGCCCAGTCCAGCGGCGCAGGCAACTGGTGCCGCTACTCGACGAGCGAACATAACAAGATGATAAAGGGAAACTGTTGTTGGCTCACCGGACTGACACCGGAATAATCTGATCGGCCCAAGCCGAGGCGGGACCTCCTTTCGGAGGCGATTACAAGGGCATGTGAATGGTCGGGGAGAGAGGATTCGAACCTCCGGCCCCTGCCTCCCGAAGGCAATTTTTGCCCCGACAAGCGGCAGGATTCGAATTTGCGTATGACGGTACCAAAAAGCGTTGCGTTATCGCTTATCGCCCCCGCAAATTGGATCCCTCAAACCGATCTGACGGCAGAGGGACCCAATGCAGGATCACCATTCCTTAGATTGACGACTTTTCCCGAACGCTCTGGATCAAAGCCGCGGCGGCAAAAGGCCAAGCCGCACTTTGGAAAGAACCTACGATACCAGTGACGATTTGGCTCTTTGCGACGCTTGCGACTGCCGAAACCATGCCAGGCGTCATGACACCGTTGGCCTGGTTAGCCGTCAAATTTGCCACGATGACTGATCCGACGATATTGCCGATCAGCAATAGAGCGCTCACCAAATATAGTATGACGGGAGCGCGACGTGTGAGGCTGGTTACCATGGCTTCCATCATAATCTCCCGATACCGAGGCAATGGCATCGCCCCAAAGCCTGCATTCCAGCACGCATAAATATTACCTGCTGTCTGACAGCTATCGCTTGATATCTGACTGAACGGCAATGGGAAATTCGTCCGATCTGATCGGAAGTGGAACCCCTGTTTGTCAGGTCAGCCTCAGCAGGGCAAAACGGGAACAGTGCGTACTTTTTCCAAACGACTGCGTACTCGCTGTTGACAGCGCGACAAAAACCGCAGAAATGCGCGCCTCCCATGCATCGAGGCGCGATGGCGGAGTGGTGACGCAGAGGACTGCAAATCCTTGCACCCGGGTTCGATTCCCGGTCGCGCCTCCAGATTTTCCTGACATTTCGGACAACTGGACCAGCCCTGCGGGGCGGGCCGCGCACTGATTCGACCTTCTCCCGGCGGATCGGCCTTTCCCGAAAAGCGGTGGACCCTGGCCCGCCTCCATGCCTAAGTCGCGACCGTACAAGCGCGAAGGGGAATGGAATGCGGTTTCTGGCGATGACGGCGGCGTTGGCGCTGGCCTCCACGGCGATGCAGCCGGTCGCGGCGCAGACCGCTCCCGCGCCGCAAGCCACGCAGGCGCCGGTCGAATATGACATCGCCTTTCCCCGCGCCCAGCATCACGAGGCGCAGGTCAGCGTCACCTATCGAGGGCTCGACCGCACGCCCGTCCGCTTCCAGATGGCCCGCTCCTCGCCCGGCCGCTATGCGCTGCACGAGTTCGCCAAGAACGTCTATTCGGTGTCTGCCGTCGATAGCACGGGCAAGCCGCTAACCGTCGAGCGAACCGATCCCTATGGCTGGACGGTGGCCGGCCATGACGGCACGGTGACGGTGCACTACACGCTGTTCGGCGACCGGGGCGACGGCACCTATGCGCAGATCGACCCGACCCACGCCCGGTTGAACATACCCGCGACCTTCCTCTGGGCGGTGGGGCAGGACGCGCGGCCGATCCGTGTCCGCTTCCACCCAAATGCGGGCTGGAAGATCGCGACGCAGCTGGCTCCGACCAGCGATCCGACCGTGTTCACCGCGCGCGACCTGCAATATTTCATGGACAGTCCGGTCGAGCTGTCCGCCTGGGACGAGCGTCACTGGCCCGTGACGAACGGGGCCAAGACCTACACCATCCGCCTGACCGTCCATCATGACGGCAGCGCCGCCGATCTCGACCGCTTTGCCGCGATGGCGCAGAAGGTCGTGGCGCAACAGATCGCGATCTTCGGCGAAACACCCGCCTATGACTATGGCACCTACACCTTCCTCGCCGACTATATGCCGCAGATCAGCGGCGACGGCATGGAGCACCGCAATTCCACGGTCATCAGCCAGGCCCGGTCGCTGGCAGCGGGCAAATTCTCGCAGATCCAGACGCTGAGCCACGAATTCTTCCACAGCTGGAATGTCGAGCGCATCCGCCCGGCCGAGCTGGAGCCGTTCGATTTCACCCGCGCCAATGCCACGCCGTCGCTCTGGCTCGCCGAGGGCTTCACGCAATATTATGGCCCACTGGCGGTGGTGCGCGCGGGCGAAATGCCGGTGGCCGATTATGTCGCCCAGCTCTCGGGCACGCTGAACGCACTCATCAACTCGCCCGCACGCCGCTATGGCGGGCCGCAGGAGATGAGCCTGCGCGCGCCCTTCGTGGATGCCGCGCAGTCGATCGATCCGACCAATCCGAACATCTTCTTTTCCTATTATCCGTATGGCGCGGTCATCGCGCTGGCGCTGGACATGGAGCTGCGCCAGCATTTCCCGCAGCTGTCGCTCGACGATTATATGCGCCAGCTCTGGCGCAGCTTCGGCAAGACCGAGCGCAGCTATCGCCCCGACGATCTGCGCATCGCCCTGGGCCAGGTGACGGGCGACCAGGCCTTTGCCGACCGCTTCTTCGCGCGCAGCATCACCGCCAGCGGCCTGCCCGACTTCGCGCCGCTACTGACGCAGGCGGGGCTGACCCTGCGCAGGACGAACCCGAATGCCGCCTGGGCGGGCGGCATGCCGGGCCCGGTCGAGGGCGTCATGCAGATGACGGCCGCGACGATACCGGGCACCCCGCTCTACGATGCCGGGCTCGACAAGGGCGACCGGATCGTCAGCGTTGATGGCCGTCCGCTGGCCGACCAGAAGGATTGGATCGCGATCCTGTCGCGCCATGCCCCCGGCGACCATATTCCGATCGTCTATCGCCAGCGTGGCGGCGAGCGTAGCGCCACCCTGACCCTGGTCGCCGATCCGACGATCGAGGTCGTCACGAACGAAAGCATCGGCCAGCCGCTGACGCCCGGACAGACCCGTTTCCGTCAGGCCTGGCTGGGCCCGCGCCCCGTCGCCGCGGCCCCCTCGCCCATTTCGACTTCGCAATGATTTTCGTCCCCGTCGGGAACGCGGCGTGATCTCGACGGGTTTACACAGGTGAAGTTTTTGGGGGACACCGGGTATCCCGGCACTTGCGGAGGGACAGGCGCCATGCGAATGCGCGCCATGGAGCCAGATTTCGTGCACGATATTGAAATTCCCAGCCATCTGGCCGCCTATCTGGACCAGTCCCCCGTCGCCTTGGCGCTCGCCAACGCGCGAGGCGACAATCCCTTGATCTTCATCAATCACCGCTTTCGCGAATTGACCGGCTATACCAGCGAGGATGTGATCGGACGGAATTGCCGGATGCTCCAGCGTGACGCCGAAAACGAAGAGGCCCGCGAGCGTATCCACGAATTCCTGGCCAATGATCGCCAGTCGAACGTCCGCACCATGCTCATCAATTTCCGCAAGGACGGCTCGCCCTTCGTCAACCTGCTCTACATGTCGAAGTTGCGTCACCTGGGTGGCGAGATGCCCTATATCTTCGCCTCGCAATTTGACGTCAGTCGGTCGCAACCCGAACGGCTGGCCGCTTATGACGCGGAACTGGGCCGCACGCTGGGCAAGCTGACCCCGATCCTGGCGGAAAGCGGCATCGTGCTGGAGGGCTCGCTGACCGCGATCGCCAACACCGCCGCGACCATCGCCCAGGCCAAGCTGACCTTGTCGGACCTAGACCGGGCCGCCTTTCCATGAGCGCGGACGCCGAGGCTCCGCAACCCGCTCCGCGTCAGGATAACGGCATCGCCCCGGTGCCCGTGGTCGGCATCGGCGCGTCGGCTGGCGGACTGGAGGCGCTCCGCGAAATGCTGACCCCGGCGCGTGCGCCGACCGGCATGGCGTTCGTCGTCGTCCAGCATCTCGACCCCAATCACGAATCCATGCTCGCCCAGTTGCTCGACCGGCACACCAATCTGGAAGTGCGCCAGTGCGAGGGGTTGGAGCGGATCGAGGCGGATCGCGTCTATATCATCCCGCCCGGTCGAGGCCTGGCGATCCGGGACGGCGTGCTGGAGTTGACCGACTTCGTCCAGCCACGCGGGCTGCGCCGCCCGATCGACGATTTCTTCCTGTCGCTGGCCAGCGACCAGCAGGCCAATGCCGCCTGCGTCATCCTGTCGGGTACAGGCGCGGACGGCACGACGGGCCTGCGCGCGATCAAGGAAAATGGCGGGGTCTGCGTCGTGCAGAATCCCGAAACGGCGCGTTATGACGGGATGCCCCTGTCGGCGGTGGGCACCGGGCTGGTCGATTTCATCAAGCATCCCGGCGAAATTCTCGACTGCCTTCATGGCTTTTTCGCACGCCGTTCAGGCGACCCGAAGGAGCAGGAGGCCGAGGTCGTCGCCGATCATGTTGACGATCTGTGCCGGGTGCTGCGCAACGCGGTCGGCCACGACTTTTCGGGCTATAAGCGCACCACTCTGGTCCGTCGGGTCGAGCGACGGATGCACGTTCTGGGCATCGGCACCGGCTCGGCCTATCTGGCGCGGGTCAAGAGCGATGCGGACGAGTGCGAGGCGCTGTTCCGCGACCTGCTCATCAACGTCACCCGCTTCTTCCGTGATACCGAACTGTTCGAGACGCGGCGGACCAAGGCGATCGAACCGCTGTCCCGGACACGCGACCCGGACGAGGATATCCGCGTCTGGATACCGGGCTGCTCCAGCGGCGAGGAAGCGTACAGCATCGCCATGCTGTTCGCCGAAGCCGCGCGCGAAAGCGGACAGCCGCTGGCGGTGCAGATCTTCGCGACCGACATCGACGAACAGATGCTCCAAATCGCGCGCGAGGGCAGTTATCCCGCCTCCGCCATGGCCGACATCCCGGCCCATCTGCGCGAACGCTATACCATGCCGCACGCCGAGCGATTCAGCATCGCCGCGCCCATCCGCGACATGATCCGCTTTTCCAACCACAGCCTGGTCAAGGACCCGCCCTTTTCGCGGATCGACCTGGTGTCGTGCCGCAACCTGTTGATCTATTTCGACGATCGGTTGCAGCAATCGGTGCTGCCGCTGCTCCATTATGCGCTGCGCCCCGGCGGCTATCTGTTCCTGGGACCGTCCGAAAGCGTCGGGCGGTTCGATCACCTCTTCCCCGCGATCGACGGCCATGCCCGGTTGTTCGAGCGTTCGCCCGGCTCTCCCTCCTACCCCATCGATCTGCCCGGCGGCATGAGCCGCAGCCCGCGTCGGCGCGGCGAACGCGGTGAGCGCGACGGGGCCGCCCCCAGCGGTGACGAGAGCATGGCGATGCGCCGCATCGTCGACCGCTATTCCCCACCCAGCATGGTGGTGAATCAGGATGGCGGCATCCTGGCGGCATTCGGCAAGCTCAGCCGCTATTTCAACTTCCCCGTGACCCGTGCCGGCGGATCGAGCGCGATGACGCTGGCCCGCCCCGGCCTGCGCGAGGTGATCGGCCCGATGCTCCGCCAGGCCCGCGACGCGCGCAAGCGGATCGCGGCACGCGACGTGGCGGTGACGACCGAGTTCGGCGTGCAGAAGGTCGAAGTGGTCTGCGATCCGCTGACCGATGGATCGCTGCTCTTCCTGTTCCGCGATTCCGCGCCGTTCAGCCCGGTCGAGGCGAGCGACCTCGCCGATCTGGAACCGGGTGACGACCATATCGAGGCGCTGGAGGACGAACTGCGCCTGACCCGCCACCGACTGCGCTCGACCGTCGAGGAGCTGGAGACGGCGAACGAGGAGTTGAAGAGCTCCAACGAAGAAATGATGTCGATGAACGAGGAGCTTCAATCGACGAACGAGGAATTGTCGACCGTCAATGACGAGCTGAAGACCAAGGTCGACCAGCTGACCGTCGCCAATGCCGATTTGCGCAATTTCTTCGAATCGACCGACCTCGCCGTGGTGGTGCTCGACCGCAATCTGCGCATCCGCAGCTATACCGAAGCAGCGCGTTCGATCTTCCCGCTCCAGCCCAGCGACCGGGGACGGTTGCTGGCCGATGTCTCGACCCGGCTGGCGACGACCGACTATCTCGACGGTGCCGCTGAAGTCGCGGGTGGCGGCTCGGCGATGCAGCAGCGGGTGACGACGCGCGATGGCGGGCGCACCCTGTCGCTGCGTATCCTGCCTTACCGGACGCAGGGCGACGGGATCGATGGCGCGACACTGGTCCTGACCGACATCACCGACGCACTGAGCATGGAGCGCGAGCTGGCCGCCGAACGCGAGCGGCTGGATCTGGCGATCAAGGCGGGCGGCATCGGCGTATGGGAATATCGCGGCGGCACCGGCGAGATCTTCCTCGACGAGACGGGCCGTCACCTGTTCGGCTTCGCGGCCCGGGACACCGCCGATCAGGTGCATCAGGTCTTCGATCGGATCATCCCGGAGGACCGGCCCGGCGTCGAACTGGCACTGGCCGAGGCGATGGCCGGGCGTGGCGATTTCGAGATGACCTTCCGCCTCGACCTGAACGGCCAGGAGCGCTGGATCAAGGGTTTCGGCCGGGTGGTCACCGCATCGGCGCCACACCGGATGGTCGGCGTATCGATCGACGTGACCGCCGAATATGCGATCGCGGAGACGCGCGAGCTGATGCTGCGCGAGATGAACCACCGGGTGAAGAACCTGTTCGCGATCATCTCCGGCATCGTCTCGGCGGCTTCGCGGTCGCATGACGACGTGACCGAGATGGCGGACGACGTGCGCGAACGCATCGCGACGCTGGGTCGTGCCCATTCGCTCGCCTCCCCGGCGGGCGAGCAGCAGGCGATCGACCTGGCCGCGCTGGTAGAGGCGACGATCGCGCCCTATCGCGGCCAGTCGACCATCACCATCGACGGCCCCCCGTTGCTGGTCGACCGCCGGTGCCTGTCGCCGCTGGCGCTGATCCTGCACGAATGGGCGACCAACTCGGTCAAATATGGGGCGCTGGCCCAGCCGTCGGGCGAACTGGCAGTGTCCTGGGCCCTGGCCGAGGGTAAACTCCGGCTCGACTGGACCGAAAAAGGCGGCCAAGTGCCCGACGAGACCGACGCCAAGGGCTTCGGCACGCTGCTGGTCCAGACATCGTCACGCCAATTGGGCGCAGCGCTGGACCGGAAAAGCGTCGACGGGCGTTTCCTGCTCAGCCTTACCTTGCCGGAGACGGTGCTCGCGCATGACTAAAACCATCTTGCTGGTCGAGGACGAGTTCTTCGTCGCCCTGGATCTTCAGTCCATCATCGAGGATGGCGGCTATCAGGTCGATGGCCCCTATGTCAGCGTTGAGGAGGTGCTGGCGCATCTGGACGGCGACAAGCCCGAACTGGCCTGCGCGATCCTGGACGTTCGCCTGCGCGACGGCGAAGTCTTCCCGGCCGCCGAACGACTGCACGAGGCGGGCGTGCCGCTGATCTTCCATTCGGGCCATGCCGACGAACACGCGCTGCAGTCGCGTTATCCGGGTGCGGCGGTATGCGGCAAGCCATGCTCGCCCTCCCTGCTACGGCGGACGCTGTCGATGGCGGTGTCGGGACCGGCCGAGGGGGACCGGGCGGCGGGGTAAATGGGGGTCAGGGCAAGTCTCTGCGAGGCACCCTGCCCTCCCCCAACCCAGTTTCGGGTAAACGATGCCTCGCATCGTTTAGGTCATGCCGGGGGCATGACCGACCCGAAACTCGCCTGTGGGAGAGGAGTGATTAAGGGG
>DXIH01000111.1 GCA_019112965.1 Candidatus Sphingomonas excrementigallinarum | reverse complement strand
ATCCGCATTCGTCTGAAGGCGTTCGACCATCGCGTGCTAGATCAGGCCACTGGCGACATCGCCGACACCGCACGCCGTACCGGCGCGCTCATCCGCGGTCCGATCCCGCTTCCGACGCGCATCGAGAAGTTCACGGTCAACCGTGGTCCGCACATCGACAAGAAGTCGCGCGAGCAGTTCGAGGTCCGCACCTACAAGCGCATGCTCGACATCGTGCAGCCGACCCCGCAGACCGTCGATGCGCTGATGAAGCTCGACCTGGCCGCAGGTGTTGATGTCGAGATCAAGCTGGCGTAAGAGGGCCAGCGTTCCCGTGGTCGACGATGCCGTCCCACGGGATTTTGGCGTTTCCCGGTTCTGAAGCAGCCGGAAAACGCGCCGAGGTCGCTCCCGCGATCCGGCACTCTTTAGGGATACCGCCCGGTGGTTTCGCGAAAGCGAGATGGTGCCGGGGCAGCGTCCCCCGTCTGACCGGCTCGCCGGTCGCCAGCCCGGGACGGGGGCTCGTTTCGCTTTAATCGGGCTGGATATGCCCCCCTTGAATGGTTCTTGGGGGCCTCTGTCGAGGAAGGAACAGGATCATGCGTACCGGCGTGATCGCGAAGAAGCTGGGGATGACCCGCCTGTTCCAGGACGATGGTCGGCACGTGCCGGTCACCGTCCTGGCGCTTGAAGGCGTACAGGTCGTCGCTCGCCGCGAGATGGATCGTGACGGCTACACCGCCGTCCAGCTTGGTGCAGGTGTCGCCAAGACCAAGAATGTTGCCAAGCCGCAGCGTGGCCACTTCGGCAAGGCCGAAGTCGAGCCCAAGCAGGTGCTGGTCGAGTTCCGCGTGAACGAAGACGGCCTGCTGGACGTCGGCGCGGAAATCTCCGCCGACCATTTCGTCCCCGGCCAGTATGTCGATATCCAGGGTCGTACCCAGGGTAAGGGCTTTGCCGGTGCGATGAAGCGCTGGAACTTCGGTGGTCTGCGTGCGACCCACGGCGTCTCGGTCTCGCACCGTTCGCATGGTTCGACCGGTAACCGTCAGGATCCGGGCCGCGTCTTCAAGAACAAGAAGATGGCCGGCCACATGGGCGACAAGAACCGCACGCAGCAGAACCTGGAAATCGTGTCGACCGACGTCGAGCGCGGCCTGATCTTCGTCAAGGGCTCGGTGCCCGGCTCGAAGGGTGGCTGGCTGATCGTCAAGGACGCGGTCAAGGTTTCGCGCCACGCGGACGCCCCGTTCCCCGCCAGCATCAAGGCGGCCGCCAACAACAACGCTTCTGCCGAGCCTGCTCCGGAAGCCACCGAGAGCCAGGAGGGCTAAGTCGTGAAGGTCAAGGTTCAATCCTTCGCCGGCACCGACGCCGCGGACATCGAGCTCAACGACGAGGTCTTCGGCCTCGATCCGCGCGCCGACATCCTGCACCGCGTTGTGACCTGGCAGCTGGAAAAGCGTCGCGCCACCGCGCGCGGCACCCGTGAGCGCGCCGATGTCGCCCGCTCGGGCAAGAAGCTCGGTCGTCAGAAGGGCGGCGGTGTCGCTCGTCACGGCGATCGTCGGGCCCCCGTCTTCATCGGCGGTGGTAAGGCGCACGGCGCCCGCGTCCGCGACTTCAACCCGGGTCTGAACAAGAAGGTTCGCGCTCTGGGCCTGAAGATGGCACTGTCGAGCCACGCCAAGGCGGGTTCGCTGATCGTGATGAACGATCTGGCCGTCGAGGGTAACAAGACGAAGACGTTGCAGGGCGATCTGGTGAAGCTCGGCTTCGGCAAGACCGCGCTGGTCATCGATGGCGACGCCGTCGAGACGTCGTTCGCACTGGCCGCAGGCAACCTGAAGGAAATCAACGTCCTTCCGGCCGCTGGCGCCAATGTCTACGACATTCTGAAGCATGACACCCTGGTGCTGACGCGCTCGGCTGTCGAAAAGCTGGAGGCCCGTTTCCATGGCTAAGCAGCAGAAGGCGGTCGATCCGCGTCATTACGACGTGATCGTTGCGCCGCACATCACCGAGAAGGCGACGCTCCTCAGCGAGCACAACGCCGTGGTGTTCAAGGTCGCTTCGGGCGCTACCAAGCCCGAGATCAAGGCGGCCGTCGAGGCTCTGTTCGACGTGACCGTCACCGGCGTGAACACGATCGTCCAGAAGGGCAAGACGAAGCGTTGGAAGGGTGCGCCCTATCAGCGTTCCGACATGAAGAAGGCGATCGTCACCCTCAAGGACGGTCAGTCCATTGACGTGACGACGGGGATCTGAGGCGATGGCACTCAAGCATTATAACCCGACGAGCCCGGCCCGCCGCGGCCTGATTCTCGTCGACCGCTCGGCGCTCTGGAAGGGCGCGCCCGTCAAGGCGCTCACCGAAGGCAAGCGCAAGACCGGCGGCCGCAACAACAAGGGCCATGTGACCAGCCGCGGTATCGCGGGCGGCCACAAGCAGCGCTATCGTTTCATCGACTTCAAGCGTCGCCAGTGGGACGTCGAGGGCACCGTGGAGCGGATCGAATATGATCCCAACCGCACCGCCTTCATCGCGCTCATCAACTATGGCACCGACGAAGCCGGCAAGGTCGACCAGTCCTACATCATCGCACCGCAGCGTCTCGCTGTCGGCGACAAGGTGATCGCGGGCAAGAAGACCGACGTGAAGCCGGGCAACGCCATGGAACTGGGCCAGATGCCGGTCGGCACGATCGTCCACAACGTCGAGATGAAGCCCGGCAAGGGCGGTCAGATCGCACGTTCGGCCGGCACCTATGTGCAGGTCGTGGGCCGCGACAAGGGCATGGTCATCGTCCGTCTGAACTCGGGCGAGCAGCGCTACATCCATGCGAACTGCATGGCGACCGTCGGCGCGGTGTCGAACCCCGACAACGGCAACACCAACCTGGCGAAGGCTGGTCGTAACCGTTGGAAGGGCCATCGCCCGCTGACCCGCGGTGTTGCGAAGAACCCGGTCGACCACCCGCACGGCGGTGGTGAAGGCCGGACCTCGGGCGGCCGTCATCCGGTCACCCCGTGGGGCAAGCCGACGAAGGGTGCGCGCACTCGTCACAACAAGGCGACGGACAAGATGATCATCCGTAGCCGTCACGCCAAGAAGAAGGGCTAACACGCAATGGCTCGTTCCGTTTGGAAGGGTCCTTTCGTGGACCTCCATCTCCTGAAGAAGGCCGAAGTGGCTCAGGATGCTGGCAACCGCGCAGGTCCGATCAAGACCTGGTCGCGTCGCTCGACCATCCTGCCGTCGTTCGTCGGTCTGACCTTCAACGTCTACAACGGTCGCAAGTTCGTTCCCGTCTCGGTGAACGAGGACATGGTCGGCATGAAGCTCGGTGAATTCGCGCCCACGCGCTACTTCCCCGGCCACGCTGCCGACAAGAAGGGTAAGCGCTGATGTCGAAGCCCGCATCCCCCCGCAAGGTCGGTGACAAGGAAGCGCTGTCGGTGGGCACGCAGATCCGTGGTTCGGCGCAGAAGCTGAACCTGGTCGCGGCGCTGATCCGCGGCAAGAAGGTCGGCGACGCGATGAACATCCTCGCCTTCTCGACGAAGGCGATGGCCGTCGACGCGCGCAAGATCCTGGCCTCCGCGATCGCCAATGCCGAGAACAACCACAACCTCGACGTCGACTCGCTCGTCGTCGCCGAGGCGTCGGTCGGCAAGTCGATCACCATGAAGCGTTTCGCGACGCGCGGCCGTGGCAAGTCCACCCGCATCCTGAAGCCGTTTTCGCGGCTCCGCATCGTCGTCCGCGAGCAGGAAGAAGCATAATGGGTCAGAAGAGCAATCCGATCGGCCTGCGTCTCCAGATCAACCGTACCTGGGACAGCCGCTGGTTCGCCGAAGGCCATGACTATGGCCGCCTGCTGCTGGAGGATCTGAAGATCCGCCAGTTCATCATGAAGACGCTGCCCCAGGCCGCGATCTCGAAGGTCGTCATCGAGCGTCCGGCCAAGCTGTGCCGCATCTCGATCTTCGCGGCGCGTCCGGGCGTGATCATCGGCAAGAAGGGCGCCGACATCGAAAAGCTTCGCAAGAAGCTGGGTTCGATGACCTCGTCCGACGTGTCGCTGAACATCGTCGAAATCCGCAAGCCCGAGATCGACGCCAAGCTCGTCGCCCAGGGCGTGGCCGACCAGCTGGAGCGCCGTATCGCGTTCCGTCGCGCCATGAAGCGTGCGGTGCAGTCCGCGCTCCGTCTGGGCGCCGAAGGCATCCGTATCACCTGCGGCGGCCGTCTGGGCGGAGCGGAAATCGCGCGTACCGAATGGTATCGTGAAGGCCGCGTTCCGCTGCACACGCTGCGTGCGAACGTCGACTATGCCGAAGCGCAGGCGCACACCGCTTATGGCGTGTGCGGCGTGAAGGTGTGGATCTTCAAGGGCGAGATCCTGGGCCATGACCCCATGGCGCAGGACCGGCTGATGATGGAGGCTCAGACCTCCGGCGTGCGCCCGGCGCGCGACGATCATCGCCGCTAAGGATCAAAGAACATGCTGCAACCAAAGCGCACCAAGTTCCGCAAGGCCTTCAAGGGCCGCATCCACGGCGATGCGAAGGGCGGCACCAGCCTGAACTTCGGTTCCTACGGCCTGAAGGCCATGGAGCCGGAGCGTATCACGGCTCGCCAGATCGAGGCGGCTCGCCGCGCGATCACCCGTCACATCAAGCGCCAGGGTCGCTTGTGGATCCGCATCTTCCCGGACGTGCCCGTCTCGTCGAAGCCTGCCGAAGTCCGCATGGGCTCGGGTAAGGGTTCGCCGGAATTCTGGGCCGCCCGCGTGAAGCCGGGTCGCATCCTGTTCGAACTCGACGGTGTCGACGGCCCGCTGGCCGCCGAGGCATTCGAGCGCGCGGCGATGAAGCTGCCCATCAAGACCAAGGTCGTTGCCCGCCTGGGCGACACCTCGCACCTCGGAGGCGAGTAATGGCCAAGACTGAATATACCGGCCAGAGCGACGACCAGCTCGTCGAGGCGCTGGGCAACCTGAAGCGCGAGCAGTTCAACCTGCGCTTCCAGGCGGCCACGAGCCAGCTCGAAAAGCCCAGCCGGGTCAAGGAAGTCCGTCGCGACATCGCGCGGATCAAGACCATCCAGGCGCAGCGCACCGCTGCGGCTGCCAAGTAAGGACCGAGACACATGCCGAAGCGCGTGCTGACCGGGGTGATTGTCTCGGACAAGACCGACAAGACGGTCGTCGTCAATGTGGAGCGGAAGGTTAAGCACCCCCTCTACGGCAAGATCATCCGTCGGTCGAAGAAGTACCACGCCCATGACGAGGCGAACGAGTACAAGGCCGGTGAGACGGTGCGGATCGAAGAGACCGCCCCGATCTCGAAGCTGAAGACCTGGAAGGTCGTCGAGCGGGTCGATACCCACATGACGCCGGAACGGGCCTCGGCCGAGGGCTGAACCCTTTGATTTCGGGCCCCGCTTCTCCGGATTGGAGGAGCGGGGTTCGGATTGAAAGGCGCCCTTCGGGGCAAAGAGCGGATTGGTCGAAAGCGGCGGGGCGACTCGCTTGCCTTTCGGGCCAGGAGTGGCTATGGGGCCTCTCCCCCTGGCGCGGTAGCCCCGCGCCGGGGGTCGTTTTTTAAAGGCGGGGCAGGGTCGGTATCCTCCCCAGAAGAGAGAAGGAAGCGGATCCATGATCCAGATGCAGTCCAATCTCGACGTCGCTGACAACAGCGGCGCGAAGCGGGTGCAGTGCATCAAGGTGCTGGGCGGCTCGAAGCGCCGTACCGCATCGGTCGGCGACATCATCGTCGTCAGCGTCAAGGAAGCGCAGCCGCGTGGCCGCGTGAAGAAGGGCGACGTTCACCGCGCGGTGATCGTCCGTACCGCCAAGGACATCCGTCGCGCCGACGGTTCGGTGATCCGTTTCGACGGTAACGCCGCCGTGCTGGTCAACAAGAACGAGGAGCCGATCGGCACCCGTATCTTTGGCCCGGTCGTGCGTGAGCTTCGTGGTAAGAAGCACATGAAGATCATCTCGCTGGCGCCGGAGGTTTTGTAATGGCCGCTGCACGCATCAAGAAGGGTGACAAGGTCATCGTCCTGTCCGGCAAGGACAAGGGCAAGACCGGCACCGTGTCGCTGGCGATGCCGAAGGACGGCAAGGTCGTCGTGGACGGCGTCAACATCGCCACCCGTCACCGCAAGCCGACCCAGGCGAACCCGCAGGGTGGCCTGGAGCGCACCGCTGCTCCGCTGCATGTCTCGAAGGTTGCGCACGTGACCGCCGATGGCAAGCCGACCCGCGTCCGTTTCGAGACGCAGGATGGCAAGAAGGTCCGCGTGGCCGTCAAGACCGGGGAGAAGATCGATGGCTGATTACAAGCCCCGCATGAAGGCTATCTATGACGATAGCATCATTAAGGCGATGACCGACAAGTTCGGTTACAAGAACGTCAACGAGATCCCCCGGATCGAGAAGATCGTGCTCAACATGGGCGTGGGCGAAGCGACGCAGGACAAGAAGCGCGTCGACCAGGCTGCGTCCGAGATGGAGCTGATCGCGGGTCAGAAGCCGGTCATCACCAAGGCGAAGAAGTCGATCGCGCAGTTCAAGCTGCGTGAAGGCATGCCGATCGGTGTGAAGGTCACGCTGCGTCGCGAGCGCATGTATGAGTTCCTGGACCGCTTCATCACGATCGCGCTGCCGCGCGTTCGCGACTTCCGCGGCCTGAATCCGAAATCCTTCGACGGTCGCGGCAACTATGCCTGCGGCATCAAGGAACAGATCATCTTCCCCGAAATCAACTATGACCGCATCGACAAGGTGCGCGGCATGGATGTGATCGTGACCACCTCGGCGAAGACCGACGACGAAGCGCGTGAGCTGCTGCGTCTGTTCGGCTTCCCGTTCCCCAAGGAAGACGCTGCCGACGAGAAGAAGGCGGCGTAACCGGACTGCCCCCTCTCCACGCCGGGGAGGGGGTCCTTACAGAAAGAGCTTAAGTCCATGGCGAAACTGAGTTCGATTAATAAGAACGAGAAGCGTCGCGCTCTCGTCAAGAAGTATGCGGGCAAGTACGCGAAGCTGAAGGCGATCGCGAACGACCAGAGCCTCGATGAAACCGAGCGTCTGATCGCGCGCCTCAAGATGGCCGAGATCCCCCGCAACGGCAATCCGACCCGTATCCGCAACCGTTGCGAGATCACCGGTCGCCCGCGTGCGTATTACCGCAAGTTCCGTCTCGCTCGCGTCATGCTGCGTGAACTGGCCAACAAGGGCCAGATCCCCGGCGTCACCAAGTCGAGCTGGTAAGGACCATTTGAGATGGCAGTGACCGATCCCCTGGGTGACTTGCTCACCCGCATCCGCAACGGCCAGCGCGCGCGCAAGGACTCCGTCCTGACGCCTGCGTCGAAGCTGCGCGTCCGCGTGCTCGACGTGCTTCAGCGCGAGGGCTATATCCGTGGCTACAGCGAAGAGCAGATGGGCCCCGCGGCCGGCATCCGCATCGAGCTGAAGTATTTCGAAGGCCAGCCCGCGATCAAGCATGTCGCGCGCGTGTCGAAGCCCGGCCGCCGTATCTATTCGGGCGCGCAGGACCTTCCCCGCGTCCGCAACGGCCTGGGCATCACCATCGTGTCGACGCCGCGTGGCGTTCTGTCGGACGCCGAAGCGCGTGAGCAGAACGTCGGTGGCGAAGTCCTGGCGGAGGTGTTCTGATGAGCCGCATCGGTAAGAAGGCGGTCCCGGTTCCGGCCGGCGTCACCGCGACCATCGCCGACAAGGTGCTGAGCGTGAAGGGTCCCAAGGGCACCCTCTCCATGCCGCTCGCCGACGAGATCACCTATGACGTCCAGGCGGACGCCATCGCGGTGCAGCCCGCCAACGCCACGAAGCGCGCTCGCGCGTTCTGGGGCATGCAGCGCACCATGGTGCAGAACCTCGTCACCGGCGTGACCGCAGGCTTCTCGAAGAAGCTGGTCATCACCGGCGTCGGCTACCGCGCCGCCGCGCAGGGCAAGACCCTGAAGCTGCAGCTCGGCTACAGCCACGACGTCAACATCGACGTGCCGGAAGGCCTTGAGGTGAAGACGCCGGACGCCACCACCGTCGAAATCAGCGGTGCGGACAAGCAGAAGGTCGGCCAGCTGGCCGCCGAGATCCGCCGCTGGCGCAAGCCCGAGCCGTATAAGGGCAAGGGCATTAAGTACGACGGCGAGTTCATCTTCCGCAAGGAAGGGAAGAAGAAGTAATGACCAAGGGTCTCTCTCTTTTCGAGAAGCGCCGTCGGCGCAACCGTACCGCGCTGCGTGCGCGTGCGGGCACCCGTCCGCGCCTGTCGGTGCATCGCTCGGGTAAGCATATCTATGCCCAGGTGATCGACGACGAGGCCGGTCGTACCGTGGCTTCGGCCTCGACGCTGGAAAAGGACGCACGCGGCCAGTCGGGCGCGAACGTCGCAGCGGCGAGCGAAGTCGGCAAGCGCGTGGCCGAGAAGGCCAAGGCCGCCGGCGTCACGCAGGTCGTTTTCGACCGTGGCGGCTTCCTGTTCCACGGTCGCGTCAAGGCGCTGGCCGAGGCGGCACGCGAAGCGGGATTGGAGTTCTAATATGGCTGACGAGAACAACGTGGCCGTTGCCGGTGCCGAAGGCGCCGCGCAGGACGCGACCCAGGGTCGTGGTCCCCGGGGCGGCCGTGGCCGTGGTCCGGGCGGTGGTGATCGCGGCCGCGGCGGCCGTGACGGCAACCGTGGTCGTCGCGACGACCGTCGCGGTGGCACCGAGGAGCAGGGCGAAGAGCTGATCGAAAAGCTCGTCCACATCAACCGCGTCTCGAAGACCGTGAAGGGCGGTAAGCGTTTCGGCTTCGCCGCGCTCGTCGTGGTCGGCGACGGCAAGGGACGTGCGGGCTTCGGTCATGGCAAGGCGCGCGAGGTGCCGGAAGCCATCTCGAAGGCGACGGCTGCCGCCAAGAAGGCGATGGTCCGCGTTCCGCTGAAGGACGGTCGCACGCTGCATCATGATGGCAACGGCCATTTCGGTGCGGGCCGCGTGACGGTGCGTTCGGCCCCGCAGGGGACCGGCATCATCGCCGGTGGTCCGATGCGCGCCATCTTCGAATCGCTCGGCGTTGCCGACGTGGTGACGAAGTCGGTCGGCACGTCGAACCCGTACAACATGATCCGTGCCACCTTCGAAGCGCTGGGCGACCAGACTTCGCCGAAGGCGGTGGCGCAGCGTCGTGGCAAGAAGATCGCCGACCTGCTGGGTCGCGGTCACGGTGCCACCCAGCAGACTGCCGAGGCGGAAGCCGCGGCCGTCGTGGAGTAAGCGACCATGGCTACCATCAAAGTCAAGCAGACCGGTTCGCCGATCCGCCGCACCAAGGACCAGCGCGCGACCCTCGTCGGCCTGGGCCTGAACAAGATGCACAAGGTCGCCGAGCTTCAGGACACCCCTGAAGTCCGCGGCATGATCCGCAAGGTGCAGCACATGGTTCAGGTGGTGGACTGAGCCTGTCGTCACGACAGACTCACATCCGTCACATTGAACAGTGACAAACACGGGGAAGGGGGCTATGCGGCCCCCTTCCTTTTATCCAGCGGCCGTGATTCTTCCCGAGTGACGGCCATGCGCGAAACAAGCGAAAGCGAGTGCAAATCATGAAGCTGAACGAACTTTTCGACAACCAGGGTGCCCGCAAGTCCAAGATCCGCGTCGGTCGCGGTATCGGTTCGGGCAAGGGCAAGACCGGTGGTCGCGGCGTCAAGGGTCAGAAGAGCCGTGAGGGCGTGTCGATCGCGGGCTTCGAGGGCGGTCAGATGCCGCTCCACATGCGTCTGCCGAAGCGCGGCTTCAACAACATCTTCGCCAAGGACTATGCCGAGGTGAACTTGGGCGCGATCCAGAAGGCGGTCGACTCGGGCAAGCTGAAGGCCGACGGCACGATCGACCACGCGGCGCTGAAGGCTGCTGGCCTGGCCCGTGGCGGCAAGGACGGCGTCCGTCTGCTCGGCAAGGGCGAACTGACCACCAAGCTGTCGTTCGTCGTGCAGGGCGTGTCGGCCTCGGCGCGTGAAGCCGTCGAGAAGGCCGGTGGTTCGGTCGACGTGCCGCACGTCGTGCCCGCCGCCGAAAAGGCAGCCGCGAAGAAGGGCCAGACCCGCGCCGCGAAGCTCGCCGCCAAGGCCTGAACCGGATAAAGTCCGCCGCTGGAGATTGGCCGAGAGCCATAACCTAGCGGCGGATTTTGCATCCGGGTTAGACAAGCGCGTCTTCGCGCCTATATGAGCGGCGGGGCGGTTCAAAACGCATCCCGCCGTTTTTCGTTTCCAGGATAACGCAACAGCTATGGCATCCGCAGCCGACCAGATGGCGCAAAGCATCAGCCTGGCGAAATTCGCCAAGGCCACCGACCTCAAGAAGCGGCTGTGGTTCACCATCGGCGCGCTGATCGTCTTCCGCCTGCTCAGCTATGTTCCGCTGCCGGGCGTCGACCCGACCGCGCTGGGCCTGCTGAGCCAGAAGACCACGGGCGGCGTGCTCGACTTCTTCAACACCTTCTCGGGCGGTTCGCTCAGCCGCATGTCGTTGATCGCGCTGGGCGTGATGCCGTACATCACGGCGTCGATCGTCGTGCAGCTCGCGACCTCGCTGAGCCCGCAGCTTGCCGCCATCAAGAAGGAAGGCGAGAGCGGTCGCAAGAAGCTGAACCAGTATACCCGCTACGGCACGGTGCTGCTGACCGCGATCCAGGGCTATTTCATCGCCGTGGGTCTCGAGACGCTGGGCGCCAGCCAGGGCATCCAGGCGGTGATCGAGCCGGGCATGACCTTCCGCATCGCGGCGGTCATCTCGCTGATCGGCGGTACGATGTTCCTGATGTGGCTGGGTGAGCAGATCACGAGCCGCGGCATCGGCAACGGCGTGTCGCTCATCATCATGGCGGGCATCGTCGCGCACCTGCCGACCACGCTGGTCAACCTGCTCGAAGGCGGCCGCACCGGCAGCATCGATCCGGTGCGCCTGATCGGCATCGTAGTGGCCGTCGTCGTGCTCGTCCTGTTCATCTGCTTCATGGAGCGCGCGCAGCGCCGCATCCTGATCCAATACCCGAAGCGCGCGACGCAGCGGGGCATGCAGGCCGATCGCAGCCACCTGCCGCTGAAGATCAACACCGCGGGCGTGATCCCTCCGATCTTCGCCTCGTCGCTGCTGCTGATGCCGCTGACCATTTCGCAGTTCGCCGGACAGCGCGTCGCGGGTGAGAGCCGTTGGGGCGACTTCATCATCAGCCTGAACCAGTATCTGCAGCACGGCTCGCCCGTCTACATGCTGCTCTACGGCGCGGGCATTATCTTCTTCTCGTTTTTCTACACCGCGGTCGTCTTCAACCCGGAGGAGACGGCGGACAATCTGAAGCGCTATGGCGGCTTCATCCCCGGCATCCGTCCGGGCAAGAACACCGAGAATTATCTCGATTACGTGCTGACCCGCGTGACCGTGATCGGTGCGGCTTATCTGACGATCATCTGTCTGTTGCCGGAATATCTGGTCTCGGCGCTGCAGATTCCCTTCTATCTGGGCGGCACCAGCCTGCTGATCGTCGTCAACGTGACCATGGACACGGTGACCCAGATTCAGAGCCATCTGCTCGCGCATCAATATGGCGACCTTATCAAGAAGGCGAAGCTGAAGGGTGGTCGCCTGCGCTGAGCGCGGGCGGATGCCAGGGCATAGAGGGGAGATTGACGTGGGCGTGAACATCATCCTGCTGGGCCCGCCCGGCGCGGGCAAAGGAACCCAGGCGCAGCGGCTGGTGGCCAATCGCGGCATGGTGCAGCTGTCGACCGGCGACATGCTGCGTGCGGCGGTCAAGGCGGGCACGCCCGTCGGGCTTCAGGCCAAGGCGGTGATGGACGCGGGCGAACTCGTGTCGGACGCCATCGTCTCGGCGCTGATCGGCGAGCGGCTGGACCAGGCCGAAGCCGAAGGCGGCGCGATCTTCGACGGCTATCCACGCACCGAGGCACAGGCCGAGGCGCTGGACGTTCTGCTGGCCGAGCGCGGCAAGACGCTCGATCACGTCATCGAGCTGGCGGTGGATGAGGACGCGCTGGTCGAGCGCATCACCGGCCGCTTCACCTGCGCGTCGTGCGGGGCTGGCTATCACGACAGCTTCAAGCCGACCCAGGTCGAAGGCGTCTGCGACGTCTGCGGCTCGACCGAGTTCAAGCGGCGCCCTGATGACAATGCCGAGACGGTGCGCACGCGCATGGCCGAGTATCGCGCCAAGACGGCGCCGATCCTGCCGATCTACGAAGCACGCGGGATCGTGACGCGGGTCGACGGCATGGCGGCGATGGATGCCGTGGGCGCGGAGATCGACGCGATCCTCGATCGCTGATCCGGTCTTTTCGGGGCTGATAAAGGGGGCGTTGCCAAGCGGCAGCGCCCCTTTTTTCTCTGGGCGTTGCCGATTGCTCGGGCAGATGACACTTGAGACTCCACGGAAAGCCCCTCTCCCGGCAGGGGGAGGGGTTTGGGGAGGGGCAAAGCCACAGGCGATAGTTTCGGTGACACTCCATTCCCTCCCCCATCCCCTCCCGCCTGCGGGAGGGGAGCGGCCAGAGGTGAGCGATTGTCCCTATTAACGGGCTGCCTCCCCGTTCAGATTGAGCGACGTCGAAAGCCAAGCTCCGGCTCCCGCAAAATGCTATCGGAAACGAGCCGGAAGGATGGTTCAATCGGTCAGGATAATCCCCTAGACTCGCTCCATGACCGCGCTGATCGCCAACTATTACCGCCACCTGACGGTCGACCTGCGCCGTTCCGATCACACGGTTCGCGCCTATGTCGCGACGGCCGAGCGACTGTGCGGTTTCCTTTCGGCCCATTGGGCGGGGGCCATCGATGGGCCTGCGCTGGCCCGCGTAACCGCCGCCGACCTGCGCGCCTTCCTTGCGGCGCGCCGGGGGGAGGGACTGACCGCCGCTTCGACCGCGCGCGAATTGTCGGCGGTGCGGACTTTCCTCCACTGGGCCGGGGTTGAGCCACCTCCGCTGAAAGGGCCCCGCCGCAAGCGCAGCCTGCCGCGCCCCCAGTCCCCCGCCGATATCATGGCGCTGGGTGAGGACATCGCCGAGAATGCCGCCGAGCCTTGGATCGCGGCGCGCGACTGGGCGGTACTTCTGCTGCTCTATGGCGCGGGACTGCGCATCGGCGAGGCGATGGCGCTGTCCGCCGACATCCTGCCGCTGGGCGAGACGATCCGCGTGTTGGGCAAGCGCGGCAAGACGCGGATGGTGCCGCTGCTCCCCGAACTGCGCACCGCGATCGAGGAATATGCCCGCCAGTCGCCCTACCCGCTGATCCCAAGCGAGCCGCTATTCCGGGGGGCGAAGGGCGGGCCGCTGTCGCCTGCGATCATTCGGCGGTCGGTTCAGGCGGCGCGCGAGCGGCTGGGGCTGGGTGGGCGGACGACGCCTCATGCGCTGCGTCACAGCTTCGCCACCCATTTGCTGGGGCGGGGGGCGGATCTCCGCCAGCTACAAGAGCTATTGGGTCACGCCAGCCTCAGCTCGACGCAAATCTACACGGCGGTCGATGCCGCGCATCTGCTCGACATCTATCGCACCGCACATCCCCGCGCCTGAGACGCTTGACGGTTCAGGCGTTGCCGCCTGATACTCCTGGGGGCACGGAGTCTGGAGCATCTTCATGGCATTGGGTCCGACATGCCCCCATTGCGGCGCTCGAGTGCCATTCCGCCGTACGCAGTATGGCCTTGGCAAGGTCTTTGCCTGTCCAGGCTGTGGCGCTCGGCTGGTCATGTCGCGATGGCAGGGCTTTCTCATCACCTTTCCGATTCTGGCCATTTACATGGTCGTGCGAATCCGTTTGTCCGATGGCCTGGTATTCTGGCTCTGGACGGCCGCCATGGTGACCAGCGTAGCCGTGATGGCATGGCTTTTCATGAAGCCGCGACCAGCCCAACGCGACGAGGCATCGGTGAATTAGGCGCCGGACCTGCCTAGCGTTCGCCGTGCGGTTTCCAGGTGAAGACGCGCCATAGATAGCCGCCGACCATCAGCACCGTCATCGCGATCGCGGCCGGGCCGACATAGCGGTTGATCGCCTCGAAATTGGCACCGAGCCACAGGCCCGCATAGGCGAGCACCGCGTTCCAGATCGTGCTTCCCGCAAAGGTCCAGATCAGGAACTTCGCCAGCGGCATCCGCGTGATCCCGGCGGGCAGCGAGATCAGCGTGCGAAAGGCGGGCATGAAGCGGAACACGAATACCACCCATCCGCCATGCCGCACGAAGAACAGGTGAAGCCGCTCGACATCGCGCCACTCCATGGTCAGCCAGCGGCCATATTTGTCGACAAAGGGCCGGAACCGCTCGTAACCGATATAGCGGCCGACCGCATACCAGGCATAATTGCCGATCGTCGTGCCCGCCGTGCCCCAAAGGATCAGCGGGATCATCGCCATTTGCCCGCGCGCCACCGCCATGCCGCCCAGGCCCATAATGACCTCGGACGGGATGGGCGGCACGATATTTTCCAGCGCCATCAGCAGGAAGATACCGAAATAACCGCCCCAGGCGATGAGGTTGAGGATGAAGTCGGTCATGGGCAAGGAGATGTACCGATGAGGGGCGGGGCGGTTCCCCTAGGATGGATCGGCCGTTCTGCAAAAAGTCTTCTATTCCTCCCCTGACAGGGGAGGTGGCGCGTGTAGCGCGTCGGAGAGGTGACCTCCTCTCGATAGCGCGACACCCCTC
>DXIH01000110.1 GCA_019112965.1 Candidatus Sphingomonas excrementigallinarum | reverse complement strand
AAGCCCCTCGCCCCTCCACCACCGCTTTGCGGCGGTCCCCCTCCCCATCGAAGATGGGGAGGATTTGAAGTTTACCGCGTCGGTACGGGTTCCGCGCCGGTGTAATCATAAAAGCCGCGCTTGGTCTTGCGGCCGTACCAGCCCGCCTCGACATATTTGATGAGCAGCGGGGCGGGGCGGAACTTGGGGTCGCCCGTCCCCTCGAACAGCACGCGGGTGATCTCCAGGCAGGTGTCCAGCCCGATAAAATCGGCGAGCGTCAGCGGCCCCATCGGGTGGTTCAGCCCCAGCTGGCACGCCGCGTCGATATCGGGGATCGTCGCCACGCCCTCGCCCAATGCAAAGATCGCCTCGTTGATCATCGGCATCAGCACGCGGTTGACGATGAAGCCCGGCGCGTCATTGGCGTGGACGACGCGCTTGCCCAGTTCCTGCGCGAAGCCCTCGACCCTGGCGACCGTCTCGTCCGAGGTGGCGAGGCCGCGGATCAGCTCGATCAGGCCCATCACCGGCACCGGATTGAAGAAGTGCACGCCGACGAAGCGCCCCGCATCGGGTGCCGCCTGCGCCAGCCGGGTGATCGGGATGGACGAGGTGTTGGTCGCCAGGATCGCGGTGTCGGACATGACCTTGCCGACCTCCTCGAAGATCGCGCGCTTGATGGCCTCGCGCTCGGTCGCGGCCTCGATCACCAGTTCGCAATCCGCCATGGCGGACAGGCTGCCGACCGGCTCGATCCGGCCGAGCAGCGAATCGGCGTCCTCGCGCGTCATCTTTTCCTTGGTCACCAGCCGGTCGAGCGCCTTGGCGATACCCGCCTTGCCCGCCTCGGCCCGCTCGACGGAGACATCGGCCAGCTTTACCGCATAGCCCGCCGCCGCCGAGACCTGCGCGATGCCTGCGCCCATCTGGCCGGCTCCGATCACGCCCACTGACTTCATCGACACTCTCCTATTTTCCGGCCCGTATCTCTGCCACAAAGCCTGTTGCAACGCGCCCTATCCGGTTCGGAACGGGATCGCCAGCCAAGGGGTTGATCGGGTATGATTCGCATGAGCCTTGCCATCAGCGCAGCGCTGCTTGCCACCGCGGCGACCGCCGCCACGCCGGATACGCCCCGGCCCGGCAAGCTGAAGCTCTTCCGCGACTGGATCGTCGCCTGCGACAATGGTCGGGATTGCGAGACGGCGTCGCTGGCAGCCGAGGACTCGGCGCTCCAGGATGTCGGGCTGATCGTCGCGCGCGACGGGGCTGGCCGGGTGACAGTGCGCATCCGCGACATGACCGGCAAGGCGAAGACGGCCAGCGTCCGGGTCGACGGGCGGACCATCGCCTCCACTCCGCTGGACCGGGACGGCGAAGGCGCGTGGCAGGGGGCCTCCGCCCAGGCGCTGGTTTCAGCCCTCGCGCGGGGCAAGCGGGCCGCGCTGCTGACCCCGGCCGCGCACCCGGTCGCGCTGGCGGGCGCGGCGGCGGCGTTTCGCTATATGGACGATCGACAGGGACGGGCGGGCACCACGACCGCGCTGGTCGCGCGCGGCGGCAAACGCTATCGCGGCGCCGCACCGGCGCTGCCGATCGTGCAGATCGTCACCCCGCCCCCCGGCCCCGCCCCAGTCATTCCCGCTAACGCGATCAGCGAGGCGAGACGGCGCTATGGTTGCGTGATCGACGATGGCAGCCCGTTCAGCGCCGACGCGCACCGGCTCGACCGACGCAGCGCGCTGGTACTGATGTCATGCGGCGCGGGCGCCTATAACTATCTGGTCAAGCCGCTGATCTGGCGCGACGGCCGGTTGAGTTCAGCCGCCTTCGACTTCGCCTATCATTTCGGCGAGACGCCCGATTCCGGCCAGCCCGAAATCCTGGTCAATGTCGAATGGTCGCGCGACGGCCGCCTGTCGAGCTGGGGCAAGGGCCGGGGCCTGGGCGATTGCGGCGATGCGCAGCAATTCGGCTGGGACGGCACCCGCTTCCGCCTGCTGCACGCCGCGCAGATGACCGAATGCCGGGGCGCGATCGACACGCTGACCGTGTGGCGCACGCGGGTCGTGCCCGTGAAACCGCGATAAAAGGAGACAGGGATGCTCGAACATCTGCCCGCCTGGCTGGGCAAGGCGATGAGCGGCTGGCGCGCCGGGGTCGAATCGATCGCGGTCGTCCGCCCCGAACTGGCGCCCCCTGCCGCCATGGCGCTGCACAGCCCGGCCTTCGGCGATATGGCGCGGCTGCCGGAGCGCTTCACCGCCGATGGCGAAGGGGTGTCGCCGCCGCTTTACTGGGGCGATCCGCCCGAAGGTACGGCGATGCTGGCGCTGCTCGTCGAGGATGCCGACGCACCGACGCCGCAGCCTCTGGTCCACGCCATCGTCTGGAAGCTGCCGCCCCAGGCTGGCGAACTGGACGAGGGCGCGATCGTCGCGGATGGCGCGGGCACGCCCGAAGGGGGCGATGTCGGCCGCAATTCTTACTTGAGCGAAGGCTGGCTGCCGCCCGATCCGCCACGCGGGCATGGCGACCATCGCTATGTCTTCCAGCTGTTCGCGCTGGATGCGGAGGTCGAGATCGGCGGACAGACGCCGGGTCGCGGGGCGCTGGTCGAGGCGATGGCAGGGCATGTGCTGGCCGCCGGGGTGCTGACGGGCACCTATTCGCGCGAGGAGGAAGCGCCGATCGGCCCGGTGGGTGCAGGCGCGGTCGCCTGAGACGGGTGAAAAGGACGGCCGGGTGTCAGGACAGGACGGCCCGGCCGCCAGAAGGGGTAAGGGCGATCACGCTCAGGCGATCGGAAAGATCGGGGCGGCGGTGGTGATGGCGAGCCCGGCAAAGACGAAAGCGCCGACGATCGAGACGAGGATCTGGCGAGCCTGGAACGAAGCGAACATGGTGAAACTCCCTGATTATTCCGCCGGTCGAACCATCCGACCGGCGATATCAGGGACATTGCAGAGAGCGTGCCAATTTTAAAAATGGCGGTTTTCCGGGGTTTTTTCGCCGACCCCGAAAGGATTTGGGAAATTCCGCCGCCAGACCATGGAATTTTCCGCCACGGAATGGCGGAAAACTCAGCTGTCGATATAGGCCCGGTCGCGCCCTTCCTTTTTCGCGCGGTACAGCAGCGCGTCGGCGCGGGTGAACAGCGTCTCCTGCGTGTCCTCGGGGGTCAGCGCGGTGATCCCGGCGGAGAAGGTGATCTCGCCCACCGGCTCGCCCGTCTCGCGCACCCGCAAGCGACGGCTTCGCACCGCATCGCGCGCCCGTTCGACCAGCGCCGTCGCCTGCCTAGCCGACAAGCCACACATCAGGATCGTGAACTCCTCGCCGCCATGACGGCAGACGAGATGCCCCTCGCACTCCTCGGCCAGGATCTTGCCGATCGAGTGCAGCACGCGGTCGCCGGTGGCATGCCCCAGATCGTCGTTGATCCGCTTGAACCGATCGACATCGCACAGTGCCAGATGGCAGCTGTCCGTCACCTGGAAACACTGCCCCAGGGCTTCGGAAAAGGCGAGGCGGTTGGCCAGCCCGGTCAACGGGTCGCGTCGCGCCGTCACGCGCGCCTCTGCCAGCTTTTCGCGCAGCGTGTCCGCCTCGGCGGTCGCCTGCTCCAGTCGCCGCTCGGTCGCGTTGATCCGCTCCAGCATTTCGCCGGTGAGCGTCGCCAGCGTCGGCAGGTCGATGCCGCCGTCACGGTTCATCTCCGCCACGTTGCGCGCCAGGTTGACGCCGAACGCCGTGGTATCCGCCTGGAAGCTGCGGATCACCGTCATGAACGCCGCGACCTGATTCTCGGTCTGCTCGGCCAGTTCGTCCGACCGCGCCTCCGCCTCGGGCAACGCGATTCGCTCGGCCGCCGTTTCGCGCGCGACCTTGGGCTCGGCCGATGACGGCTCGGGCATGGGACGCGACGCGCCCGTCGGACCACCCAGCCGGGCGATATCGTCCTGGTGCAGGCGCACGCCGCCATCGACCAGCGAGGCGACCGCACGCGCCAGGCTGCCATTCGGTTCGGTCAGAATCGCATGGACGAAGGCATAATGGGCGGGATCGGGCGAAAGCCGGTGATCCTCCAGAAACTGACCGATACGCTCATACAATCTAGCAGGCGTCGTCATAGCCCCCTGTGGCTCCGCCTCCGCCATATCGCCCCGCCCCCTGAACAGCCCCATGTCACGCGCCGATCAGCGACGGCTTTGCAGATCGCGAACCGCCGCCAGGGTGGTGGCGACATGCTCGGCCGGGTTCATATCGTCATGGACGAAGACGATGCGGCCATCGCGACCGATGACATAGCTGGTGCGCGAGGTGATATCGCGCCCCTCGATCTGACGACCGAGCGCGACGTCATAGCCCTTGACGATCGCGGGCCCCGCACTGGCGACGGGGAACTTGCCCGCGCATTCGGCCTTGGAAAAGGCGGCGAGCTTGTCGACCGGGTCGGCCGACATGCCGATCACGCGCGCACCGGCAGCACGAAAGGCGTCGATCTTCTCGGCAAAGGCGCGCGCCTCGGCGCTGCAACCGCTGGTGAAGGCGGCGGGGAAGAAATAGAGGACGACCGGGCCGTGGCGCAGTTGTTCCTTGAGGTGCAACGTAAAGACCTTGCCCGCCACCGCGCCGCGCGTGGTGAAATCGGGGGCGGCAGCACCGGGACGCAGGGCCGCTGCGGCCGGTACCGCTGCCATTGCCAGGAGAACGCCCAAAACTGCCCTCATCGCCCCATTCCTTAAAATAATATAGTTAACGCCTATCCCGTCATGATCGTGGCGTCCATTGCTGATCGTACAGTCCTATCCTATCCGGGTTAATATGTCCGTACACGCCGACGATATTCAGCTGGCCCTTCGACTTGCCGATGCTGCCGGAGCCGCCATCCGCCCCTATTTCCGCCGAGAAATGGGTTTGGAAATCAAGGAAGATCGCTCGCCCGTGACACTGGCCGACCGCGAGGCGGAGGCGGCGATGCGGCGCATCCTGGACGCGGAGCGCTCGGGCGACGGCATCCATGGCGAGGAATATGGCGTCAAGGACGGCGTGACCGGGCGGCAATGGGTGCTCGACCCGATCGACGGCACGCGCAGCTTCACCGTCGGTCGGGCGATCTTCGGCACGCTGATCGCGCTCGTCGAAAATGGCTGGCCGGTGCTGGGTATCATCGACCAGCCGATCACGCGCGAGCGCTGGCTGGGCGTGGCGGGGCGGCCGACGCTGTTCAACGGACAGCCGACACGCACGCGCGCCTGCCGCGACCTGGTCGGCGCGACGATCGCCACGACCAGCCCGCATCTGTTCGACGACGAGGACGTACCGCATTTCATGGCGCTGGTCGCCGCGGTCAGCGGCCAGTCCCCGCGCCAGGGGCCGGTCTATGGCGGCGACTGCTACAATTACGGCCTGCTGGCGAGCGGCCATATCGACCTGGTCTGCGAATCAGGGCTGAAGCTTCACGACTTCGCCGCGCTGGTGCCCGTCGTCGAGGGCGCGGGCGGGCGGATGTGCGACTGGAACGGCGATCCGCTGACCGCCGACAGCGCAGGCCATGTGCTGGCGATCGGCGATCCCGCACGCACCGACGAGGTGCTGGAGGCGCTGCGCAACGTGCCGCACGGGCATCATCACGACCACGACCATTGATCTTGGCGCCCTTCTAATTCCTCCCCTGCAAGGGGAGGGATAGCTTAGATCTTGATGACATTGCATTGAACCAACGCAAGCCCCTCCCCTTCAGGGGAGGGGTTGGGGTGGGGCCTCGCCACAGACCTCACGCTTGCGGAGGCGCCCCACCCCCGCCCCCTCCCCTGAAGGGGAGGGGTAAGTTGATCTCCTGTCATCTTGCTCTAACCCGTCAGTCCCGCCGCCGTCGCCAGTCCCAGGAACGCCAGGAAGCCGATCGAATCGGTCGTCATCGTCACGAACACCGACGACGCGACCGCCGGATCGGCGTCCAGGCGGTCGAGCGTCACCGGCACCAGCACCCCCGCCAGCCCCGCGACCAGGATGTTGGTCATCATCGCCGCCGCGATCACCAGCCCGAGCGCGGGGTTGCCGAAGACCAGGCTGACCCCCATGCCGATGACCGCCGCGACGGTCACGCCGTTCATCATCGCCACGCGAATCTCGCGCATGATCGCGCGCGCGGTGTTCGACCGGGTCAGCTGGTTGGTCGCCAGCGCGCGCACCGTCACCGCCAGCGTCTGCGTGCCCGCATTGCCGCCGACACCCGCCACGATCGGCATCAGCGTGGCGAGCGCCACCATCCGCGCGATCGTCCCCTCGAACGCGGCGATCACCGAAGAGGCGACCATCGCGGTGACGAGATTCGCCAGCAGCCAGCGGACCCGGCTCTTGTAGCTGTCGAGGATCGGCTCGTTGATGTCGCCCTCGCCCGCCCCCGACAGGCGCAGCACGTCCTCGCCCGCCTCCTGCTGGATGATATGGACGATGTCGTCGACGGTAATCATGCCGACCAGCCGCCCGCTGGCATCCACGACGGCGGCCGAGATCAGCGCATATTTCTGGAAGCGCAGCGCCACCTCTTCCTGGTCCATGTCGACCGGGATCAGCGTCTGTTCGCGCTTCATCACGTCGCCGATGGCAATCTGCCCCGGCGTGCGCAGGATCCAGGACAGCTGGCAGGTCCCGATCGGCCGGTGGCCGGGGTCGACGACGAAGATTTCCCAGAAATCGGTGGTCAGTTCCTCGTCGTCGCGCAGGAACTGGATCGTCTCGGCCACCGTCCAATGTTCGGGCACCGCGATCAGCTCGCGCTGCATCAGGCGGCCCGCGGACTCCTCGGGGAAGGACAACGCCTCCTCGATCGCGGCGCGGTCGTCTGGGTCGAGCGCGCGCAGCACCGCGCGCTGCTCGTCCTCGTCCATGTCCTCGATGATCGCGACCGCGTCGTCGGTGTCGAGTTCCGACGCGATGTCGGCGACTTCATGCGGTTCGAGCGCCTGGATCAGCTGCTCGCGCACATAGTCGTTCATCTCGGCAAAGACGTCGCCGTTCAGCAGGTCCGAGACCGCACGCGCCAGGTTGACGCGTTCCTCGTCCCCGACCAGCTCGAACAGGTCGGCGATGTCGGCGGGGTGGAGCGGCTCGACCAACGCGCGCGCACCCTCGTCGTCGCCCACCTCCAGCGCGTCGAGCACGGCCGTGACATATTCGGGCTTCAGCCGGTCGTCCTCGTCCAGCTGCGTCTCGGGCGCCGGATTTTCCGCAAGACGTGTCTCGGCTTCGAGTTCGGGGAGTTCGGTGTCGCTGATCTCGGCCTCCCTCGATCGATCATGAACGCTATGTCATGCCTCTAAACTGCGATGGCGGCATTTGCCAGCGGGCACCGGAATGCCTACCTGCGGGGCATCAACCAAGGAAGACCCCTTATGGCCGAGACTTTTTCCAAGCTGACCCTGACGCTCGAGAGCGGCGATGTCGTCATCACCCTGCGCCCCGACCTGGCGCCCGAGCATGTCGCGCGCATCGGCGGGCTTGCCAATGAAGGCTTTTACGACGGCGTCGTGTTCCACCGCGTGATCCCCGGCTTCATGGCGCAGGGCGGCGACCCCACCTGCACCGGCATGTCGGGTTCGGACAAGCCGAACCTGAAGCAGGAATTCAATGCCGAGCCGCACGTGCGCGGCACCTGCTCGATGGCGCGGACCAACGATCCGAACTCGGCCAATTCGCAGTTCTTCATCTGCTTCGACGACGCCCGCTTCCTCGACCGCCAGTATACCGTCTGGGGCCAGGTCGAGAGCGGCATGGAGCATGTCGACGCGCTGCCCAAGGGCGAGCCGCCCCGCAACCCGGGCAAGATCCTGAAGGCGACCGCGGAGTAATTCTTCCGCGAGAGCTAAGAAGGGGGAGTCTCGCAAGAGGCTCCCCCTTTTCTGTTTGCCCCGACCGGCTGCTCCAAGCACGCCCCTCCCGCAAGCGAGTTTCAGGTCGGTCGTGCCCCCGGCATGACCTAAACGATGCGGGGCATCGTTTACCTGAAACTGGGATGGGGGAGGGAAAGCCACGGGCAACAGGCTCGGTGAGACTCCCTGCCCTCCCCAACCCCTCCCGCAGGCGGGAGGGGCTATCGTGTAGGGAGAGGGAGCGGCCCCCCTCAAACGTCCCGAAACACCGGGGGCCGCCGCTCCATATTCGCGCGCACCGCCTCGCGATGGTTTGCGCCCTGCATCAACGCCAGCTGCTCGGCGCTCTCCTTCGTCAGCACGTCCTCCGGCGCAGACCCCATCGCCGCGAACAGCCGCTTGGCGCTGCGCACCGCATCGGGACTGCGCCCGGCGATCTTGGCGGCCAGCGCCTGCGCCTCAGCGCGCGGATCCTCAACCAGCCGGGTGACGAACCCCGCCGCCTGCGCCTCGACCGCATCGAACTCGCGCGCGGTATAGACCCACTCCCGCAAGCAATCCTCCCTGACCCCGCGCCACAGCGCGAAGCCGCCCATGTCGGGCACGATCCCCCAATGCACCTCGCGAATCGCAAAGCGGGTGGCGGGATGCGCCAGCCTTATGTCCGCACCCGCCATGATCTGCGTCGCGCCGCCGAACGCGACCCCGTGAACCGCCGCGATCACCGGCACCGGCAGCGTCCGCCAGCCCCAGGCGACCTGCTGCACCAGATTCGCCGGGCCATGGGTCCGCGCCGACAGGTCCAGCCCCGCCAGATCGCCCCCCGCCATTGCCGCCATGTCGAGCCCGGAACAGAATCCGTCGCCCTCCCCCGACACCACCACTGCGCGCAGATCGGTGTGCGACGACAGCGCGTCGATCGCCCCGGCCAGCGCATCGAACATGGCGCGGTCGATCGCATTCAGCTTCTCCCCGCGCGCCAGCCGGACATCGGCGACGCCGTCCGTCACCGTCATCGTCACCCGGTCCTGCATCTCTCTCTCCTTTTGCGCTGGGGCGTCCCGCTGTGTAGACCATCGCCTCATGGGGTTCGATATGGAACGCTTCGTGGCGATGGGCGGCCTGGGTGGCGGGCATGGCCAGCAGCTGGGCATCGCGTATCGCGCGCATGGGGAGGATTGGGCCGAACTGGCGCTACCCTATGACACGCGGCTGATCGGCGATCCGGCGAGCGGCGTCATCGCCTCGGGCCCGATCGTCGCGATGATGGACATGGCGACCAGCGTCGCGGTCTGGCTGAAGCGAGGGCATTTCGAGGCCCATGTGACGCTGGACCTGCGCGTCGACTATCTCCGCCCTGCGGTGCCCGAACGGACGGTGATCGGGCGCGGCGAATGTTA
>DXIH01000109.1 GCA_019112965.1 Candidatus Sphingomonas excrementigallinarum | reverse complement strand
TCCCACTGCTCGGGATAGCTGTTGGGCGGGCAGGCGGTGCCGACGATCGCATTCACCGTCTCGGCCCGCATGTCGGCGACGACATCGCCCACCGTCTCGGCATCCATGATGTCGGCGCGCTGTTCGTAGATGACCTTGCGCTGGTCGTTCATCACGTCATCATATTCGACGACCTGCTTGCGGATGTCGTAGTTGCGCGCCTCGACCTTCTTCTGCGCGGTCTCGATCGCCTTGGACAGCCACTTGCTGCCGATCGCCTCGCCATCCTCGATATTGCTGCGCATCATCTTGGCGAACAGCGTGTCCGGGCCGAAGATACGGAGCAGATCGTCGTCGAGGCTGAGGTAGAAGCGCGACAGGCCCGGATCGCCCTGACGCCCCGAACGGCCACGCAGCTGATTGTCGATACGACGGCTTTCGTGCCGCTCGGTGCCGAGCACGAACAGGCCGCCCGCCTCAAGAACCTTCTGCTTTTCGGCGATGATCTCGGTGCGGATGCGGGTCGCCGCCTCCTCATATTCGGGCGTGCCCTCGACCAGCTCGGGATGCTCGTCGAGCATGCGGAATTCCAGATTGCCGCCCAGCTGGATGTCGGTGCCGCGACCGGCCATGTTGGTCGCGATGGTGACGGCACCCAGACGGCCCGCCTGCGCGACGATATGCGCCTCCATCTCGTGATAGCGGGCGTTCAGCACCTTGTGCGGCACGGCTTCCTGGGTCAGGAATTCGCTCAGCAGCTCCGACTTCTCGATCGACACGGTGCCGACCAGCACCGGCTGCCCCTTGGCGGCATGGTCGCGGATCTTCTTGGCGATCGCCAGGAACTTGTCCTGGGTGTTCTTGTAGAACTCGTCCTCCTCATCGACGCGCGCGATCGGCACGTTGGTCGGGATGGTGACGACGTTGATCTTGTAGATGTCGTAGAACTCGCCCGCCTCGGTCGCGGCGGTGCCGGTCATGCCCGAAATCTTCGGATACATGCGGAAGTAATTCTGGAAGGTGATCGAGGCCATGGTCTGGTTCTCGGGCTCGATATTGACGCCCTCCTTCGCCTCGACGGCCTGGTGCAGGCCTTCAGACCAGCGACGCCCGTCCATCATGCGGCCGGTAAACTCGTCGATGATGACGACCTTGCCGTCCTTCACGATATAGTCGGTGTCGCGCTTGAACATCATGTTCGCACGCAGCGCCTGGTTCAGGTGGTGGACGACCTGGGTATTCTCGAAGTCATAGAGGTTTTCGCCCTGGAGCAGTCCGGCCGCCTCCAGCAGGCGCTCGGCACGCTCGGTGCCGTCCTCGGTCAGGATGATCGACTTCTGCTTCTCGTCCTTCTCGTAATCGTCGGCGGTCAGCTGCTTCACGATCGCGTCGACGCCGATATACAGCTCCGACTTGTCGTCCGTCGGACCCGAGATGATGAGCGGCGTGCGCGCCTCGTCGATCAGGATCGAGTCGACCTCGTCGACGATCGCGTAGTTGAAGGGGCGCTGCACCATCGACGAGCGCTCATACTTCATGTTGTCGCGCAGGTAATCGAAGCCGAACTCGTTGTTCGTGCCATAGGTGATGTCGGCGTCATAGGCCGCGCGGCGCTGCGCATCGTCCAGATTGGGGATGATCGTGCCGGTGGTCAGGCCCAGGAAGTTGTAGATGCGCCCCATGGTCGCGGCGTCGCGGCTGGCGAGATAGTCGTTGACGGTGACGACGTGCACGCCCTTGCCCGGCAACGCGTTCAGATAGGTGGCGAGCGTGGCGACCAGCGTCTTGCCCTCGCCCGTGCGCATTTCGGCGATCTCGCCGCGGTGAAGCACGATGCCGCCGATCATCTGCACGTCGTAATGGCGCTGGCCCAGCACGCGCTTGGCCGCTTCGCGCACGGTCGCGAACGCCTCGGGCAGCAGGCTGTCGAGCGTCGCGCCCTGATTGAGCTGTTCGCGGAACTTGACCGTCTGCGCGGCGAGCTGCGCGTCGGTCATCGCCTCCATCTCGGGCTCGAAGGCGGCGATCTTGGCGATCATCGGCTTGAGCGACTTGACGTAGCGGTCGTTGGACGAACCGAACAGGGACTTGGCGAGGCCGCCGAACATAAGCGATTTCCTGACTGAAATATCGTGAGACGGGCGCAGAGTCCTTCGGGCGAAGGCGCGCGCAACGGGAAAGGATAAGGGAGGCGGGTCGGCGAGCAGGCCGACGCCGGAGCCTATTCGCGCCGACGGCCCGTAAAGATCGCGGTGATCGGGCGCGGCGTCTCGGCACGGAACAGGGCCAGCGGCGATGCGCTGGCCGCCAGCGTGGCGAGCGCCTGCACCGGCCGGGTCGCGGCACGGGCGACGGCGGCCTCCTTGGCGGCCGCCACGATGCAGCGCTCGGCAACGACGCCCCGCGCCTCCTGCCCACGCGCGCTCGCCCCCACGCCGGTCAGCGCGGACAACAGGGCAGAGAGGAGCAGAAGCAGGTTCATGCGAGGCTTGTCTTAGGCAGATACGCGCGGCGCGTCCATCCGTTGCAGCATCGCGCAGAATGGGATGGGTTTAGTCGCGGCCGATGACACGATAGCCCATCCGAAAAAGCGCATCGACAACGGGCCATGACGGATCGACCGGAATGGCCGCCGCGTCCTTACACGGCGCGAGTTTCGGGATACCCTCGTCCCAGAGCCGCACCTCCGACTTGCAATTGACCCGCTTCTGATCGGGCGTGACGGTGTATCGAATGCTCATGTCGTTCAGCAGGACGATATCGCGGGGCCAAGCCGGGATCCCATGAGTGGTCGGGCTTAGGGCATAGTCCATCACGAAACGCCCCTCCAGCTGCTGGGCGGGTGGCTTGCGATTATGACGGACGAAGGCCGCGACCGTCTGGCGGGCGAATTCCGTGCAGACCGCATGGTCCAGTGGCAAGGCGTGCGACTGGTTCGGCAAGCCACCCTCGCAGCTAACGACCCGGCCATCGGGTTCGACCGTCACGGTCATCGCGGCGGGCATCAGGTGGCCCGGTGCCATGCCCGCATCGGGCGCTTCGTCGTCATCGGGCAACTGCCAACGGATGCGAAGCTGATAATGGCTCTGCACGGTCGCGCCCCGACGATCCCAGGCCGCTCGAAACAGTCCGGGGCTCGATACGGCAAGACGGCAGGTCTGCTCGGCCAGCGATGCCGCCGCGGCTTCGATGACGCGGCAATCGGTCACCCGCCCCTGGCGATCGACCGCCAGATCGACGACGACGCGCCCTTGTTCGCGCGCGCGGATCGCGGCTGGCGGATAATGGTCGGGACCGAAGACCACGGCGATGTCGCCTACCAGTTCGGGCCGGGGCGCATCGGCCGCCTGCCCCGGCACGCCCTGCCCCAGCATCATCAGGCCCAGCGCCCACATCGCCATCTCGATTCCCCCTACCAAAATCGCTTTGCCTCCTATCACACCCGTTGCAGCGCGCGCGCGCAAGCGGCAAAGCACGGGGCCATGAGCACCGCCACCTCCCCCCTCACCCAGCCCTTCCCCGCTCTTCCCGCCATCGACGGCGTGACGCTGCGTGTCGCCCGTGCGCAGTATAAAAAGTGGGATCGGACCGACCTGACCTTCGTGACGCTGCCCGAGGGGACCAGCGTGGCGGGCGTGCTGACCACCAGCAAATGCCCCAGCCCCGAAGTCGAATGGTGCCGCCAGGCGCTGGTGCTGGGTCAGGCGCGTGCGCTGGTCGTCAATGCGGGCAATTCCAACGCCTTTACCGGCCACCGGGGCCGCGCCGCCGTCGAAGCGATCGCTGCCCGCACCGCCGCCGCGATGGAGTGCCAGCCCTCGGACGTGTTCGTCGCCTCGACCGGCGTGATCGGCGTGCCGCTGCCCATCGACAAGGCCGAAGCGGGTCTCGATGCGGCCTTCACCGCCGAGCCGTGCACCTGGGAAGAAGCCGCGGCGACGATCATGACCACCGACACCTTTGCCAAGGGTGCGACGACGACCGCTGTCGTCGATGGCCGCACGGTGACGCTGGCGGGCATCATCAAGGGGTCGGGCATGATCGCGCCGGACATGGCGACGATGCTCGGCTTCATCTTCACCGACGCCGCCGTGTCGCCCGAATTCCTGCAACTTGCGTTGAGCGCCGCCAATGGCCGCAGCTTTTCGTGCATCACGGTCGATGGCGACACCTCGACCAGCGACACGGTGCTCGCCTTCGCGACGGGCAAGGCGGGCAATGCGGTGCTGAGCGACGACGACAGCGACGGGGCGGACGCCTTTCGTGCGGCGCTGGCCGATCTGTGTCACCAGCTGGCGCTGCTGGTCGTGCGCGACGGCGAGGGCGCGACCAAGCTGATCGAGATCCGCGTCGAGGGGGCGGAGAGCGACCGCTCGGCGCATCGCATCGCTATGTCGATCGCCAACTCGCCGCTAGTGAAGACCGCGATCGCAGGCGAGGACGCGAATTGGGGCCGCGTCGTCATGGCGGTCGGCAAGGCGGGCGAACCGGCCGAGCGCGACAAGCTGTCGATCCGCTTCGGCGACACGCTCGTCGCCCGCGAGGGCCTGGCAGTCGAGGGCTATGACGAGGCCCCGGTCGCCGCGCATCTGAAGGGACAGGAGATCGCGGTCGGCGTCGACCTGGGCCTGGGCGACGGCGTCGCCACGGTTTGGACCTGCGACCTGACCCACGGCTATATCTCGATCAACGCCGATTATCGGAGCTGAGGCACATGCTGACCATCTGGGGCCGGATCAACTCGCACAACGTCAAGAAGGTCGTCTGGCTGGCCGAGGAGATGGGGCTGGCCTATGACCGGCGCGATGTCGGCGGGCCGTTCGGGATGGACGAGGCGTACCGCGCGCTCAACCCCAATGCGCTGATCCCGACGATCGAGGATGACGGCTTCGTGCTGTGGGAGTCGAACAGCATCCTGCGCTATCTGGCGGCAACGCGCGGCGGCGAGGCTTTCTATCCTGTCTCCCCGCAGGCGCGCGCATCGGTGGAGCGCTGGATGGACTGGAACTTCACTTGGGCCGATGCCATCCGGCCGATCTTCTTTCAGATGGTGCGCACGGCGCCCGAAAAGCGCGACGCTGCGCTGATCGAGCGGAGCGTGGCGCGGGCGGCGCAGTTGTCCGCGATCCTCGACGACGTGCTGGGGCGGCAGGAATGGCTGTCGGGGGATATGTTCGGGGTCGGCGATATCCCGGTCGCGGCCTACGCCAATACGTGGTTCCAGCTGCCGGTCGAGCGTCCTTCGCGGCCGAATATGGAGCGGTGGTATGCGGCGTTGCAGGAGCGTGCGCCGTTTCGTGATGTGGTGATGATTCCGCTCAGTTGAGGTGCTTCGGGCAATTGTCTCGGTGAGACACTTTTCCCTCCCCCATCCCCTCCCGCCTGCGGGAGGGGCGTGCCCAGTTCGACGCAATTGATACAAAATCCCCCCAACCTTGCGGGAGGGGTGTGCTCAGCCCGACGCGCCAGGCAAAAAAAGCCCCTCCCGCAAGCGGGAGGGGTTTGGGGAGGGCACGGGGTCTCGCAGAGACCGGCCCTTCGCCCATCCCTTCCTCTCAGAAGGGACAGGCTATCTGCGCCGCCTTACAGCGCGCCTTCGAGCCAGGCCTTGATCCGGCCCTTGGGCTCGGCACCGACCTTGGTCGCGGCGGCGGCACCGCCCTTGAACAGGATCATCGTCGGGATGCCGCGCACGCCGTAACGACCGGGCGCGTCGGGATTGTCGTCGATGTTCAGCTTGGCGATCGTCACCTGCTCGCCCAGTTCCTCGGACAGTTCCTCCAGCGACGGGCCGATCATCTTGCACGGCCCGCACCATTCGGCCCAGAAATCGACCAGCACCGGCTTGTCGGAGTTCAGGACGTCCGCTTCAAAGCTGGCGTCGGTGATCTGCTTGGTTGCCATAGTCTCAATACTCCTTGGATTGTCATCCATCTAGGATGCCGGGCTCGGTCGCTCAACCACCGAGCGGCAAGCTTTGCTCCCGGTCGCGATAGCCGGGCTTGTGCGCGGCCAGCACGGTGTCGGGCACGAGGATGAGGCGCGGACCGGCGGTGTAGAGCAGCGCGACCGACACGCGGCGCCCCGGAAAGATCACCTCCAGCGCGGCGGCATAGCCCGCCATCTGCGCCAGATGGAACACCGGCACGTCGTCGATTCCGCCCGGCGCGCGCCGTCCGGTCTTATAATCGATCAGGCGGACCTCGTCCGCGCCGATCAGCAGCCGGTCGACGCGGCCCGACACGACCAGCCCGTTGGCGAGCGTCGCTGCGATCGGCGCCTCCGCCAGCGAGCCCGGCCCGAACAGCGGCGCGAAGGCCGGATCGTCGAGGATCGCAAAGACCGCCCCCGTCACATCGGCGCGCAGGGCGGCATCATCGACGCCCGCCGCCAGGGTCAGCCAGCGCTCCGCCGCGCCGCGCCGCTGGTCGGGCGCGACCGGCGGCAGGCGTTCGAGCAGACAGTGGATCAGCCGCCCGCGCTCGGCAGCGGCACGCATCGCCGGGGTCGGCGGCGGATCGGCGACCATGTCCTCGCCGAGCGATGACGGGGCGAGCGGGCGCGGCGGGCGCGATTCCTGCGGCGCGGGCCTGTGCACCCAATCGGGCAGGACGATCGCCTCCGGCTTGGCCGGGGCGGCGGCCCCGGCACGCGGCGCGACCGGCTCCTGCGGGCGCATGCCCAGAAAGATGCGCGACCGGCCGTCGCCCGGCTCGACCTCGCCCACGCCCAGCGCGGTCATCGCGCGGGCGCAGGTCGCGTACCAGCTGTGCATCGGCGGCACCCCCGCCGCCCGCTTGCCCAGCGCGCCGGTGACGACCAGCTGCTCCTCGGCCCGCGTCGCGGCGACATAGAAAAGCCGCCAATGCTCGGCCAGCTCGCGCGCCGCGATCTCGGCGGCGACGGCATCCAGCGGCCCGCCGCGTTCGTCGGCGCGCGGCGGGAAGACGGGGATGGGCAAGGCACCGGGCTCGGGCGTCCAGCGCAGGATCGAGCGGGGCGCGGCGGTCGGGTCGGCGGTCGCGTCGGCCAGGATCACCAGCGGCGCCTGCAACCCCTTGGAGCCGTGCGCGGTCATCACCCGCACCGCATCGAGCGGCGCGGAGGGATCGCGCACGATCTCGACATCGCCGCGATCGAACCAGTCGAGGAAGCGCTGGAGCGAGGGCGTCGTCGTACTCTCGAAGGTCAGCGCGGCGCCCAGCAACTCCTCGATCGGATCGCGCGCCTCGGTCCCCAGCCGCCGGATCAGCTTGCGCCGCCCGTCGAGCGGCCCGGACAACAATTCCTCCAGGAACTGGTAGGGCGTCGACACGTCGGCGCGGGCCAGCATCTGGCGCAGCGGGGCAAGGTCTTCGGCGGGCAAGGTCCGCGTCAGATGTGCCCAGAGCGATCCGCGTGTCCGGTGCCCCGCCGTCATCAGCCGTTCCTGCGACCAGCCGATCAGCGGCGACACCAGCAGCGAGGCCAGCGACAAGTCATCCTCGGGCTGGAGCGCGAAGCGCACCGTCGCCAGCAGGTCCTGCACCGCCAGCGGCGCATTCAGCCGTAGCCGGTCGACGCCCGCCACCGGCACGCCCTCGGCATAGAGCCGCGCGACGATCAGCGAGGCGAGGTCGCCGCGCCGCTTGACCAGGATCATGATATCCTGCGGCTCGAGACGACGTCCCTTGCTCTCCAGCATGACGCCGTCATCCAGCCAGCGACGGACGGCGCGCGCGATATCGGTCGCGACCTTGCGCACCGCATCGTCGATCCAGCCTTCCTCATCCTCGTCGCTGCCCCCCGCCACGACCGGTGGCCAGAGCGTGACGCGGCCGGGCCCCTTCACCTCGCTGGCATGGCGTTCGACCGCGTGGCCCATGCCCATGCCGGGTTCGCCCAGCGCCTCGATCGCGGCGTCGACGAACTCCAGGATCGGGCTGGTCGAGCGGAAGCTATGGGTCAGCGACAGCTGGTTGAAGGGCAGCCCGCGCTCCTCGGGCGGCCAGTCGTCATCGCCCGCCACCTCATCCGCGCGGCGCGCAAAGTGCAGCTCGGCCGCCTGGAAGTTGATCGGGTCGGTGCCCTGGAAGCCGAAGATCGCCTGTTTGTGGTCGCCGACCGTAAACAGCGTGCGGGTCGAGGGCGCATAGAGACCGCGCCCGACAAAGAACTCGTCGGCCAGCGCGCGGACGATCCGCCATTGATGCGCATTGGTGTCCTGCGCCTCGTCGATCAGGACATGCTCGGTCACCTGATCCAGCTTGTAGCGCACCCATTCGCCGATGCCCGGCCGCTCCAGCAGTTCGACGGTGGTGCGGATCAGATCGTCGAAATCAACCGCCCCGATCGCGCGCTTCGACAGCGTATAGGCGCGCGCATAGTCGCGTCCGACGGTCAGCGCGTCGGCCAGCAGATCGGCATGACGCGCCCGCGCTGCCAAGCCCAGCAGATGGCGGCACGCCTCCCCCAGCTCGCGCGCCATGTCCTCATAATCGGGATCGGCGTCGGTCAGCTTCTTGGACGCCTTGCGCGGTTCGCCCTTGGCGGTGAAGACCGTGCCCATCAGCTCCTCGAGCAGCGCCACCCGCCCCGCCCGGTCGCTGCCGATCCAGCGCTCCAGCACCGCCGCGGCCTTGTCGCCGGTCGCAGTGCCCCAGGCACGGTTCGCGCCCGCCAGCCGGACGACCGCATCCTCGTCGATATCCTCGACACCCTCGGCGATCGCCGCGTCGATATCGCCCGAGGGCAGATCGAGCGCGCGGCGCAACCAGGGTTGGATGCCGGTCGGCAGCGCTTCCAGCGCACCGGGCGCACGGGCACAGGCGGCCAGGAAGCCCTCCGCCCCGCCCTCGCCCAGCCGCAGCGACAGCGCGCCGACCGTCTCGACCGGGCCGACCCGGCCCTCGCGCTCGGCGTCTTCCAGCATCCGGGCCAGCGCTTCGCGCGCCAGCACCGCTTCCTCGCGTGCCTCCAACGGGCGGAAGCCGGGGGCCAGCCCTGCCTCGACCGGAAAGGCCGCGAGCAACCCCTGGCAGAAGCCGTGAATGGTCTGGATGCGCAAGCCGCCGCCGGGCGCGTCGAGCACGCGGGCGAAGAGCGTCCGGGCCCGTTCGCGCAGCTCCGGCGTCGCGATCTCGCCCAGCGCGCGCAGGTCGGCGAACAGCTCGGTCTCGGGCATCCGCACCCAGGCGGCGAGGCGGCCGTTGATCCGCTGCGCCATTTCCGCCGCGCCCGCCTTGGTGAAGGTCAGGCACAGGATCGCCTCGGGCGCGACACCCGCGAGCAGCAGGCGGAACACGCGGGCGGCCAGCACCTGCGTCTTGCCGGTGCCCGCCGAGGCGGACAGCCAGACATGGGTCTTGGGGTCGCTGGCGGCGGCCTGCGCACCCTTCAGCGGGGGCAGGTTCGCCATGGGGCGGGCGCTCATGCCAATGGCTCCTGACGACCGGCACCCCATGCGCTTCGACTTCGCTCAGCGCGAACGGCTGTAGTAGACAATCCCCACACCCCGTTCAGCCTGAGCGAAGTCGAAGGCCAAGGGAAAACATCACCGATCACGGCCATACCATTCATCCCGCCGCATCAGCTGGTCATATTCCGCATAGGGCGCATATTCGGGCACCAGCTTGGCGGTGAACGGCGCATCGCCGGTCAGCCACTGGCCCGCCGCCTCGGCGAAGTTCGCCACGGCGATTGACACGAACTCGTCGGTTCGTATCCGCTCGCGCTTGCCGTCCGGGTCAACCGGCGTGGCGATATAGCCCAGCCCTTCGCGTCCGCGCCCCAGCGACCAATATTCGAAACCGCCCGCCTTGCCCGCCACGCCCTCAAACCCGCCCCGCTCGGCGATCAGGCCGAGCAGACCCAGCTGAAGGCTGAACCCCTCGCGCACCGCCGTGGTCGAAGGCGGCTTGCCGGTCTTATAGTCGATCACCACCAGCGATCCGTCCGCCGCCTTGTCGATCCGGTCGAACCGGCCGGTCAGCGTCACGCCCGCCAGCTCCGCCCTGCCCTTGCCTTCCGCGCTCAGGACATGGCGGCCTTCGCTGGCCTTGGTGGCGACCTCGGCGGCGATCCAGTCGATCGCCTCGATCAGGCGCGGCTGCCACAGCGCGCGCATCATCGGATGGGTATTCTGGTCGCGCAGCATCGCGAGCGCACGCGGACGCAGCGCCTCGACGTCGCAGCGGTCCTCCTTCCACCACATCTCAAGGATGTCGTGGACGGCGGTGCCGCGCCACGCCGCGCTGGGATCGGCATCGACCGGGTCGAGCGGCGACAGGCGCAGCACGCGGCGGGCGTAGAAGGCGTAGGGGTCGGCCTTCAGCCGGTCCACCTCGGTCACTGAAATGGTGGTGGGGCGCAGTGCGGCGGGCGGCGACGGTTCTGGTCGTGTTGCGGGATAATGGCCGCTGGGTTGATCCAGCTCGACCGCCCAAGCGGCCAGGCTCGGATGCGCCTCGAACCGATCGCCCGCCATCGCCTGAAGCCGCAACCAGAAGCGCGAGGCCAGGGTCGGCCCGCTGGCATCGCGGCGCGCGCGGGTCAGGATCGCACGGGGTGCCCCCATCGCCTGCGCCAAGTCATGCGCGGCGATGCCGATCCGCTGCTCCAGCCCGACCAACCCCAGGAGCGAGCGGATACGCGGCGCGAGCCACGGATCGGGCGCGGGGCGGCCCGGCCAGACACCCTCGTTCAAGCCACTTGCGATCATCAGGTCGGCGGTCTGCAGACGCGCCTCGATCGGGCCGTAAATGGCGAGGCGCGGATGCTGGCCTTCACGCGGGATGGCGCGGATGGCGATCTCGTCGAACAGGCTGCGCAGCAGGCCTGGCAGTTCGGCCGGGTCGACCCGCGCGGGGCCATGATCGGCCTCTTCCTCATAGCCCGCCAGGAACTCCGCCGCCGCACGGCCCGCCGGGCCGGTCCACAGCGCATCGCCGCAGAGGGTCTGCCCGCACTCGCGCAGGCAGGCGAGCAGGCTGCGCAGCCCTTGCGGCCCGTCGCCGAAGGTGCGGCCAACCGCCTTCAGCATCGGTGCGGCCCTGGCCCAGAAGGCGGATGCCGTCGGCTCGTCCGCGACATGCGCGGCGATGCCGTCCAGTCCCGGTGCCGGACGGGGCCCGCGCAACGCCTTGTCCAGCGCGCGAACGCCGTCCAGCCACTCCACCCGCTCCATCTCGCCCCGAATCAGCGGATGCTTGAGCAGCGCCAGCAGCGGCAGCGGCGCGAAATGCTGCGCCGCCGCCTCGGCCAGTTGCAGCAGGAACGTGCCCGGCAACAGGATCGACAGAGGCCGCCCCGCCGTGTCGTCGATCAGGATGTTCCAGCGCCGACAATGCGCCGCCACCCGCCGCGCCAGCGCCCGGTCGGGCGTGACCAGCGCGGCGGTGCGGCCGGGCTCCTCGATCGCCTCGCGCAACGCCAGCGCGATCGCCTGCGCTTCTTCCGCCGGGGTTGCGAGTTCGATCGTCGACACGCCCGACAACCTCCGATCCTCGGCGGGCAGGTCGGTCCATTTGCCGGTGAAGTCGGCCGGGGCCATGGCGTTGGCGATGGCACGGCCCCGCGCCGCGCCCGCGTCATAGTCGCCGCCACCGCGCCACACCGTCACCTCGCCCCGGCCCACGCCCATCCGGTCGAGCAACAGCTTCATCGCACATTGCGGATGGGTCTCGATCGCGCGGCGTGTCCGCCCCGTCTCGGGGTCGGGCTTGTGGGGTCCCAGCGCATCCCATTCCTCGTCGGGCATGGTCAGGTCCAGCCCGGCGAAGACCACCGATCCGCCAGGCATTTCCGACACGCAGCGCAGTAGTCGTGCGACGGCAGGCGCGGTATCGGTGACGCCCGCGGCACAGACGAACCCGGCGGGCTGCGCTTCGGCCCAGCGCCGGGTGGTGCGATCGAGCAGCAAGGTCCGCCGCCGCGCCGCGTCGATCCGCCCCATCCGCTCCAGCACGGGGGGCCAACGGTCGAGCACGACCGAGAAGGTCGCCAGCGCCGATTGCCAATGCTCGGTCAGCTCAGGACCAAGGTCGAGTGCGCCAAGTTCGGCCGGATCGACCTCCTCGACCAGCATCTGGTCGAGGGTGCGCGCCAGATCGCCCGCCAGCCGCACGGCTTCGGCCGCCGTCACGGGCTGGCCCGCCCGCTGCCGCTCCTGCTCGACCAGCCGGGCCAGGATCATACGGCGCGCGGACGGCGCTACGGCGGGCGGCGGGGGTGCCTCCGCATCGGCCGGGTCGAGCGCGGAACCCGCCGCCTCGCCCAGTTCGGGGTCGCCCAGCGCCACCATGCGCGGCAGGATCAGCCCGCCGCCGCTGGCGCGCACGAACGCGTCCGTCACGGCACGGACACCGCGATTGGTCGGCAGCAGGATCATGCCCTGCGCCAGCGTCAGCGGATCGCCACCGCTGCGCCGCATCAGTCCGGCGACCAGCGCATCGGCAAAGCCGCGATGCGCCGGAATGGTATGCAGCCTCGGGCGGCGGGGTTCAGCCATCCGCGAGGATCAGCTCCGTCTGCGGGATCGCACGCGGGGTGCCGACATCGAACCACAGTCCCTGATGGACCTGCCCGAAGGCGCGCCCCGCCTCGATCGCGCGGTTCCAGAACAGGTTGGTCGAAAACGGCCCCTCGGGCGCATCGGCGATCAGGCGCGGGTGCAGGATCTGGAGGCCGGTATAGGAAAAGGGCGCGACCCGCCCGGGCTGTCGCCGCTCGGTAATCCGGCCATCCGCGCCCAGATAGAAATCACCATGGCCATTGTGGTTATGCGCGCGCGCCAGCGGCACCATCAGCAGCAGCGCATCCATGACACCCGCGTCCCAGCGCGAGGCGAGCAGACGGATCGCATCGACCGGCCCGTCGATCCAAAGATTATCACTGTTGACGACCAGGATGGGATCGTCGCCGAGCAACGGCTTGGCCTTGACCAGGCCGCCGCCGGTTTCCAGCAGCTGTTCACGCTCGTCCGAGATGACGACCTCGATCCCCGGAAAGCGATCCTTCAGATGCGCCTCCAGCTGGTCGGCAAGGTAATGGACATTGACCACCGCGCGCTCGACCCCCGCCACGATCAGCCGGTCGAAGACATGGTCGATCAACGGCTTGCCCGCCACCGACACCAGTGGCTTAGGCCGGGTGGCGGTCAGCGGGCGCATCCGCTTGCCCAGTCCTGCCGCCATCACCATCGCGGTGCGCGGGACCTGGCCCGCAGGGGTCGGGCGGAGCGCGAGTTGCCGGGTCATTCCCCCTGTCCTTCCGCCAGACGTTGCGGATCGCCGCGTAGCTCGGGCGGCACATTGTCGTCGAACCAGGCCGCCACCGGCGCCAGCACCGGGTGCGACAGATCCCGCTCCAGATAGGCCCAGACACGCGGGCAAAGGGCCGCGTAGCGCGGCTTGCCGTCACGCTTCCAGAGGCGGGTGAAGATGCCGATGATCTTTGCGTTCCGCTGCGCACCCAGCACATGATAGGCGTTCAGGAACGCATCGCCTTCGCCCGTCGCGGCCAGATAGCGCTTCAGCATCGCCTCTTCGATCGATGGCTCGACATCGCGCCGCGCATCCTGAAGCAGCGAAACGAGGTCATAGGCCGGATGCCCGGCCAGCGCGTCCTGAAAGTCGAGCAGACCGAGCGTGCGCCCCGGCCCGACCAGCATCAGGTTCTCGACATGATAGTCGCGGAGCACGGTAACGGGCTTGTCGGTCAGCGCGTGGGCGAACACCCGGCCCCAAGCGGCGCGATACCCCTCGACATCGACATGCAGGCCGACCGCGGGCGCGTACCATTCGGGAAGCAGTGCCGCCTCGCGGTGGAGGACGGCGGTGTCATAGGATGCCAGTCCCTCAGGCGCATGGTTGCGCAACGCGGCGAGCAGGTCGACCGCATCGCTGTACAGCTGGACGGTCGCCTCGGGATCGGCCTCGATCGCCTCGCGCATCCGGTCGTTGCCGAAATCCTCGATCAGTACGAGGCCACGTTCCTCGTCCGCGCCCAGGATGGCGGGCGCGGCAAAGCCCTTGGCCAGCAGCCAGCGCGCGATCGCGATGAAGGGGCGCGGATCCTCATGCGGCGGCGGCGCATCCATCAGCACAGCGCGGCGCTCTGCCAGCGTCACCCGGAAATAACGGCGAAACGACGCATCTCCGGCGAGCGGGGCGATCACCGCGCCCTCCCAGCCCAGCATCGTCAGAAAGGCGGGCGCATCCGCCGGAGGGGTCATATCGGCCATCGGTTTTCCCAGCCCGAGGGTATCTTCGCTGTCAAGATGCGTCCGCCCATAGGGTCCATCTCCAGGGTCAACGCCAGCGCCTGCGGCCACGCACCCTCACCTGCCCGGTCGGGCCATTCGACGACCAGCGCCGAGTCCCACAGCGCCTCGTCGAGCCCCAGTTCCACCATCTGCTCCGGCCCGTCGAGACGGTAGAGATCGACATGCAGAACAGGGATCGTGGTTTCCGGCGGGGCGTAGGGCTGGACGATGGCAAAGCTGGGCGAAGGGGCCTCGCCGGGCAGGCCGAGCGCGGCGAGCAACCCGCGCGCCAGGCTGGTCTTACCAGCACCCAATGTGCCGGTCAGCGTCACCACATCGCCGGGGCGGATATGCGCCGCCAGCCGCCGTCCGAAATCCTCGGTCGCGGCGGCGTCGGCCAGCCGGATCGTCATGACTTGTCCTTCTCCACCACGCGCCGGGGCAGCTCGACCGTGACCAATGTGCCCTCGCCCGGTTCGGACAACAGGGTGATGGCGCCGCCATGCGCCTCGACGAATTTCTTGGCCAGCGGCAGGCCCAGACCCAGCGCGCGTTCACCCGTCGCCTTGATGCCCGGTTCGGCGAAGCGATCGAAGGCGCGGGCCACCGCCTCCCGGTCCATGCCCTGCCCGTCATCGGACACGACGATCCGCGCGCGCACCGCATCGCCATCAGCGTGGAGCAGGATGCGCCCCCCCTCCGGCGTCTGTTCGACGGCGTGGCGCAGCAGATGCTCGATCGTCTCCTGCAATCGACGACGGTCGCCGGTGACGCGGCCGAGCGAACGATGCATCTCGACCGCGAAGTCCAGCTTGCGCCGCGCCGCGATCGGCCGGATCGTATCGGCGGCGGCGCGTGCGACACGGGCCATTTCGACGTCTTCCCGCGCGATCCCGCCATCCGCCTGGTCGCGGGTCAGGTCGAGCACATCGTCGACCAGCAGGCCCAGCCGCTCGGTCGACTCCAGAATCGCCTCGACATAGCCCGTCGCCGTTTCGGGCAGCGGCCCGGCGAACCCGCCGTGCAGCATCTCGGCAAATCCGCTGATCGAAGTGAGCGGCGTGCGCAGTTCATAACTCATATTGGCGACGAAGGCCGTCTTGACCTTGTCCGCCGCCTCCAGCGCATCGGCCCGGTCGCGCAAGGCCTGTTCCGCCCGCCTGCTGTCGGTGATGTCGAGCAGCGTGAACAGCGCATTGCCGTCGGGCAGCGGCACGCCCGCAAACTCGAAATGCCGCCCATCGGCAAAGGCGACGCGCCCGCCGCGCTGCTGCCGCTCGATCGTCGCCGAACGGACGAGGTCGACGATCAGGGCGGAGCGGCCCGGTGTCGCCAGCCGCTCCGCCACGCGATCCGCAAAGGCATCGACGCGCGGATGGCTGGTCAGGAAATCCTCCTCCAGACCCCAGAGCGCGCGAAAACGGTTGTTCCACAACTGCAACCGGCCATCGGCGGCGAACACGCCCAGCGCCTCGAACAGATTGTCGAAGGTCGCGGTGCGCACGCGCAGCAGCGTGTCGCGCGCGGAGGCCAGTTGCACTTCCTCGGTTCGATCCTCGAAGATCATCAGCAGGCCACCATCGGGCAGCGGCTGCGCCACGACGCGCAGATGCGTGCCGCCGGGCAGATGCCACTGCTCCTCGATCCCGCCGCTCGCCTGCCGGAACCAGCCGACCCGCTCGGCCTTCCAGCCGGGGAAGTCGCGGACCTCCGGGCTGCGATTGGCCTCGCGCATCCGCTCCAGGATGCGGTCGAACTCCGGGTGGTCCGCCAGCCATTCGGCGCGCATCGCGAACATGCGGCGGAAGGGCTGGTTGCAGAAGACGAGGCCCCGATCAGGCCCGAAATGCGCGACCGCCGCCGACAGCCGGTCGAGCATCGCGCGCTGTGCCTCGGCAAAGCGCTTGGCGCCCGCGCGCGACTGTTCCAGATCCTCGATATCGACGGCGAACCCGGCGATCCCGCCGGTCGGCAGCGGCACGTCGAAGATACGCAGCGCGCGCCTGGCGCCGTCGATAGTCGCGGGCAGCACCTGCTCATGCGGCTGCCCCCTATCGCGGGCCGCCGCCGCCCCCGCGAGCGGGCCGCCGCGCCCCGACCCCTCGACCAGTTCCAGACCGCGCCCGACGACATCGGCGGCATCGCGGCCCTCGACCGCCTCGACATAGGCGGAATTGACCATGGCGAGACGCAGATCGGGGCCGCGATACCACATGGGTAACGGCGCCGCCTCGATCAGCCCGGTCAGGGCCTGAAACGCATCGCCAAGACGCTGCGCCTCGCCGTCCAGCCGGACGATCTCGTCCTGCGTCTCGGTCATGTCGAAGACCCAGATGACGACCTCTCCGGCGGCGCCCTGATGCGCGGGCGCGCGGGCCCCGTCGAACAGCAGGGTGCGAACCGAGCCCTGCGGCCGGACGATCCGGCGGAAGCGACGGCCGGTCTTCTGCGCTGCGTTCAGATCGGCGGCCAGGAGCGACTGGTCCTCCGGCGTCAGCCCCGCCTCGTCATAGGTCAGCTCTTCAAGAAAGCGCGCGACATCGGCGAGGCCCAGCCAGTCGGCCAGTCGTCGGGGCATCTCGATCCGCCCGTCGCTGCGCATCACCATCGCCTGGGCAGGCCCGGCGCGCAGCATCGCATCGAGCCGGTCGCGCTCCAGCCGCACCGTCGACGCCTCGGCCCGTGCGCGGACGCCGAGATAGAGCAGGACCATGGCGACGATGATGAGGGCGCAGGCCCCGGCACCCAACAGGACCGCCTCGGTATCACCGATCGCTATCATCCGGGAAAGGCCATGCCGAAACGCTGCATCGGCCCATCTCTAGCCCGATCGACACGCGATGCGCCATAACGAAGGACAAAGAAAAAGGGCCGCCCTTTCGGACGGCCCTCCTGTCTCGCGCATGAGCCCGAAAGCGGGATCAGTAGCGATAGTGATCCGGCTTGAACGGGCCTTCGACCGGCACGCCGATATAGGCGGCCTGCTTCTCGCTCAGCTTCGACAGCTGGACGCCCAGCTTTTCGAGGTGGAGCGCGGCGACCTTCTCGTCCAGGTGCTTCGGGAGCACATAGACTTCGTTCTTGTAGTTCTCGCCCTTGGTCCACAGCTCGATCTGGGCGAGCGTCTGGTTGGTGAACGAGGCCGACATCACGAAGGACGGGTGGCCGGTCGCGCAGCCCAGGTTCACCAGGCGGCCCTTGGCCAGCACGATGATCTGCTTGCCGTCCGGGAACTCGACCAGGTCGGTGCCGGGCTTCACTTCGGTCCACTTGTAGTTCGACAGCGCCGCGATCTGGATCTCGGAGTCGAAGTGGCCGATGTTGCAGACGATCGACATGGGCTTCATCGCCTTCATGTGATCGGCGGTGATGACGTCGGCGTTGCCGGTGGCGGTGACGAAGATGTCGGCGCGCTTCACGGCCTCATCCATGGTCACGACCTCGAAGCCTTCCATCGCCGCCTGCAGTGCGCAGATCGGGTCGATTTCGGTCACGAGCACGCGCGCACCGCCGTTGCGGAGCGACTGGGCAGAGCCCTTGCCGACGTCGCCGAAACCGGCGACCGCGGCGACCTTGCCCGCCAGCATGACGTCGGTGGCGCGACGGATCGCGTCGACCAGCGATTCCTTGCAGCCATAGAGATTGTCGAACTTCGACTTGGTGACCGAGTCGTTGACGTTGATCGCCGGGAAAGGCAGCTCGCCCTTCTTCGCGATCTCGTACAGGCGGTGAACGCCGGTCGTCGTCTCTTCCGACACGCCCTTCAGGTTCTTGACGGTCTCGGTCAGATAGCCCGGCTTCTTGGCGATGAACGCCTTGACCGAACGCTGGAACTCGACCTCTTCCTCGTTCTCGGGCTCGCCGAAGCTCTGACCGGCTTCCAGCTTGGCGCCCCAGAGCGCGAACATGGTCGCGTCGCCGCCGTCGTCCAGGATGATGTTGGCGGTGGTGCCGTCACCATTCTTGTCCCAGTCGAAGATGTCGCCGACATAGTCCCAATATTCGGCCAGCGTCTCGCCCTTGACGGCGAAGACGGGGATGCCCGCTGCGGCGATCGCGGCGGCGGCATGGTCCTGGGTCGAATAGATGTTGCAGGTCGCCCAGCGCACGTCCGCGCCGAGCGCGGTCAGCGTCTCGATCAGCACGGCGGTCTGGATCGTCATGTGCAGCGAGCCGGTGATGCGCGCGCCCTTGAGCGGCTGCGAAGCGCCGAATTCCTGGCGCAGGGCCATCAGGCCGGGCATCTCGGTCTCGGCGATCTTGATCTCGGCGCGGCCGAAATCAGCGAGGCTGATGTCCTTGATGACGTAATCGTTCTTGGTGGCAGCAGTCGTGGACACGACGAAACTCCGTGCAAAATGGGGCCGACCAAGACGCGAGGACACGCCGATCGGCACGGCCGACGCCTTAGCGGCGATCGCCTTAGGGATCAAATATAAAGATATCTTTATATCATTCAGTGTCGGGCGAAGACGCTCTTAGCTCGTCAGGCCGTACCGCCGCCCGTCACCAATTGCCTGGGATCGACGCCCGCGACGCCGAACGCCGCCTGCCAGCGATCCTCGGCGGCCACGTCGAACAGGATTTCCGGCTCGCCGCCGACGTTGAACCAGCATCCCGGCTCGCGCAGTTCCTGTTCCAGCTGGCCCGCATCCCATCCGGCATAGCCCAATGCGACGATCCACCGTTTCGGCCCGGTGCCCTCGGCGATGGCGCGCAGCACGTCGACCGTGCTCGACAGGACCCAGCGGCCGCCGACATCGACGCTGTCCTGTCCCTGCCAGTCATGGCTGTGCAGCACGAAGCCGCGCCGCGGCTCGACCGGGCCGCCATAATGGACCGGCGCGTCGGGGATATCGCCATGCGCGATCTCGAACTGGTCGAGCAGCGCATGGAAGCCGATGCCGTCGATCGTGGTCCCGAGCCCGATGCCGAGCGCGCCGCCCTCGTCATGCGCGCACATCGCGATGATGGCATGTTCGAAACGGGGATCGCCCATGCCGGGCAGCGCCAACAGGAATTGGCCGGAAAGATAGGTCAGTTGATGCACGCCACCGACTATAGGCATCGCCGCCCCGCCTCGCCATGCTTGAAATCCAAATGCCGTCTGCGCCATGAACGTGGCAAAGCCCGGCGCGGTGCCGTGGCCCATTTCCCGAAGGATCCGCACGATGACGATCAAGGTCGGAGACCGCCTGCCCGCCACCAATCTGGTCAAGGTGACGCCCGAAGGCCCCGAGCAGGTCAGCACGACCGAATATTTCGCGGGGCGTCGCGTCGCGCTGTTCGCGGTGCCGGGCGCCTTCACCCCCACCTGCTCGGCCCAGCACCTGCCGGGCTTCATTGCCCAGGCAGGCGCGATCAAGGCCAAGGGCGTGGACGAGATCGCCTGCACCTCGGTCAACGACGTGTTCGTGATGAAGGCGTGGGGCCAGACCAGCAATGCTGGCGACATCACCATGCTGGCCGACGGCAATGCCGATTTCGCCGGCGCGGTCGGTCTGACGATGGACGGCTCTAAATTTGGGATGGGCACGCGCAGCCAGCGCTACACGATGCTGGTCAATGACGGCGTGGTCGAGCAGCTGTTCGTCGAGGCGCCGGGCGAGTTCAAGGTCAGCTCGGCCGAGCATCTCCTCTCCGTCCTCTGACCGGGTAAGCCGCACGGCCGGTCGGATCGGGGGTGGAACAGTGGTGGAGGCTCCGGCGTTTTTTGGTCATCACGGACACGGATAACGAGAGGAGCTTGGCCATGACCACCTATGTCCCCCCCGAAAAGCAGGCTCAGGCGAAGAGCTTTACCGAAAAGGCACAGGATGCCGCCAAGGCAGCCGGTGGCAAGGTAAAGGAACATCCCTACGCGACCGCCGGAATCGCGGCGGGCGTAGCGGCGGCGGTCGCCGGGGCGGCGTTCGGCGCGTCGAAGTTGCGCACGCCGTCCGACGACGACAATTCGACACAGGGCGCCTGAAGCCGCTTGCCCCAAACCCTTCCCGGGCGGGGTTTGGGGCGCCTTTCCTGGTCACATTGAGCCCCCCTCCGCTCAGCCTGAACGCAGTCGAAGGCCACGCCCGATACTCTCCAGTCGGGGTATGAAGCGATGCTTCCCTTGGCCTTCGACTTCGCTCAGGCTGAACGGGGGCTAGGCCCCCGGGCCATATAGGCTGCGGAACTGCAATCTCGCCCCGCTTGCCAGAACCGATGACACGGCTTAGCTCTGTCCGATGACTCAAGCTGTCCAGATTGTCGAAGAACTCGACCGCCTCTACACCGCCTCCGTCACGCGTCTGAAGGATGCGCTGACCCTGTATCTGCGCGACGGTACCGCACCCACGCTGGAAGATCGCGCGCATGGCTGTTTCGCCTATCCCGAAATCCGGCTGATTTATCGCGGTGAGGGCGGACGCCCCGCCCCGATGCGCTCGTTCGGCCGCCTCGTCTCGCCGGGCGACTACCGGATCAGCGTCACCAAGCCGGCGCTGTTCAGGGACTATCTGGTCGAGCAGTTGACCCTGCTGATCGAGGATTACGACGTCTCGGTCGAGGCAGTGCCGGGTCGCCAGGAAATCCCCTTCCCCTATGTCCTCGACCCCGGCCATGCGCTGAGCCTGGATACGGTGTCGGCGGCCGAGCTGGCGCGCTTCTTCCCGGCGACCGAACTCGCCCATATCGGGGACGAGATCGCCGACGGGCTCTGGATGACCGCCGACGGCAACCGGCCGCTGGCCCTGTTCGACGGGCTGCGCACCGATTTCTCGCTCGCGCGCCTGCGCCACTATACCGGCACTCCACCCGAGCATTGCCAGCGCTTCGTGCTGTTCACCAACTATCACCGCTATGTCGATGAATTCGTTCGCTGGGGTGCGTCGCAGCTGGGCGAAGGGTCGCGCTTCACCGCCCTGTCGGGTGCGGGCGGGATCGTGATTGAGCGGCCGGAAGATGTCGACAAGATCGTCACCGACAGCGCGTGGCGGCGGCACCAGATGCCCGCCTATCACCTGGTCGCCAAGGACGGCACCGGCATCACGCTGGTCAATATCGGCGTCGGCCCGTCCAATGCCAAGACGATCTGCGACCACCTCGCGGTCATGCGCCCCGAGGCCTGGCTGATGATCGGCCATTGCGGCGGTCTTCGTCCCAGCCAGCGAATCGGCGACTATGTGCTGGCGCACGCTTACCTGCGTGATGACCATGTGCTGGACGATGTGCTGCCGCCCGAAATTCCGGTGCCCGCCATCGCCGAGGTGCAGGTCGCGCTCGCCAAGGCGGCCGAGATCGTCTCGGGCCAGTCGGGCGACGAACTGAAGCGCCGCCTGCGCACCGGCACGATCGTCACCACCGACGACCGCAACTGGGAGCTGCGTTACTCCAAGTCGGCGCTGCGCTTCTCGCTCAGCCGCGCGGTCGGCATCGACATGGAGTCGGCGACGATTGCAGCCCAGGGCTATCGCTTCCGCGTGCCGTACGGAACGCTGCTCTGCGTATCGGACAAGCCGCTGCACGGCGAACTCAAGCTGCCCGGCCAGGCCAATCGCTTCTACGAACGCGCGATCAGCGAGCACATGCGGATCGGCATCGAAACCTGCGAACAGCTGCGGCGTGAAGGCAACAAGCTCCACAGCCGCAAGCTGCGCGCGTTCAACGAGCCGCCCTTCCGCTGAGGAAGCAACCGGGGGCGGGTGTAAGCGTTACGGTGACGAACCGAAGCTGCTTTGTTGAAATGGGGGATTTCGTCATGGTCGATACCACCGAGCCGAAAAAACCACGCCCGCCCCGCCGCCGCGCCGCGCCCAAGGCGGCGGGCACCCCCGCGCCACGCAAGCGCCCCGCCCCCAAGGCGTCGGAGACTGCGCCGACGGCCCCCGTCACCGAGGTGTCGACCGAAGGCGCGGACGTCGAGGCGGCAAAGTCTTCGCCCAAGCCCAAGGCCCCGCCCAAGCCCCGCTCGACCAAGCGCGCCACGCCGCGCAAGGCCGCGCCCCGCAAACCCGCCCCGATCAAGCCCGCGCCCGCTCCGGCCTTGGGAAAACATGGCTTGGACCGGGTCGGCGGCAAATGGGGGGTGGCATCGATCCTGGGCAGCCTGGCGGCGGCGGCCGGACTGACGGCGGCACTGCTGTCGCTCAAGGGCAGCAGCGCGAAGCGGGATGATGAGGACGATAAGGCCTGACCGCCGTTCAGGCTGAGCGAAGTCGAAGCCCATGCAAGAACATGGGCCTGGAGGACGGGTTTTCCCTTAGCCTTCGACTTCGCTCAGGCGGAACGGCGGTCAGGTATGAGCGCGCAAATCCCCCAAGCAATTCCTCCCCTGCAAGGGGAGGTGGCAGGGCG
>DXIH01000108.1 GCA_019112965.1 Candidatus Sphingomonas excrementigallinarum | reverse complement strand
TTCGCGCTGGCCTTTGTCGTCGGGGCGAGCGCGGGCGGGGCGGCGTTCGGGGCGCTGGTCCATTATATCGTGACCATCGCCAGCATCGGGGTCATCGTCATGCTGATGGCATATGGTGTGGCCATCGTCGCCGGGCGCGTGCCCTTGCCGCGCTTTGCCCGCGCGCTGGCCCCGGCGCAGGCGGTGGCGATTTCAACCCAAAGCTCGCTCGCCAGCCTGCCCGCGATGATCGAAGGGACGAAGACGTTGCGGATCGCGCCTGCGACCGCCGGGCTCGTCCTGCCGATGGCGGTCGCGATGTTCCGGGGAACGCAGCCCGCGATGAACGTGGCGGTGGCGCTCTACATCGCCGACTGGTTCGGCATCGTGCCCGGCCTGCCCTCGGTCGCCGCCGCCGTGGTGGTCGCGATCCTGTGTTCGCTGGGCTCGGCGAGCTTGCCGTCGCAGATCACCTTCTTCGCCTCGATCGCGCCGGTCTGCGTCGCGCTGGGGGTGCCCGCCGCGCCTCTGGGGCTGCTGATCGCGGTGGAGACGATTCCTGACATCTTCCGCACGCTGGGCAATGTCAGCATGGACCTTGCCGCCACCGCGACCGTTTCCCGCCTGAGCGGTACGATCGATGAGGACATTCCATGAAATATCGCACGTTAGGCTCCGAGTTCGAGGTTTCCGCGCTGGGCCTGGGCTGCATGCCGATGGCCGGTGTCGGCAAGAATATGTATGGCGAGGCGAACGAGGCGGAGAGCATCGCCACCATCCACCGCGCGATCGAGCTGGGTGTGACGCTGTTCGACACCGCTGAAATCTATGGCCCGCTGGTCAATGAGGAACTGGTCGGCCGCGCCATTCGCGGCAAGCGCGATGCGGTGGTCATCGCGACCAAGTTCGGCTTTCGCTATGACGAGAACGGCATGACCGACGTGGATTCGACCCCGGCGAACGTCCAGCGGGCCTGCGAGGGCTCGCTCAAGCGGCTGGGCGTCGAGACGATCGACCTGTTCTATCAGCACCGCGTCGACCCCAATGTCCCGATCGAGGAGACGGTCGGCGCGATGGGCCGACTGGTCGAGCAGGGTAAGGTCCGGCGGCTGGGCCTGTCGGAGGCTAGCGCCGAGACGATCCGCCGCGCCGCCGCCGTCCATCCGATCGCGGCGGTCCAATCCGAATATTCGCTGTGGGAACGCGATGTCGAGGCGGACATCCTGCCCGTGGTGCGCGAACTGGGTATCGGCTTCGTGCCGTACAGTCCGCTGGGACGCGGCTTCCTGACCGGGCAGATCACCCGGCGCGAGGATCTGCCCGAGGGGGATTATCGGCGCAACGACCCGCGCTATTCGGAGGAGAATTTCGACCGCAACATGAAGGTGGTCGAGGTGGTGAAGGAAATCGCCGTCGCGCATGACGCCAGTGCCGCACAGGTGGCGCTGGCGTGGCTGCTGGCGCAGGGCGAGGACATCGTTCCGATCCCCGGTTCCAAGCGGCGCGCGACGCTGGAGGATTCGATGAAGGCGGCGGAGCTGGTGCTGTCGGCGGAGGAACTGGCCAGGCTCGACGCGGCCTCCCCACGCGGCGGCACGGCCGGGCCGCGCTATGGCGAGCGCGCGATGGCGATGACGCGGCTCTGAGGCCAAAACCCACCTTCCGTTCGCACTGAGCGAAGTCGAAATGCAAGGGGCGCCGCCTGGCGATGGTCTGGGGCGTGGGCTTCGACTTCGCTCAGCCTGAACGGGAGTTGGGATGGGGTAGGGCGGTGGGCCAAGCGACCCAACCGCCCCGCCGGGATCAAAGCGGTTTCTGCTCCAGCCGCGTATCGACACCTGCTGCTGCCGGTTCGGCCAGTTCCTTGTCTCCGGCCAGCGCGGCTTCGGCCTTGAGCAGGTCGAGATGCATCAGCTTGGCGATCAGGGGCGAGACGACCAGCACGACCACGCCGATCCCGATCGAGAACCAGCCGATCCGCGTATAGACGTCGAGCACCTTGTCCGGCCCAGCGCCCTCGCCGCCGGTTGCCTGGGCGATAAGGCCCGCGATGAAGTTGCCCGCCGCCGTCGCCAGGAACCAGGTGCCCATCATGAGGCCAGTCATGCTGGGCAGCGACAGCCGCGTCATCGCCGCCAGACCGACCGGCGAGAAGCACAATTCGGCCATGGTGTGGATCAGATAGACCAGGATCACGAAGATCACCGGCGTCGGCATCCCCGCATAGGCCGCCGCGCCCGCGACCAGCACCATGAAGCCCGCGCCTACGCCGACCAGGCCGATGCCGAACTTGAACGGCGCGCTCGGCTCCCACCCGCGCTTGCCCAGGATCGTCCACAGCGCGGCGAACAGCGGCGCGAGCAGGATGATGAAGATCGAATTGACCGACTGGAAGGCCGAGGCCGGGATGGTCCAGCCCAAGAGCGTCCGGTCGACCGAGCGATCGGTATAGAGGTTCAGCGACGATCCCGCCTGCTCGAACAGCGCCCAGAACAGCGGGCACAGCGCGATCAGGAACAGCGCGGCGAAGATACGGTCGCGGTCCACCTTGGGCAGCTGGAACACCGCGCGCCACAGGATGAAGATCACGGTGGCGGCGGCGAACACGACCAGCAGCGTGCCGACCGCATCCTGATGCTGGATCAGCTGCCACACCGCCAGCGTGGCGACGATCGCGCCCAGATAGATCAGCCATTCGCGCGACAGACCCGCCACGACCGGCGCCCGCAGTGCAGGCAGCGAGGGCGCTTCGCCCGCGCCGTGCAGTTCACGCTTCAGGGCGATGAAGGCGATCAGGCCGAGCACCATGCCGACGCCCGCCGCGCCGAAGCCGTAAGCCCAGCCCACCGTCTCGCCCAGCACGCCGCACACGATCGGCCCCAGCGCGCCGCCCGCATTGATGCCCATGTAGAAGATCGAGAAAGCGGGATCGCGGCGCATGTCGTCACGCGCATAAAGCTGTCCCACCAGCACCGAGATATTGGCTTTCAGGAACCCGGTGCCGACCACGATCGAGGCGAGCGCGAGGTAGAAGCCCTCGAGATAGGCCCCCGTCGCACCCTGCGGTCCTTCCATCACCGCGATCAGGATATGTCCGAAGGCGATGAACAGCCCGCCTGCCAGCACCGCCCGTCTGGCCCCCAGATAGCGGTCGGCCAGATAGCCGCCGATGACGGGCGTCACATAGACCAGCGAGGTATAGGCGGCGTAGATGCCGAAGGCCGGTTCGTCGGTGAACAGGAAATGCTTGGTCAGATAGAAGACCAGGATGGCGCGCATTCCGTAATAGGAAAAACGCTCCCACATCTCGGTGAAGAACAACAGGAACAGGCCTCGGGGATGGCCCAGAACCGTTTTGCCGCGCGCGGCGGCCTCATACGCAGTCGCCATGCCGGCGTTCACTCCATCGGGATCGCCCCCTGCGTGCACGGGGCAAGCAAGGGGCGTAATGGTTCGGTAACCTAACGCCAAAGCCGCGACTGTAAATATCGTGCGCGACGACGTAAGGATCGAAGCCATGACGGACATGACCTTCAACGACCGCTCGACCCCGTTTTCGCTGCTGGCGACCCGCCGCTCGGGCAAGCCGCGCGACCTGATCGCGCCCGGCCCCGATGCGGCCGAACTGGCGCAGATGCTGGCGATCGCGGCGCGTACGCCCGACCATGGCAAGCTGGCCCCATGGCGCTTCGTGATCGTGCCCACGGCGGCGCGGGCCAGGCTGGCCGAGGTCATCACCACCGCCTATCGTGCCGAACGGCCGCAGGCGGGCGCGACCGAGATCGCCGCGCTGGAACAGTTCGCGCATCAGGCCCCCGATCTGGTCGTGGTTCTGTCCAGCCCCCGCACCGAAAGCCATATTCCGCTTTGGGAACAGGAATTGTCGGCGGGCGCGGCGTGCATGAACCTGCTCCACGCCGTCCATGCGATGGGCTATGCCGGGGGTTGGCTGACCGGCTGGCCCGCCTTTTCCGACGCGGTGCGCGATGCGTTCGGGGCCGCGCCGGAGCGGATCGTCGGCTTCGTCTTCATCGGCACGCCCGGCCGTCCGCTCGACGAGCGGCCGAGGCCCGACATGGAGCGGATCGTCTCGACCTGGCACGGATGAGGCGGGTTGCACATGCGGCAAGATTGCAAACGTTATCGGGTTCGGGCCTCGACATCGTTTCTCCCATGCTGTATTAACTCGGCATGACAGCTCTCAGCGGCGACGACAGCCCGGTTTACATCCGCCTGCGCGGGACGATCGCGGCGGGCATTCTCAACGGCACCTATCGCACGGGTGACCAGCTCCCCTCGGTGCGGGCGCTGGCTGCCGAGCAGGGTGCGAACCCGCTGACCGTCGCCAAGGCCTATCAGAGCTTTCAGGACGACGGCTATGTCGAGGTGCGGCGCGGGGTCGGCATGTTCGTGATGCCGGGCGCCGCCGACCGGCTGCGCGCGGCGGAGCGGCAGAGCTTCCTGGCGGTGCAGTGGCCGCGCATCCGCGACCATATCGAGCTGCTGGGCCTCGACCCCGCCGACCTGCTCAGCGCCGAGCGCGTCTGACCTTCGGGCGGGTCGCCCAGGCGATCAGCCCGGACATGGCGACCCAGGCGGCCAGCAAGCCGGTCAGCACGGCCAGCGGTCGCCATATCCATGGCATGCCCTGTCCGCCATGGATTCGGCGGACCCAGGACAGCATTATCGGTGCCGTATGCGCGGGTGCGGCCAGCGCCTTGGCGCTGTCGTCGGCCACCTTGATGACGCTTGGCTCGCCGCCCTCGAAATAGAGTGTCCAGTCTGGCATGCGCTCGGTCGGCCATTCGATCGTGCGCGGCGTGCCGCGTGTCCAACCGCTGGCGCTGGCGACCACACGATCGACGGGCAGGGCCGCGCGGGCGACCGGCGCTGCGGCGGGGGTCGTTGTCGCGCCCGGCACCGGGACCAGCGCCAGGCCGGTTGCGGCCGACGCCATCACCGGGATCGCCGACCATAGCCCTATGCTGCGGTGTGCTGCCGCCCACCCGCTGTCGGTGCGTTTCCGCCTGGTGGACTTCTTTGGCCGTTCGCGCGTGAGCCATGCCCAGAGGCCGGTCAGGCTGGCCAGCATCAGCCCGACCCCGCCCAGCCCGATGATCCACCGACCAAAGCCCGACAGGAACAGTCCGTCATGCAGGTGTCGCGCCGCGCCGATGACGCCGCCGTCCCGCCAGGCACTGGCGAGAACCCGTCCGGTCGGCGGGTCGAGGAACAACAGCCGCTGCGCCCGGTCGCCGATTCGGTCGAGTGTTACGATGACGGGCGACGAACCCTGTTCCAACGACAGCGCGGCGATCCGTTCGCCGGGACGCAGGCGGCGATAGGCGGCGTCGACATAGCGGGCGGGGGCCAGCCGCTGCTCGCCGCTCACCCGGAAGCGGGCGGGGGCGGCGATCCGCTCCAGCACCGGCGCGCTGGCCAGGATCGTGCCGGATACGGCCAGGGCAAGCGCGATCAGTCCGACCGCCAGCCCCAGCCAGCGATGGACCCCCATTCCCGTATCGCGAAAGGTGATTCCGGCCACACAAACCCCGAAACAGACGGCGCGCCCTGCCGGAGGCGACGGGCGGCGTCAATTGGGCAGGGCCCTGCGATCCCATCCCCACCCGCCCTTCGGGCTGAGCGAAGTCGAAGCCTACGCCCCGCGCTCGCCCCGGGCACGGAGGTTATCCCGTGGCCTTCGACTTCGCTCAGGCTGAACGGAGGAGGGACGCTAGGAGGGCCTAGACCGAGATGACGTTGCGTTAAACAAGGAGAGCCCCTCCCCTTCAGGGGAGGGGTTGGGGTGGGGCCTTACCACGGGCTGGACGCTTGCGGAGGCGCCCCACCCCCGGCCCCTCCCCTGAAGGGGAGGGGTGAGTTCATCTCGTGTCATCACGGTCTAGTTTACGCAGAGGCGCGGAGGACGCGAAAAGGAGGGACCGCCCCCTCCGCGCAAACGTCATTACCGCCGCAGAAACAACCACGATCGGATCGCGCTCGCCAGGTTCGGCGGATCGTCCGCGACGATCCGCAGCGCGTCGATCTCCGCGACCAGCGCCGACAGCGGCAGGCCGTGTGCCAGCGCCGCCTCCTCCAACGCGGTCCAGAACACCGGCTCCAGGCTGATCGAAGTCGCATGCCCGGCGATGGTGATCGATCGCTTCACCGGACCGATGAACCCGTGCGCCGGGGCCGCGATGCGGCTCATTCGGTGTCGAACAAAGCGGCCAGCTGCTCGATGATCGTGCCGCCCAGCTGCTCGGCATCCATGATCGTTACCGCGCGCGCATAATAGCGGGTCACGTCATGGCCGATGCCGATCGCGATTAGCTCGACCGGGCTCTTGCTCTCGATCCAGCCGATGACCTGGCGCAGATGGCGTTCCAGATAGCTGCCAGAATTGACCGACAGGGTGGAGTCGTCGACCGGCGCGCCGTCGGAGATGACCATCAGGATGCGCCGCTCCTCGGGCCGCGCGATCAAACGGCTGTGCGCCCACATCAGCGCCTCGCCGTCGATATTCTCCTTGAGCAGCCCCTCGCGCATCATCAGGCCGAGATTGTTGCGCGCGCGCCGCCACGGCTCGTCAGCCTGTTTGTAGACGATGTGGCGGATGTCGTTCAGCCGCCCCGGCTGCGGCGGGCGTCCGGCCGCCAGCCACGTCTCGCGGCTCTGCCCGCCCTTCCAGGCGCGGGTGGTAAAGCCCAGGATCTCGGTCTTCACCCCGCAGCGCTCCAGCGTGCGCGCGAGGATGTCGGCGGAGATGGCCGCGATGCCGATCGGCCGCCCGCGCATCGAGCCCGAATTGTCGATCAGCAGAGTGACGACCGTATCGCGGAAATCGGTGTCGCGCTCGATCTTGTAGGACAGCGACTGGCCGGGATTGACCACCACGCGAGCCAGGCGCGCGGCGTCGAGAATGCCCTCTTCCTGGTCGAAGTCCCAGGACCGCGACTGCTGCGCCATCAACCGGCGTTGCAGCCGGTTGGCGAGCTTCGACACCGCCGATTGCAGATGCGCCAGCTGCTGGTCGAGATAGCCGCGTAGACGCGCCAGCTCGTCGGCGTCGCACAGCTCTCCGGCGGCGATCACCTCGTCATATTGGGTGGTCCAGGGCTTATAATCGAATTGCGACGCCAGATCGTTCAGCGGGCGGTTGGGCCGCGTCGGCTGGCTGCCTTCGTCGCCATCCTCGCCGGGTTCGCCATCGAGATCGTCGAGCGAATCCTGGCTCTGCTCCTGCGATTCGCCGTCCTCGCTGTCGGAGTCGCGCTTCTCCGCGCGCGCCTCGACCTCGCCTTCGCCCTGGCCTTTCTCGTCGTTATCCTCTTCGCTCTCGTCCTGCTGCTGCTCGTCCTCGCCCTCTTCGTCGTTGCCGCCTTCATCGGCCTGTTCGGGTTCGGCGGGCGGCTCGGCGAGTTCGAGGTCGGCGAGCATCTTGGCGGTCAGCGACTGGAAGGCCTTCTGGTCGTCCATCGCGCCCGCCAGCGCGTCGAGATCGGTCGCACCCTCCAGCCAGTCGCGGACCAGCGCCAAGGCAGGGGCGGTCTCGGCTGGCGAAGGCCGCCCCGTCATCCGCTCGCGCAGCAACAGCCCCAGCGCGGTCGACAGCGGCACCTCATCGCGGTTGCGCGCCCGCGTCATCGGGTCGGAGCGCAACCGCACGTCGAGCGCATGGGCGAGGTTGTCGCCGATCCCGGCATAGCCGCGCGCGCCCAGCGCCTCGATCCGCGCCGTCTCGACCGCGTCATAGACCGCGCGCGCCACCGCCTCGACCGGCGCGGCCTTGGCGTGCAGCGCGGTATCGTGCAGCTTCAGCCGCAGCGCAAAGGCATCGGCGAACCCGCGCGCTTCCGCCACCTGTTCGGGCGGCAGCGCGCGGCCGGGCATCGGCACGCGGATATGCTTGCCCGATGCGGTCGGCGCGTCGGCGGTGTAGGCGAGTTCGACCTCCGGCTCCTGCGCGATGGTGCGCGCCGTGCCGCCGAGGACCGCCTTGAACCGATCGAGAGGGGTTTCGTTCGCCAAGAGGATCAGGCCCGGCCGACGACGCTTTCGGGCAGGTCCTTGCCGAAGACGCGCTGATAATATTCCGCCACCAGCGCGCGCTCGTTCTCGTCGCACTTGTTGAGGAAGGACAGGCGGAAGGCAAAGCCCGGATCGCCGAAGATCAGCGTGTTCTGTGCCCAGGTGATGACCGTGCGCGGGCTCATCACGGTCGAGATGTCGCCGTTGACGAAGCCCTTGCGGGTCATGTCGGCGACGCGGACCATGTTCTCGACCAGCTGCTTGCCGTCGGGCTTGTCATATTCGCCCGACTTGGCGAGCACGATCTGCGCCTCGGTCGCGGCGGGCAGATAGTTGAGCGTGACCACGATGTTCCAGCGGTCCATCTGGCCCTGGTTGATCTGCTGCGTGCCATGATAGAGCCCGCTGGTGTCACCCAGGCCGACCGTGTTGGCGGTCGCGAACAGGCGGAACCATGGGTTGGGGCGGATCACCCGGTTCTGGTCGAGCAGGGTCAGCTTGCCTTCGGTTTCCAGCACGCGCTGGATCACGAACATCACGTCGGGGCGGCCCGCATCATATTCGTCGAAGACGAGCGCGGTCGGCGTCTGGAGCGCCCAGGGGAGCAGGCCCTCGCGGAACTCGGTCACCTGCTGCCCGTCCTTCAGGACGATGGCGTCGCGGCCGATCAGGTCGATGCGGCTGATATGCGCATCCAGGTTGATGCGGATGCACGGCCAGTTCAGCCGCGCGGCGACCTGCTCGATATGGCTCGACTTGCCGGTGCCGTGATAGCCCTGCACCATCACGCGCCGATTGTGCGCGAAACCGGCCAGGATCGCCAGCGTGGTGTCGGGATCGAACACATAGGCGGGATCGAGATCGGGGACGCGCTCATCGGCCTCGGAGAAGGCGGGCACCTCCATATCGGTGTCGATGCCGAACAGGTCGCGCACCGACACCATCTTGTCGGGCGCATCGAGAATCGTCGTATCGCGGCTGTCGGGAAGCGTATTCGGGATGTTGGTCATCAGGCCCTCGTCTCGTCGCTTAACGCCTTAGGCCAATGGCGGCTCCCTACTCAATGCCGGTGATCGCACGAAGATGCCGGGCGGGCGCCCCGGCGGAGCGATTGCGCGCGCGGTGCATCACCGTCATTCTGCCCTTCGCGAGTCGACAGACGAGAGGCGGCGACACCGCCCACTGGCGACGGAACGTGACGAGGGGTCGGGTATGGCGAATTTCATCTGGTACGAACTGCTGACCGACGATGCGGGCGCCGCGCAGGCCTTTTACGCTGCCGTGATCGGGTGGCAGGTGGGCGACAGCGGCATGACCGGGATCGACTATCGCATCTTCGCCACGCCCGAGGGCGAGGCGATCGGCGGCCTGATGCAGCGTCCCGAGGACGCGCCGGGCAAGCCGGTCTGGCTGGGCTATCTGCCCGTCGTCGATGTCGACGAATCGCTGGCGACCATCGTCGAGGATGGCGGACAGGTGCTGATGCCCGCCTGGACGATGGACGGGGTGGGGCGCATGGCGCTGGTCACCGATCCGCTGGGCGCGCCCTTCTACATCATGGCGTCGCAGGACCCGCAGCCGTCGCGCGCGTTCGTCGAGCATGGCACCGGCCCGGCCATGGGCCATGTCGTCTGGAACGAGCGGATCGCCAGCGACCCCGACCGCGCGCTGGCCTTTTTCGGACGGCATTTCGGCTGGAGCCATCAGGGGGGCATGCCGATGGGCGAGCTGGGCGAATATCGCTTTCTGGCGGATGGGCCGGTGGTGCTGGGCGCGCTGATGGGCGTGCCGCCGGGGGGCGAGCCGGGCTGGCATTTCTATTTTGCGGTGGACGATATCGACACAGCGGCGGCGCGGGTGGTCGATGCGGGTGGCACGGTCGGATTCGGGCCGATGGAGATCCCCGGCGGGGAATATTCCTTGTCCGCGCGCGATCCGCAGGGGGCGCGATTCGGACTGGTCGGGCCGAGGACGTAAAATTCCTCCCCGGCACGGGGAGGGGGACCATGCGAAGCATGGTGGAGGGGGCTGGCCGCAAGGGATGCTCTTTGTGGCCCCCCCCTCCGTCAGCGCTTAGCGCTGCCACCTCCCCGTGCCGGGGAGGATGAATCATGCGAACGCCGGTGCCTGGCGGAGTTGCTGATAGGCCGCGATGACCTTTTGCAGGCGCCCTTCATGGCTCCGGTCGCCGCCATTGCGGTCGGGGTGATAGCGCCGCACCAGCTCGCTGTACCGCCGCCGGAGCGCACCGCGATCGGCATTCGCTTCCAGCCCCAGCACCTTCAGGCTTTCGCGGTCCTGCCCCGATAGCGGCTTGCCGTCGCTGCGTTCCGGCGCGGCTTCGCGGCGATAGCGGGCCGCGATGGCGTCGAGCGGATCGGAGAAATCGGCCCAGCGCGGCCCCGGATCGGTGCCGTTCTGCGCAAAGGCGCGCGTCTCGCGTTCCCAGCCCGCATAGGGGCGTTGGGCGCGGTGGATCTCGTCCGCGGTCATCCCGTCGAAGAAATTATAGCGGCTATTGAACGCGCGGACATGCTCCAGGCAGAACCAGCGGAACTGGCCCGGCCCGTCGCCGCTGCGCGTACCCTCGGCCGGGGGCGCGCGGAACTCGCCCGCTTCGGCGCACCCGGCATGATCGCAGGCGCGGCCCGTATTTTCCACCCGGCCGTGGAAACGGGGGCTTGGTTTGTCCTTGGGTGTTTCGCTGCTCGACCGACGCGCCACTGCTATCCGCTTGTCCCGAAAAACCGTCTATATAGGGGCCATGACCGATATCACCACCGCCCCCATCGCCGATCAGATCACCGCGCGCCTGACCGAGGCTTTGGCCCCGACCCATCTGGAGGTCATCAACGAAAGCGCGATGCATCGCGGCCATCTGGGCGATGACGGCACCGGCGAGAGCCATTTCCGCGTTATCGTCGAGGCACCCGCTTTCGCAGGCCAGTCGCGCGTCGCGCGCCAGCGCATGGTGAACCACGCGCTCGCCGATCTGTTGTCGGAGCGTATCCACGCGCTGGCGATCAGCGCGAAGGCGCCCGGAGAATAATCCCATGCCCTATGACCTGTGGTACTGGCCCGGCCTGCCGGGCCGCGGCGAGTTCGTCCGGCTGGTGCTGGAGGCCGCAGGTCTGCCTTACCGCGACCGGGGCGTGGAGGAGGGGGCCGAGGCGTTGCTCGCCGATATGCGCAAAGGCAGCCGCCTGCCCTTCGCTCCGCCCTATCTCCGCACCGGGGGACAGGCGATCGCACAGGTCGCCAACATCCTCCACTGGCTGACCGAGCGGCACGATCTGGCGCCCGAGGGCGAGCGGCTGTGGCTGAACCAGCTACAACTGACGATCAGCGACATGGTGGCGGAGGTGCACAACGTCCATCACCCGGTCGCGACCGGCGCCTATTATCACGAGCAGAAGCCCGAGGCCGCCCGCGCCGCCGCGCAATTCCGCGAGGAACGCATCCCCAAATTCCTCGGCTATTTCGAGGATGCGCTGGAGGGCCGCGACTGGATGGCGGGCGCACGCTGGTCGCCGGTCGACACCTCGTTGTTTCAGCTGATCGCTGGCTTGCGCTATATGTTCCCGAGGCGAATGGCGGCGGTCGAGGGCGATTATCCCGCGCTGATCGCGCTGCATGACCGCGTGACGGCGCTGCCGGGCATCGCCGCTTATCTGGACAGCGACCGGCGGCAGGCGTTCAATGAGGACGGAATCTTCCGCCATTATCCGGAGCTTGACGCCGAATGACCCGTATACCCCGTCCCGCCGCGCGCATCCTGCTGGTCGATGGGGCGGGCCGGACGCTGATGTTCCGCTTCACCCCCGATGACCGCCCGCCCTTCTGGTGCACGCCGGGTGGCGCGGTCGATCCGGGGGAGAGCTATGAGGATGCCGCTCACCGCGAGTTGCTGGAGGAAACCGGGCTGGACCGCGATTGCGGGCCGCAGGTCGCACGGCGGCAGGTCGAGTTCCGCACCATCGAGGGCGTCGAGGTCGAGGCGGACGAGCGCTATTTCCGCGTCGATGTCGATGCGCATGACGTGACGGCCGCAGGCCATACCGTCCTCGAACAGCGGGTGATGCAAAGCTGGCGCTGGTTCACCCGGCAGGAGCTGGCGGCGCACGACGAACCCTATTTTCCGACCGATCTGATCGAATTGCTCGACGCCACGGAGCCGACCCATGTTTGACGATTTCCTGCTGCGCACGCTGCAACCCTCCAGCCACGATCTGGGCGGGTTCAAGGTGCACCGGACGCTGCCCAACAAGGAGCGGACGATGGTCGGCCCCTTCATCTTCTTCGACCAGATGGGCCCGGCGCAGCTGTTGCCCGGATCGGGAATCGACGTGCGGCCGCATCCGCATATAAATCTGTCGACCGTCACCTATCTGTTCGATGGCGCGATCGGGCACCGTGATTCGCTGGGCAGCGACCTGGTGATCGAGCCGGGTGCGGTGAACCTGATGACGGCGGGCAGCGGCATCGTCCATTCCGAACGCTCACCCGGCGAGGTGCGGCCGCAGGGGCCGGTGCTGTCGGGCATCCAGACCTGGCTGGCGATGCCCGAGGCGGTGGAGGAGATCGATCCTGCCTTCGAGCATATCCCCGCCGAGGCGCTGCCGCAGATCGAGGGGCAGGGGGCCACCGCGCGGGTCATCATGGGGGAATTGTGGGGCGAGCGTGCGCCGACGACCACCTATGCGGGCACCATCTATGCCGACATCGCGCTGGAGCCGGGCGGGAGCGTGCCCGTAGATTCGTCGGCCGAGGAACGCGCCGTCTATTGCGCGCTGGGTGAGGCGAGCCTGGAGGGTATGACGCTGGAGCCGCAGCGGCTCTACATCCTGAAGCCGGGGATCGCGGCGACCCTCCGGTCGGAGACAGGCGGGCGGGTGATGCTGTGCGGGGGCGATGCGTTCACGACGCCGCGGCATGTGTGGTGGAATTTCGTGTCCTCGCGGCGCGAGCGGATCGAGGAAGCCAAGCGCGCGTGGCGCGCCCGGGAGTTTGCGGCGGTGCCGGGGGACGATCTGGAGCGGATCGAGATTCCGGAGATTCCGAAGACGGTGAGTTATCCGTGATTGAAGCCCCTCTCCCGGCAGGGAGTTTCAGGTCGATCATGCTCCCAGCATGACCTAAACGATGCGGGGCATCGTTTACCGGAAACTGGGTTGGGGAGGGGCGATGGCCACAAGCCATTCTCTCTGCGAGGCACCTTGCCCTCCCCCAGCCCCTCCCGCTTGCGGGAGGGGAGTAAGTGGGGCTTTGCCTTCGACTTCGCTCAGGCTGAACGAAGGTTGGTGTGCAGCG
>DXIH01000107.1 GCA_019112965.1 Candidatus Sphingomonas excrementigallinarum | reverse complement strand
GCCTTCAGCCGCTCGACCCGGCGCATGACGACGGGCTTTTCCAGCTTGAAGCCGGGAATGCCATAGGTCAGCAGCCCGCCCGCCCGGTCGTGCCGGTCATAGACATGGACCTCATACCCCGACACGCGTAGATATTCGGCGGCGGTCAGGCCCGCAGGCCCCGCGCCGATCACCGCGACCGACTGGCCGCGCTCGGGCCCCGGCACCAGCGGCTCGACCCAGCCTTCTTCCCAGGCGGTGTCGGTGATGAACTTTTCGACCGAGCCGATCGTGACCGCGCCGTGCCCCGAAAACTCGATGACGCAATTCCCCTCGCACAGCCGGTCCTGCGGGCAGATGCGGCCGCAAATCTCAGGCATGGTCGAGGTGGCGTTGGACAGCTCATAGGCTTCGCGCAGGCGACCTTCCGCGGTCAGGCGCAGCCAGTCGGGGATATGGTTGTGCAGCGGGCAATGCACCGAGCAATAGGGCACACCGCATTGCGAGCAGCGACCGGCCTGGTCCTCCGCCGCCGGGGGCGCATAACGCTCGGCGATCTCGCGGAAATCCTCCGCGCGGGTCTCCGCGGCTCGCTTGGCCGGATAGGCCTGATCGCGGCCTACAAACTTCAGCATAGAATCGTTCGCCATACGCGCCTCCGAAGATGCGGATATTGCGCGAACGCCCCCATGTCACTGCGGAATCGTCATATTGGACAGCCTTACTGTCCAACTTAATTGCGATATTGGCGAGAGCGGCCGCCTATTGCGACCGACCCGCAAATAAATAGGTCCGATATGGCATCAATGCAGCGTCAACAGCGCCAGCGCGATGCTGCCCGCGACGATTCGATACCAGGCGAACGGCCCGAAACCATGGCGGCCGACGATGCCGACGAACCAGCGCACGACCAGCAAGGCGACGATGAAGGCGACGACGAAGCCGATCGCGATCTCGATCGGGCCGACGCTATTGCCCGCGCGCATGGCATCCAGATGCCCCGCCGTCTCGACCACGCTCGCCCCCAGCATGGTGGGGATGGCGAGGAAGAAGCTGAACTCCGCCGCGGTGCGCCGCTCGACGCCCAGGGTCAGCGCGCCCAGGATCGTCGCGCCCGAACGGCTGACGCCCGGGATCATCGCCAGACACTGGAGGAAGCCGACGCCCAGCGCCGTCCTGGCCGGGACCGCCGCGATGCCCCGCGTCGTGCCGGGCTTCACCACCCGCTCGATGACCAGGATCGCGATGCCGCCGACGATCAGCGCGACGGCGACGACCTTGGGCTGGAGCAGCAGCGCCTCGATATGCTTCTTCGCCAGCACGCCGATGACGGCGGCGGGGATGAAGGCGATCAGCAGGTTGCGCACGAAGCGGATCGAACCGGGATCGCGCTTGGCAAGGCCAACCATGACAGTCCAGAAGGTCCGCCAATAGAGGACGACGACCGCCAGGATCGCGCCGAGCTGGATGACGATGTTGAACATCTGCCAGCGCGCATCGTCATAGCCGAGCAGCGCGCCCGCCAGAATCAGGTGGCCGGTGGAGGACACCGGCAGGAATTCGGTCACACCCTCGACGATCCCGAGGATGATGGCGGCTATCAGGTCGTTCACGCGAGTCCCCAAATGCGAAACAGCCCCGCCGCCATAGGGCGACGAGGCTGTCAGCGAAACGATAAAGACTGTTATGTTGGGACGGTTCAGGGGTTGTCTGAAAACGTGCCGCCGCCACGTTTTGCGGTGCCAGCCCGCTTCGGAACGCGCTTTTCCGCGAGTTTCCAGACAGACCCTCAGGCCGCCAGCGTCTCCGCCCGGCGTCCGAAACGGCCCGACTTGCGGAAGCGGATCAGATAGTCGGGCGCGACGGCGGCCAGCGGCGCGGCCTCGACACCCAGCGCCGCCAGACCCGGCGCACCGGCGGCCACGACATTGTCCTGCTGCAGCATCAGCCACTGGTCCCAGGTGATCGGCGAACCCGGCAGGCGGGCGAGCAGCGCAGCCGCGAAGTCCGGCACTTCGACGAAGTTCGGCTTGCGACCCAGCGCCTGCGCGATCCAGCGAAGCAACTCGCCCATCGACAGCACGTCCGGCCCGCCCAGCTCATAGGTCGTGCCCCCATGCGTTTCGGGATCGCTGAGCGCATTGGCGACCGCTTCGCCGACATCGCCCGCAAAGACCGGCTGGAACTTCACGCCCGACCGCAGGACCGGAACGATCGGCGCGGCCATCATGCCCGCAAAGCGGTTCACGAACTGGTCCTCCCGCCCGAACACGATCGAGGGACGCAGGATGGTGGCGTTCGGGAAAGCCTCGCGCACCGCCGCTTCGCCCTGCCCCTTGGACCGGGCATAGGCCGCCGCGCCATTCGCATCCGCGCCGATCGCCGAGACATGGACGAGCGCGTCCGCACCGGCCTTGCGCGCGGCCTCCGCCACGGCGCGCGCGCCGTCGACATGGATGGCCTGCATCTTGCCGCCCATCACGCCGACCAGATTGACGACCGCATCGGCCCCTTCGACCGCGCGCGCCACCGTGTCCGGCCGGGCGATGTCGGCCGCCACGAACTGGGTCTGGCCCAGTCCGCCCTGCGTGCGCAGGAAATAGGCCTGGCGCGGATCGCGCTGCGCCACCCGGACGCGCGCGCCCGCCCGCATCAGTTCGCGTGCGACATAGCGGCCCAGAAAGCCCCCGCCGCCGATCAGCGTCACCAGCTTGTTCGTCATGACCGTCCCTATTCGCCAGATTTTTTGTGCACCGCCCCTTTGCCCCGCAAAAAAGCCGTTGACAAGGATTCGAACCCTACCCTAAAGGCGCAGGCCTACCCCGTGCCCAGATGGCGGAATTGGTAGACGCACCAGCTTCAGGTGCTGGCGATCGCAAGGTCGTGGAGGTTCGAGTCCTCTTCTGGGCACCATTTCCTCGCATAGCGTCGAAATCGCTCGGGGATCGTCCAACGGACGGTCCCCGGAGAGTGTTTGCTGCAACGATCCGCTACAGGACTTTGGCTTATCTTAGGCAAAACATGCCGGAAAGCCGTCCGTTGCGACAGCGCCGTCTGCTACGGTAAGCCGCCACGGTAATTTCCCAAGGGCATGACCCGACGCGGGCGCAAATTCTACCAACGCCACACCATTGCGGTTGACGCTCGACCGCTCCTGACCGGCTTGAAATCTGTCGGTCGCTGCAAACGGGCAGCCTCACCATTGCCGTACGCGACGCGCGTCGTCCCCGAACCTGCGTGGGCCCAGACCCTGGTCGTCATCCTTTTGCCACGACCGGACGTGGCGCAATTCTTCCTGCGGCCAAGCCAAGGCAGCGCCTTTCGACCGCTCCCGCCCGGACCTTCAGGCTGACATTTCTTCGGACATAGGAGGAATGTTATATTGTCTCTATGTCGCCAATGGCGCAGCAGGCGTCCTGAAGAATCGCCATCATGATGGATATTGATCGTGCACCAAGCCGCCCTTCCCGTTTCCGTCTCGCTCGTCCGGGCCATAACGGCGCTGACCGTGACAGCCGCCGCGCCCGCCGTCGCCGCGGACGGCGCGCCTCGATCGCTTGCGAGCGAGATCCTGCCCCCAACGATACCGTGGAAGGGGGCGAGCGAGCGGCTGATCGTCGAACCGAACGATCCGTGGATCACCCCCGCCGAAGCATCGGGATTCCGCACCACGCCGCGCTATGCCGAGGTTCGCGCCTGGCTGGACCGGCTCGATGCCGCATCGCCGCTCATCACGGTGAAGGGTTTCGGCCGCACGACCGAGGGCCGCGAGATGATCTACGTCCGTGCCAGCAAGGGCGGTACGGGCAAGCCCGTGGTGCTGATCCAGGGCGGGATCCATTCGGGCGAGATCGACGGCAAGGATGCCGGGCTGATGCTGCTGCGCGACATTGCGCTGCGCGGCAAGGACGACCTGCTGGACAAGGTCGATCTGGTGTTCGTGCCGATCTACAACATCGATGGCCACGAGCAGATGAGCCCGTACAACTACCCGCATATTCGCGGCCCCGTCGAAAAGGGGCGGGATTCGAATGCGCGCAACATCGATCTGAACCGCGACTATGCCAAGCTCGACGCGCCCGAATCCCGGGCGATGATCGGGCTGATCCGGTCGCTCGACCCCATCCTCTATATCGACTGCCATGTCAGCGAAGGCTTCGACATGCAGTATGACGTGACCTACACCTATGCCGGTTGGGGCACCTATGCACGGCACCGCGCGACCGCCGGGTGGCTGCAAAACCGCTTCGGCCCGGCGGTGTCGCAGGCGCTGACGGCGGCGGGGCATGTCCCGACCATCTATCCCAGCCCGATCGACGTGCGACAGCCCGACAAGGGCATCCGCTACAGCCCCGAGGGACCACGCTATTCGACCGGATACGGCGATTTCATCGGCATGCCGACCGTCCTGGTCGAGAACCACATGCTGAAGCCGTATCGGCGCCGTGTCCTCGGCACCTATGTCCTGCTCGACGCGGCACTGAAGATCGCAGGCACCGACGCCGCCCGCATCGCCGCCGCCAAGACGCAGGATCGCGCAAGCCGTCCCGCCGAGCTGCTGACCCGCTGGAAGCCTTCGCCGACACCGATCGGCTGGATCGAGGGCTTCAAGGGCATAGCGTTCGACACCTATCTGTCGCCAGCCTCGGGCCGACAGGAGCAGCGGTGGCTGGGCAAACCGATCACCTTCCGCATGCCGATCATCGGCCAGATCCCGACCGAGACGGTTCGCCTGCCCAAGGCCTGGTGGGTGCCGCGCGAGCAGACCGAGGTGATCGACCGCCTGCGCCTGCACGGAATTGCGTTCGAGACGATCACGGCTCCGCGCACCCTCGGCGTCGACCAGGTCCGGTTGGTCGATCCCAAGGTGACGGAGCCGAAGGAAGGCCGGTATCCGATCACCGCCGCCTTTACGCACCACCGTGCCGAGCAGGTGATGCCTGCGGGCAGCGTAAGGGTGCCAGCCGACCAGCCGCTCGGCCTGTTGGCGGCGGCCCTGCTGGAGCCGGAAAGCCAGGATTCGTTCCTGGCCTGGGGGTTCTTCCCGGAAATGCTCGCGTCCGCGCCGAACACCGATTCCTTCGTCGTCGCCCGGCTCGGTGAGCATGTGCTGGCGACCGATCCGACGGTGAAGGCCGCGTTCGACGCCAAGTTGCGCGACGAACCGTCCTTCGCGGCCGATCCCGATGCCCGGCTGGCCTGGCTCTACGCGCAGGCAGGACCGGGCCATCCCTTCGTACTGCGCTACCCGATCACGCGCGAGCTGGACTGACGTTCAGCCGACGGCGTGGTCGATCGCCCCTTGTCGAAGGGGCGGTCGCGAAAGGCATGGCGATGGATGACCGCCCGAGCAGGGACGATCATCCATGGCGCTGTCGGTCAATGCAGGAACGACGGCTCGGCCATCGGCCTTAGAACTTGACCTCCGCGCTGATCCGGTAGGCGCGCCCGAACACGGCATCCCAATTCTTGTTCGCGCTGAACTGCGGCACGGGACCGGCATAGGTCACGCCCAGGTTGAACGGATTGTTGACGATCGCCCGCAGCCGGAAATGATCGTTGACCATGACACCGAACGAGGTGTTCGCCATCCAATAGGACGAGACATTGTAATATTGGTAGTTGCTTGCCGGATTGTTCGGATTGACCTTGGTCGGGCCATTATAGATCACCGTCCAGGACCAGTCGAAACGGTTGGCCTGCCAGTCGATCATCGAGGTGACGGCGTCCTTCGGCTCGCCGATGCTGCCCAGCGAATATTGCACGCTGCCCGTGCCCACCACCGACTGGTTCTTGAACTCGTGCAGATAGTTGGAGCTGAGGTTCAGCACACCGGCCCCCTCGGGAAGGCCCAGATTTTCCAGCTTCAGGCTGTACCGGGCCGACACCTGCGCGGCGCGATAGTTTTGCGAGGCGATGTTCAGGAAGGTGTCGGAGAAGTTCGTGATCTGATGGCTGTTCGGATCACGGGTGATCGAGGAGCAGAAGGGCGAATTCGGATAGCTGGGCGAGTCGTAGCAGGCCTGCATGATACTCTGGACGCCGGGCTGTACGATCTCGTTCTTGATATCGATATGGATATAGTCGGCATTGATGACGAAGCCCGGCAGGAACGGCGCTTCATACTGGCCGCCCACCGTCCAGCTGTTGGCGATTTCATTGTTCAGCTTGGGGTTGCCGCCGCCGAGCCCCTGCACCGTGGCATTGACGATCGAGGAGGTGAAGCCCGCAGGCACGCCCGCCGCCGTGCAGTTCTTCGCGCGGGTCGCCGGGTTGCTGCCGCCGTTGATGAACTGGGAATCACACGGATCGTTGCCATATTCAAACGTCGTCGCGACCGGCGCAAAGGCCTCGGTCACCGAGGGCGCGCGGAACGAGCGGGTATAGTTGCCGCGCAGGGTCAGCCCCTTGAGCGGCGACCAGTTGCCGCCGCCGGTGTAGGACCAGAAGCCGCCGTTCAGCGAGTTGTCGGTATAGCGCGCGGCGCCGTGCAGGGTCAGTTCGCGCAGCAGCGGAATCTGCATGTCCGGCGACAGGAGGGGAACCGTGACCTCGGTAAAGGCCTCATGCGTGTAATAGGACCCGCTGACCGGCGCGATCGCCGCATATTGGCTATAGGTGCCCGCAAAGAACGCGCCCGGATCGAAGGCCTGGCTCTCGCGCCGGATTTCCCCGCCGATCACGGCGTTCAGGTCGCCTGCGGGCAGATGGGCCAGCGAGCCCTTGATGTCGACGATCGCGTCGAACTGCTTGTTGACCTGACGCGAGATGGCGGGGGCGTTGATATAGTTCAGCGCCGCTTGGCTGACATTGCCGGTGCCAAAGATATTGAGCGGCGCGCAAGTGCTGCTGAGCGTCGCGATCGCGGCATTCTTATAACCCGGCGCGCAGGTGATCTGGCCATTGGCGCCGACGACGGCGTTGAGCGCATTCTCGATATTCTGCCAGACGAGCCCGACCTGGTTGGACGTGCTGTTCACTTGGCCATAGGTGACGGTGCCCTCCCAGGTGAAGTTGTGCGTACCGATCTTGAAGTCGCCGTCGAGACCGGCGACGCCGCGCGCCAGCGACGAGCGCGTCGAGAAGGCGCCCGCGTAGAGATCGGTATTCGCCCGGGCGAGGTAGAATTGGTTGGTGGGCTGGCCCGCCGCCGCCAGCGAGGCCTGGATCGTCGCCTGATCCGCCGCGCTCAGATAGGGATTGGTCGAGGACACGGCATAATTGGCATAAGGCAGACCGGCACCGCCGGGGCCCGAGAACAGCGCCGTATTGTACAGCGTCTGATTGGCCGTGTTGGTCGCGATGTTGCGGCTGGCCCAGGCCTCGGCATGGAAGCGGATATGGTCGCTGAAGTCATAATGGCCCAGCATCACGCCCTGGATACGCTTGCTGTCGGTCAGCAGATTGGCATAGTCGCCGACACGGAAACCGTCCCCGCCCGCCTCGTCGGTGAAGCTGCCAACGACCGTGCCGTGGCGGAAGGGCACGAGCTGGCCCGCGCTGTTGAAGAACAGCGCCTGGCCCGCCGCATTGGTGATCGTCTGGAAAGGCGAGCCAAAGAGCGGATCCTTCGCACCACCGCCGGACAGGCCGTTGAACGGGATATTGTCGATAGCGGTCGGGATGCCGGTCGTGCTGACCACCGAGAAGCGGTCGCCGCCGAAATAGGCGATGTTCTGCGGCCCGGTCGCGCTGGTCGACTTGCCCAGGAAGGGGGCATCCGAGCCGGTGACGAACCGGGCTGCCCGGGTCATCCCGTCCTGATGGTCGTAATAGGCGTTGAACGTGATGTTGCCGCGTCCGTCGCCGAAATTCTTGCCGACCAAAAGCGAGACGTTGCTGTCCGCCCCGTCGCCCTTTTCGGAGATGCCGTTGCTGCCGGTGACGTCGAGGCCCTCGAAATTCTTCTTGAGGATGATGTTGACGGTGCCCGCGATCGCATCGGAGCCATAGATCGGCGCACCGCCGACCGACACGACATCGATGCGATCGACCAGCGCCGGGGCGATCTGGCCGAGATCGACCGGCGTGCCGACCGAGGCGCCGAACACGCTGGAGGCGGCGGCGGACACGAAGCGCGAGCCGTTCACCAGGGTCAGGGTGCGCTGCGCGCCCAGATTGTACAGGTTGCTGAACGACTGCCCCGCACCATAGCTGCCCTGGGCACCGATCGTGCTGTTCGCGGGCACGCCGAACTGGGGCTGGTTGGTCAGCGCCTGGCCGATCTGGGTGAAGCCCTGGTTGGTGATGCTGTCGCCGGTGATCGCGACCACGGGCTGGTCCGCGACCTTGCCGCCGGTGCGGGTGCCGGTGACGACGATATCCCCCTGCGGCGCGGCCTGGGGCCGGGCGGTTTCGGCTTGCGGCGTGGCCGTCGCCGCATCGTCCGAGGTGGCGGTGGCGGCGGGGCTTTGCTGGGCATGCGCCGCCGGAGCCATGGCAAACGCCATGGCCATCACCGAGCTAGCCCCGAGGATTTTACGAGTACCGACGAACATCTGGTGGCCTTTCAGCGATGAACAGACGTTCAGGATCGATACTCGCCCCTGCGAACTCCAATTACTATCACTTCACGTTGCATATCGGACGGTTCGTGTTGCAACATTGTGACACATCCGCCTCTTCGTGTTTCGATGCAGAGGACGCGCGATGGATGACCGACGCTCATAGGACTGGTAATATCAATTATTTATCAGAGGGATAGCAAAACTAGGAGCACCCTTTGGGCCATTGCCAACTCGCCCGTCACGCCCTTGGTCGCGCCGATCCCTCGCCTTGCATTCGCTCCTTCAGGCACCACCGGACGACATCGCCGGGCCATCGATGACAGCCATGTCAGCGAAACACGATCATGGTTGCGGCAGGCCGAGGCGCCCGCCCCAGCCTCTTCCTCAAAAGGTAAGGCGGAGCGGCTTGCCGGTATAGCGCACCGTTCGGCTGGCGGGCAGATCGGCGATGCCGCCGGACGTGCCGGGTTTCACCACGACGATGTCGAGCTGTCGCACCGGCACCATGCCGGGGAAGCGCCCCTGCCGCGCGCCGATGGTCAGGGTGCGGCGAGCATCGTCCCATGTCAGGTCGTAGGTCGCGCGCGCGCCCTTTTCATAGGCATAGGTCTCGTTATCGTCCTCATAGACGGTGAAACGGCCGTTCGTGCCGGGATAGACGCGGATTTCGTACGGCGCGTCGGGCTTTTCGGTCGCATATTGCTGCCGCGGCCCCAGCGGCAGGATCGCGCCCGCCCGGACATAGAGCGGCATGATGTCGAGCGGTACGTCACGCGACGCCTGGGTCCCGCCCGCCAGACGCTGGTTCGTCCAGAAATCATACCAGTCGCTGCCCGCAGGGAGATAGGTCTGCACCGCCAGCTTCGGCGCCTCGCCCGCCTTGGCGGTGACGCGGCGCAGTTCCTCGGGGGTCCGCCAGGCGAAGCGAAGGTCGCGGTCGCCATCGCCCTGATAATATTCGATACGGATCGGCAAACGCTGTCCCTTGCGCAGCGTCACCTTCGCACCGTGATAACGCGACGCCCCGGTCTCCCAGTCCTCGATCACCTTCTTGCCGTCGACGAACAGGCGAACGCCGTCATCGCCCTGCAGGCCCAGCTCATATTCGCCGTCCTCGGGTGCGACCAGCACCCCCTCCCAGCGCGCGGAGAAGTCGTTCAGGCTCTTCAGCCCCGGCGGCATCGGCTGGAGCGGCGGCTGCGGCCAGCGCTTGTCGATCACCGTGTCAACGACGCGGCCTGCGGGCGTCTTGAAATTCCGCCCCTCGAAATACTGGCCCGCCAGCCCCGGCTTGCCGTCGGCGGTGAACAGCGCGGTGGCCGGCACGGTGGCGGCCGGTTCCGGCTCGACATGGTACATGGCGCGCGTGACCGGGTGGACCAGCAGCGAGCCGCCGAACATGAAACTGTCGTTCACGCCGTGGACCCGCGCATCGTCGGGGAAGTCCATCGCCAGCGGCCGCATCATCGTATAGCCGTCCGACGTCACCTGCCATCCCAGCCCATAGATATAGGGCAACAGCCGGTAGCGCAGGTTCACCGCCTCCAGCAGCGAGCCGTACATCTGCGGGTCCAGCGCCTTGAAGATATAGGGCTCACGCTCGATGTTGGTGCCGTGGACGCGCATCAGCGGGTTGAACACCGCATATTGGAACCAGCGCGCGAACAGCTCGCGATACGCCGGGTTCTTCTCACCGCCATTATAGCCGCTGACGAAGAATCCGCCGGTATCCTGCGTCCAATAGGGGTTGCCGGTGACGGTGACGTTCACCCCGCCCGCGACCTGGTGGCGCAGCGTTTCCCAGCTGGCCTGCGTATCCCCCGACCAGGAGGTCGCCGCCGTTCGCTGCGCGCCCGCCCAGGCCGACCGGGTCAGGGTCAGCGCGCGCTTGTCGCTGGTCGTCCGCTGCCCCTGATAGGTGCCCAGCGTCGTCATCAGCGTATAGGCGTTCAGATAGCGCGAGAAATCGCCGAGCGCGTTGCGCCCCAGCGACTTGATATCGTCGACCGCCGCCTGGGCGTCGTGCATCGCGCTGCTGACCTCGACTTCGGTCCCGTCCATCCACAGCGCGTCGACGCCCTTGTCGAGCAGCCCGGATTTGACGTGCTTGAAATAGATTTGCCGCCCCAGCGGGCTGAACGCGTCATAGACGCGCGCCTGTTTCGAAATCCAGTGCAGCGGCGGAAAGCGCAGGCCGTGCTGGTCCAGCTCCCTGCCCAGAGCGGTGTCGTTACCGACCGACGGCCAGATCGACACCATCAGCTTCATGTGCAGGTCGTGGATCTTGACGATCGTGCCGACCGGATCGGGAAAGCGGGTCTTGTCCCACGTCATCCCGCTCCAGCTGCCGTCATTGCCGCCCCAATATTGCCAGTCCTGGACGATGTAATCGAGCGGGAAGCGTTCTCGACGGAACGTCTCGGCCACTTCGAGCAGCCGTTCCTGGGTGGTGTAGCGCTCCTTGCTCATGAACAGGCCGAAGGCCTGTTTGGGATACATGGGCGCGTCGCCGGTCAGCTTGCGATAGGCCTGAACCACGCCGTCCATCGTGTCGGCGCCCATGAAGTAATAATCGACCCCGCCCGGCGCATCCTCCGCCCAGAGCCGCGCGCCGTTCGCATCGTCGGCGAAGCGCATGTGCGAATAAGTGTCCCACATCACGCCATAGCGCCGGTTCGACACCATGACCGGGATGATGATGCCGATATTGGTCTGCACCAGGTCGAGCTTCGCACCCCGCCGGTTGATCGTCGCATCGTCGGTGAAGCCGAAACCATAGATCGCCTCGTCGGGCGTCAGACGGAATCGGTTCTCGACCTCATAGCTGGGGTCCTTGGCGCTGGTGATCGGCTTGACGCTCTGCGGCGCGGCGCTGTCCTCGCTGGTGTAAGGGCGACCGGCACCGTCGAAGAAGCTGACCGCCCCGGCCGCCTTGTCCACCGAGACGCGGAGCGCCGTACTCGCCATCTCCAGCGTCTGCGCGCCGTCGATCACGCGGAACGCGACATCGGCCGGGGGTGCAACGACGACGATGCTTTTGGCCGTCCAGTAGTTGCGGCCGCGATTGGTGTTCACCCGCACGGTCGAGGGGCCATAGAACAGGATCGTCTTGGACACGCCCGCCACCCGGACCTGCACGCCGTTGCGCAACCGGGTATAGGCAAAACCCTGCGCCGGGATGGGCGCAACGGCCTGCGGGTGGCCATAGGTGTCGAGCCCGGTCGGCATGGTCTGCGACTGCGCCGTCACGGCCTGAGCGCCCGCCGATCCACCGACCGTCAGTCCCGCCAGCGCTGCACCGATTATCAGTGCCGTCCGATATACCCCGTGCCGCACCAGTCTTCTCCCCCGTTTTTCCGTTCGTTGCCGGTGTCGGACACCCTGCGCGACACCGGACCAGACGTCAATTGTCAGAGTTTATCCCGATCGCGGTCCATCGCTTTGCCGCCGGTCTGGCACGGAAATTCGACATTCGGCTCATGGGCCCAAGCCTGGAAGAGCCTCAGAAGGGCGGCCGTCATCCTTCTACCGCTGACGGCCCATAGCACTATATGTATGGCTAAAGCGCACCGACGTCAGCGCGAAGGACGGGCCTTCATCAACGCGACGATCGAAAGCGAACAGGCCGCAACAGCGATCACCAACCCGCCCGACGCGGCCCACAGGCCGACCGTCAGGCCGCCCAGCCAACCACCGATCACCAGACCGATCAGCGGCAGGATGAACAGCAACAGGCATCCGATCACGACCATGGCACTATCAACCGCGCCGCGCCCGCCCCGGTTCCGGGCGGAATCGACGACGAAGGCCCCGGCCCAGCGGACCCAAACAACCGGCGATGTCAGGAAAATCTGGATGCCCCGTGAGGATTCGAACCTCAATTAACGGAGTCAGAGTCCGTGGTCTTACCTTTAGACGACGGGGCATCGAACAGGGGCGTGCCTCTAGGCGGCCGAATCACTGGTGTCAACCGAATTCCGCATTAGCGGCGGCGGTGCGTCTTGTCGCGCGGGCGCCGACTCGCTACCTTGGGCTTCAAGCACCGGCGAACGCTCATGTTCGTGACGGATAGAACAGAATAAAGCGAGATACGGCGATGGGGGATGTTCCCACCCGAAGGCCGTACCGGCAGGCCAAGCCCCCTGCCCGTTCGGCACCCCCCCGGCCCCAGCGTGGCCGGTGGTCGGATGCGCAGGCCTATGCCGCGCTCGACCTGGGCACCAACAATTGCCGCCTGCTGATCGCGCGGCCGCAGGGCGGCGGCTTTGCGGTCGTCGATGCCTTTTCGCGGATCGTCCGGTTGGGCGAGGGACTGGCGACGACCGGCCGCCTGTCCGATGCCGCGATCGACCGCACCATCGCCGCGTTGCGCGTCTGCGCCGACAAGCTGAAGCGTCGCAACGTCACCTTGTCGCGCGCGGTCGCGACCGAGGCGTGCCGCCGCGCCGCCAACGGCCCCGCCTTCATCGCGCGCGCGCTGGCCGAGACAGGCATTCACCTGGACATCATCTCCGCCGAGGAAGAGGCGCGCCTCGCCGTGCTCGGCTGTCACGCGTTGATCGAGCCAGGCGAGGACCCCGCGCTGATCTTCGACATCGGCGGCGGCTCGACCGAGCTGGTATTAGTCGACACACACGGTCCCAGCCCGCGTATCCTCGACTGGCATTCGGCCCCCTGGGGCGTCGTCTCGCTGACCGAGAGCGCGGGCGGCGGCGAAGGCGAGGCCGGGCGATTGGCCGCCTATGCGCGGATGCGCGGAATCGTCGCGGACAGCTTCGCCGATTTCGCCGCGCGCCTGCCGAAGAACCTGAAGCGCCCTCGGCTGCTGGGCACCAGCGGCACGGTGACGACTTTGGGCAGCGTCCATCTGGGGCTCAGCCATTATGACCGCAACGCCGTCGACGGGCTGATCGTACCCACCGCCGCGATGCGCGAAATCAGCGCCGACCTGTCGCGCAAGAGCCTGGCCGCGCGCGGCAAGGTGGCGTGCATCGGCCCCGAACGCGCCGATCTGGTGGTGGCGGGCTGCGCCATCCTGGAGACGATATTGGACCTCTGGCCCGCCGAGCGGCTAGGGATCGCCGACCGTGGGATTCGCGAGGGAATCCTGCGCCGTTTGATGGGAATCGCCAGACCGTGAGCAGAGGCAATGCAGGGCTGCACCAGCGGGTGCGCACCGCGCGGAAGCGTACCGCCCAGTCGACCCGTTGGCTGGAGCGCCAGCTGAACGACCCCTATGTCCGCCGCGCCAAGGCGGAGGGGTATCGCAGCCGTGCGGCGTACAAGCTGATCGAGCTGGACGAGCGGTTCGGATTCCTGCGCGGCAAGAAGCGGATCATCGACCTCGGCATCGCGCCGGGCGGCTGGGCCCAGGTCGTACGGCGCAAGGTGCCGAACGCCAGCGTGGTCGGTATCGACCTGTTGCCGGTCGATCCGATCGACGGCGTCACCATCTTCGAGATGGACTTCATGGACGACGCCGCGCCAGGCAAGCTGATGGAGGCGTTGGGCGGCGCGCCCGATCTGGTCATGTCGGACATGGCGGCCAACACCGTCGGCCATCCGCAGACCGACTCGCTGCGCACCATGGGACTGGTCGAGACGGCCTTTGCCTTTGCCTGCGACGTGCTGGCTCCCGGCGGGGTGTTCGTGTCGAAGGTGTTTGCGGGCGGCGCCGATTCGCAGCTGGTCGCCGAGATGAAACGCCACTTCGCCACCGTGAAGCACGCCAAGCCGCCGTCGAGTCGCAAGGGCTCGGTGGAATGGTTCGTCGTGGCGCAGGGGTTCAAGGGGCGGAAGACGGCGGTGGTGGAGGATGAGGCGGAGGATTGAGCGGCAGGGTCCGCTATCGCCCACCAGCGGACATGCGAGGATCATGCGAGGCTAGTATATGATCTTCGCCAACGTGCTTGCTGGCCTTTTGATGATGCAAAGCCAAACGGCAGCACCACCCGTCCCGACTCGGTGGTATAGCGTCTTTGCATCGACCTTAAGTGGGCGCTGTGGTTTCGCCATCACTGACGTTGTTGGGATGTCAGCGAAACAGCTTCGCGAGCAGATCAGCGAAGGATATGACCGGAAGAACGGCTTCTTCGTTATCGTCACGCCGAGAACTTCCCCCAAATGCTCGGAAAAAGCCCGTTCGGTGGTGACAAAGCTTGGCTTTGCATCAGTGATTGTCAGGCCAGAGCGGGATAGCGACCGTCAGGGTGGTGGCATTCCATAGACCGATGCCACTTTACAGGCTCCTGGTCTCTGCACCGCGACCCGGCGTTGGGCTAAACGTCCGCTTTCCACCCAAAGTGGACATTTGGTTCATCCCACACCCCCGTTCAGCCTGAGCGAAGTCGAAGGCCACGGAACGGCGCTCGCGGCATAGGTTCGGAGCGTGCACTTCGACTTCGCTCAGTGCGAACGGAGGTGGGGAGGCGCGGCGAACGGACGGTGGGGAGCGAGGCGAACGGAAGGAAGGCCTACCCCCCTCACACCAACCCGTTCACCGCCTCCATGAACCGCATCAGGCTGATCGGCTTGGACACGTACGAATCCGCCCCCGCCGCGCGGATGCGGTCTTCGTCGTCGCGGCCCGCATAGGCGGTCACCGCCATCACCGGGATGCGGCGCAGTTCCTCGTCGGCCTTCAGCTCGAGGATCAGTTCATAGCCGGTCACATGCGGCATCTGGATGTCCATGATGATGAGGTCGGGCTGAACCTCGCGCGCGCGCACCACCGCTTCGCGCCCGTCGCGCACCGGCTCGGCGATGAAGCCGTGCACGCGCAACAGGTCGCAGAAGAGTTTCAGATTGAGTTCGTTGTCCTCGACAACGAGCACCTTTCTTGTCACGCGGTCTCCACCATTACGACGGACACGATAGGCAATGCCCCGACCGGATACAATCGAGCCCGAAATGGCTCTGGCATTACAGGCGCTCGTCTGGACGCTGCAAAGCCCGTCGCGGGCCGAGCGGCTGCTGGCGCTGACCGGATTGTCGGTCGAGGAGCTACGCGGCGGCGCGGGCGAGCCCGGCGTGCTGGCCGCGATCCTGTCCTTCCTGGAGGGGCATGAGGCCGACCTGATCGAATGCGCCGATTCGCTGGGCGTCCGCCCCGAGGCGCTGGTCGCGGCGCGTCGCACGCTGGAGGCCGCATGAAGCCGCTGCTGATCTGCGACTGCGACGAGGTTCTCGTCCACATGGTCCGCCACTTCCGCGACTGGCTGGGCGAGGCGCATGACATGGACTTCGCGCTCGACCGGCATGATTTCTTCGGCGCGGTGACGAGGCGCGACGGCGGCCCCGCCCCGACGCAGGCGGAGGCCTGGGACCTGCTGCACGGATTCTTCCCTGGCCAGATGGACCGCCAGACGCTGGTGCCGCACGCCGCCGAGGCGCTGGCCGCGCTGGCGGACCAGGCCGATATCGTCATCCTGACCAACTTGATCGAGGAATGCCGCACGCCCCGCATCGAGCAGCTGGCACGCTTCGGCATTCATCACCGGGTCCAGTGCAATACGGGGCCCAAGGGTGCGCCGGTCGCCAAGCTGGTCGCCGAGCATGGCAACCCCGTCGCCGTCTTCGTTGACGATCTGGCGCAGCATCATGCCTCGGTCGCCGAACAGGCGCCGCAGGTCCACCGGCTGCACATGGTCTCCGAACCCGAAATGGCCCCCCACGTCGCCCCCGCGCCCGAGGCGCATGCCCGGATAGACGACTGGCGTCAGGCGCAGGGCTGGATCGCCGCCCGCTTCGCCGAGGGGTTGCCCGCGACGGCTTGACCTGAACGGGGCGGGCGCGCCATGTCTCGCCCCATGACCACGCATATCGATCGCGCGCTCGAGCAGCTCGGCCTCACCCTGCCGGAGGCTGCCGCCCCCGTCGCCGCCTATGTCCCCGTCGTCGAGGCGGGCGGGCTTCTCCACATTTCGGGCCAGCTGCCCTTTATCGACGGCCAACTCGTCACCGGGCGGCTGGGCGAGGGCGTCTCGCTCGAGGACGGGCAGAAGGCGGCGCAGGCGTGCGGCCTGATGCTGGTCGCGCAGATCAAGAAATATCTGGGCGGCGACCTGTCGCGCGTGAAGCGCATCGTGAAGCTGGGCGTGTTCGTCAATTCGGCTGGCGACTTCACCGACCAGCCCAAGGTTGCCAACGGTGCGTCGGAGCTGATGGTCTCGCTGTTCGGCGACGCGGGCCGTCATGCGCGGTCGGCGGTCGGCGTGCCGGTGCTGCCGCTGGGCGCGGCGGTCGAGGTGGATGCGATCGTTCAGTTGGGGTGATTTTCGAGGATTGGTCGTCGAGCGTGTAGCTTGCGGCCTTCCCTCCCCCATCCCCTCCCGCTTGCGGGAGGGGAGCGGCCAGAGGCCAGTGCTGGAGTCCCAGGTCCGCCAAACGACACGCCCCTCCCGCAGGCGGGAGGGGATGGGGGAGGGCCGCTTCCACAAGCGAACCGCTCCCCCTTGTCCCACCCCACCCCGCACCGCATATCCCACCGCGATGACCACCGCCGTCGCGCGTATCCTGTCCGGCGCAGCCGCCCTGTCCCCCGACCAGTGGGACGCCTGCGCAGGCACGACCAATCCCTTCCTATCCCACGCCTTCCTGACCGCGCTGGAAGACTCGCACAGCGTCGGTGGCCGCTCCGGCTGGACGCCCGCGCCGATCGTCATCGACGGCCCTGACGGACAGCCCGCCGCGATCGCGCCCGCCTATCTCAAGGCGCATAGCCAGGGTGAATATGTCTTCGACCATGGCTGGGCCGATGCCTGGGAGCGGGCGGGCGGGCGCTATTACCCCAAGCTCCAGATCGCCGCGCCCTTTTCGCCCGTCCCCGGTCCCCGGCTGCTGCTGCGCGACCCCGCGCTTGCGCCCGCGCTGATCGCCGCGATCGAGGCGGTGACCGACCAGAACGAGCTGTCCTCCGCGCATGTCACCTTCGTCGCCCCCGATCAGCTGCCCTATTTCGAGGCGGCGGGCTGGCTGATCCGCGAAGGCGTACAGTTTCACTGGCGCAATGACGGCTATCGCAGCTTCAACGACTTTCTGGACGCGCTCGCCAGCCGAAAGCGCAAGGCGATCCGCAAGGAGCGCGCCGCCGCCGTCGAGGGGCTGACTATCCGCCACCTGACCGGCAATCAGATCCGCCCCGAGCATTGGGACGCCTTCTGGATCTTCTATCAGGATACGGGCAGCCGCAAATGGGGCCAGCCCTATCTGACCCGCGCCGCCTTCGACCGGATCGGTGAGCGACTGGGCGACAAGGTGCTGCTGATCCTGGCGGAACGCGACGGGGTGCCGATCGCGGGCGCGCTCAACCTGATCGGCGAGGACACGCTCTATGGCCGCTATTGGGGTGCGGTCGAGGAGGTGCCCTTCCTCCATTTCGAACTCTGCTATTATCAGGCGATCGACGCCGCCATCGCGCGCGGGCTGTCGACGGTCGAGGCGGGGGCGCAGGGCGAGCACAAGCTGGCGCGCGGATACGCCCCCGTGCCGACCTGGTCGGCGCATTACATCCCCCACCCCGCCTTCCGCCGCGCCGTCGCCGAATTCGTGGAACGCGAACGTCAGGCGATCGAGGCGGAAAGCGAATATCTGGGCGAGTTGACCCCCTTCCGCCGGGGGTGAGACGTCGGGCAGGATGAAATTGCCTTCGATCAAGGCACGCCCCTCCCCTTCAGGGGAGGGGAGCGTTTCATGTTTTAACTGTCGTCCTTGTCGGGCGTCGCCTTGCGCCGCGCGGGTGCCCGCTTGTCCTCATCGGGCGAGGGACGGCTGAGCAGTTCGTATGCCGCCGGGTCGATGATCGGGCGGCGATCGTCGATCCGATAGAGCACGCTGTCGCCCTCGCGCCAGATCGGCGTCAGGCCGCGCGTCAACGCCTCGTCATAGCGCGGCGCATGGACCAGCCAGACATAGTCGAACGCATCGCGCGGCAGCAGCTTCAACGCGGTGTCGACCGGCCGCCACCATTGCCCGCGACAGCGCCGCTGGGTCACGATCTCCGACGGGTCGTGCGCGAACCGCTTGGCGGGGGCGTAGCGCACGGTCAGCAGCTGTCCGCCCGCCATCGACCATTGGTCATTGGCGTAGGCGAGCTTGCGCTCCAGTGCGAGGCCCGCGACATGCTCCAACCGGCTCGACGGCCAGACGTCGGCGCAATATTGGCGCCCCACAAAGGTCAGCAACCGCGCGCGCGGCGGGACATGGTCGAGCGCGCTCAGCACCCGGTCATAGTCGTTGCTGTACATCACATAGCTGACCGTGGTCGCGCCGATCCGCACGACGAAGAACAGCAGTCCCACGATCGCCAGCGTCGAAGCACCCCGCAGCGACAGCCCGCGCCGGGGACGCAGCGCGATCAGCGCGATGGCCAGCACATAGGGGGCCAGCCGCATATCGGCATAGGCCGAGCCGAAGACGACGCGCGGCAGCAGCAGATAGACGACGAACAGGAACGCCGCCGACAGCACCAGATTGCGCGAATATTCGACCCGCTCGTCGCGCACGCCCTTGAGCAGGACGAGGAACAGCACCGTGACCGAGGCGAGGTCGAACGCCATCCAGCGATCGCGCAGCACCATCGTCACCCAGTTGATCTTCCAGCGCCAGTTGAACCAGTCGCCGGTCTTGCCGGTCACGTCCGCGCCCGAACGCCACAGCACCATCAGGACCATGGGCAGCGCCAGCGGGATACAGCCCAGCCCGGCATGGAAGGCCGACTCGGCCCAGCCGCGCACCCCGTGCGCGCCCTTGGCGCGGCGGATGTCGTGCTGGCGGATCAGCTCGGCGGAGAAGGCCAGAACGCCCAGCACGCCCCAGCCGAAGGTATGTGCGACCCACAGGATGCAGGACAGCGGCACGAACAGGATCGCCCGCGCCTTGACCGCCCCCAGCCGCCCCATGCGCAGCCACAGCGCGAACAGGTTCAACGCCAGCGCCATCGCCAGCGCGAAGTTCACGAAACCGAATTGGAAGGGATAGCTATAGGCCAGCGGCAGCGCGAACAGCGCGGTCGCCGGAATCCGCCCCTGCACCTCGCGCGCGATCCACAGCAGGCCGGTGACGGTCAGGACCGGGATCGCGATGACGATCAGCTTGACCGCGAGTTCGAGCCCGAAGATCGGCGCCAGCGGCTCGATCAGCAGGTCGATGCCCAGATTGCCGATCATCTGCCATTCGAAGCGATACCACTGCGCCAGCCAGGGCTGATGCGCATATTCCAGCTGGACGCGGTAGCGCCCCATGTGCCCCGGCAGGTCGACCAGCGGCGGCACGGTGGGCCAGAGCAGCGGCACGGCGGCGAGCAGCGCCATCGCCGCAACGAACCACCGCGTCTGCCACCAGTTGAGCTTTCCCCCATTCATGCCGGTCGGCCTAGCGGATCGAAGGGGGCTTGGACAAGACGAACGCGCGTTGCCGTGCGGCGAGTTGTTGGGGGTTCGGCGACGGTGTTCGCCCGTCCCGCCCTCCGTTCAGCCTGAGCGAAGTCGAAGGCCACACTTTGCCTGAGCGACGGGGCGTGCGCTTCGACATCGCTCAGCGTGAACGGATGTGGGGAATGGGTCACCCGCTTCGTCCGGGATTCCAGCCACAAAAAAGGGGCGGACAGGTCCCCCCATCCGCCCCCCTTCCGTTCCGAACCCGGATCAGATCTGGTCGCGACGGCCCAGCAGGCGCAGGCGCAGCGCGTTGAGCTTGATGAAGCCCGCCGCGTCGCGCTGGTCATAGGCGCCCTGATCGTCCTCGAAGGTGACGACCTTTTCCGAATAGAGCGAATAGGGCGACTTGCGGCCCGTCACGATCGCCTGGCCCTTGTACAGTTTCAGGCGGACGGTGCCGGTCACCTTCTCCTGGCTGTAGTTGACGGCGGCCTGCAGCATCTCGCGCTCGGGCGAGAACCAGAAGCCGTTATAGACCAGCTCGGCATAGCGCGGCGCCAGTTCGTCCTTCAGATGCGCGGCACCCCGGTCGAGCGTGATCTGCTCGATACCGCGATGCGCCAGCGCATAGATGGTGCCGCCCGGCGTCTCGTACATGCCGCGGCTCTTCATGCCGACAAAGCGGTTCTCGACCAGGTCGAGGCGGCCGATGCCGTGCTTGCGGCCCAGCTCGTTGAGCTTGGTCAGCAGGGTCGCGGGCGAGCACGCCTCGCCGTTCAGCGCCACGCCGTCGCCGCGCTCGAAATCGATGGTGATGACTTCGGGCTGGTCGGGCGCGTCTTCCGGGTTGACGGTGCGCGAATAGACGTAATCGGGGACCTCATCCCACGGATCCTCCAGCACCTTGCCCTCGGACGAGGTGTGCAGCAGGTTCGCGTCGGTCGAGAAGGGCGCCTCGCCACGCTTGTCCTTCGACACCGGGATCTGGTGCGCCTCGGCGAACTCGATCAGCTTGGTGCGGCTGGTCAGGTCCCATTCGCGCCACGGTGCGATGACCTTGATGTCCGGGTTCAGCGCGTAATAGCCCAGCTCGAAGCGGACCTGGTCGTTGCCCTTGCCGGTCGCGCCGTGGCTGACCGCATCGGCGTTGACCATCTTGGCGATCTCGATCTGGCGCTTGGCGATCAGCGGCCGCGCGATCGAGGTGCCGAGCAGGTACAGCCCCTCGTAGAGCGCATTGGCGCGCATCATCGGGAACACGTAATCCTTGACGAACTCCTCGCGCAGATCGTCGATGAAGATGTGTTCGGGCTTCACGCCCGCCATCTCGGCCTTCTTGCGCGCGGGCTCTAGCTCTTCGCCCTGGCCCAGATCGGCGGTGAAGGTCACGACCTCGCAGCCATAATGCTGCTGCAGCCACTTGAGGATGACGCTGGTGTCGAGGCCGCCCGAATAGGCGAGGACGACGCGCTTGATATCTTCGCTCACGGCAAAGTCCTTCAAGGATAGGGGATGGATTTGCCTCGCGCCCTATGCGCTGCGGCCCTCCTACGCAACCTCGGGTTCGGCTTGTTCCCCTACTCGTTCATTGCGCGGACAGCCAAAGGCCGTCAGGAGCGACGATGATATCCCGTTCTGGAGTCTCGTGCATGACCCGTTTCCCCATCGCCGGTGCGATTGCCGGTCTGATCGCCGCCACGCTGTCCGTGCCCGCTTTGGCGCAGCAGGATACCCGCGCCTCGGCCGCCGCCAAATTCTCGCGCGAGTTCAAGGCGCGCGACACCAATCACGACGGCGTGCTGACCAAGGCCGAGGTGAAGGCCGCGATCATGAAGATGGGCAACGGCAAGAAGCAGATCGACCCTGTCCATGCCCAGCGCCTGACCGACCTGTGGTTCGATAAGGCCGATGCCAACAAGGACGGCAAGGTGACCGAAGCCGAGGCCCAGGCGCTGCTGTCGCGCACCTTCGACGAATATGAAGCGGCCCGCGCGGCGCAGGCACAGGCGGCGGGTCCGGTCGCCGGGCCGAAGGGGCGGTAAGGGGCGCGCGCCCTCCCGATCACCAACCTTCCCCAACCTCTGCTCCGCCTATCCCCCACCTCCGTTCGCACTGAGCGAAGTCGAAGTGCACGCCCAGCGCGTTGCCGCCATGTGAGCCCCATGGCCTTCGACTTCGCTCAGGCTGAACGGAGGTGGGGGCTTCATCTCCCGCTAGACCGTGATGACGTTGCGTTGAGCCAAGGCGAGCCCCTCCCCTTCAGGGGAGGGGTTGGGGTGGGGCCTCCCCACGGGCTGCACGCTTGCGGAGGCGCCCCACCCCCGGCCCCTCCCCTGAAGGGGAGGGGTGAGTTAATCTCATGTCATCATGCTTTAGGCGGTCAAGCGAGGCATCTGCT
>DXIH01000106.1 GCA_019112965.1 Candidatus Sphingomonas excrementigallinarum | reverse complement strand
CGATTCCAGCCCTTTCATCTGGCCCAGACTCTTGCCTATTTCACAGGCGTACGAAAGGGCACGTTCCGCGCGGCGATCCGCAACCTGATCTGGCCCCATCCGCGTACGACCCGGCGTTCGGCGCTCCATCTGCTCGCGACCAGCTGGATCCTCAAACGCGCCTGATCCTACCCGGCGCGATCAGGCCGGATCGCGTCGCATCGGCCGACGCGCCATGGTCCGGCCGACCCATCCCCCGACCATGCCCAAGCCAGCCCGTCCGGGTTCGGACATGAACTGGATCGGCAGCGCGGCGGCATAGGCGACGATCACCAGAACAACCAGATGCGGGACGGGCGACAGTCCGGCGGGCAGGATGAACTGAACACCGGCCGTCGCCCCTGCCGCGGCCACCGTAACCAAGTGCAATCGCGCGATGTCCGACACCTTCACCGGCGTACCGCGCGCGGCCAGCCAGAACAGGATCGGCGTGCGTAGTGCCTCGCCGAAGAAATAGGCCTTGGCCATGCCGATCGCGCCCCAGGGCAGGCCGATCATGAAGCCGATCACGACGGTTGCCGAGGCGAACAACCCCCAGTGCATCATCAACCGCGAGCGATTGGTCGACATGAACAGCCACGGTGCGGATTCGTTGACCAGCAGCATCGCCGCCGTCGCCGACAACCAGCCGAAAATGGGTCCGGTCGCCTGCCATGCATCGCCCAGCAACAGGCGCACCGCCGCATCCGAACCGACGGAGGCCGCCATGATGGCGGGTATGGCGCCGCTGACGATTCCCTGCATGAACATCAGATAGGCGCGGCGATACCGCTCGGGCTCGCTCCGGGTGCGCGCCAGCACCGGCAGCAGCGTGCGCGACAAAGGTCCGCTGAAATTCTGCAGCGGCGAGAGCATCAGCTTGAACGCACGATCATAAAGCCCAAGCGTCGCCGGACCCCAGACACGCGCCAACAGCACCTTGTCGATGTTGCGCGTCACGAACAGGGCGAAGCCGTAGACCGAGATGCCGCCGCCGAAACGCACCATCGGCGCGATGCTGCCCCATTGGAAGGTGAAGCGCGGGCGCCACCGCTCGATGACCATGAACGAGGCGGTATTGACGAGGGTGGACGCGATCGCCCCGATCAGCAACGCCCAATAGGAGCGGATCAGCAACGCGGCGATGACCGTCGAGACGAACATCGCGATGCTGCTGACGATGTCGATCACGCTTTGGGCGTGGAAACGCATCTGGCGATTGAGCAACGCATTGTAGAGCGGATTGGGCGCCATCGCCAGGATCAGCAAGCCCGAGACGGCGACCAGCACGCCCGCCTGGCTGCTGCCATAGAACATGCCGACCACGGGCCCCGCCGCCACCAACAGCATCGCCAATCCCAGGCACAGGGCGATATTCAGCCAGAACAGCGACGACAGCTGTACGTCGGACACCTCGTCCGACTGGACCACCGCATGATCGAAGCCGATATTCTGGAACAGCATCGCAAATCCGGTGACCGGCGCGGCCATCGCGTAGATGCCATAATCGGACGGTGACAAAATACGCGAGGCGACGATGATGGAACCGACACTCGCCCCCACGCGAAAAAGTTGCGCGATCAATGTCGTAATCGCGCCGCCCATGACCTTGCGACGATAGCCGTCCTGCTTTTGCACGCTCTTCCCCCGGCGGTACCCAAATCCGGTCTAGCCTTGGCCCCAACGCTGCGCCATGGCGCAAAAATGTCAGGATGAGACAATCTGCGAGGTCGAAGGGGATCGACAGCGCGTGACATAAGGGGGGCACCACTTGCCGTTGATCGATATCGTGCTGCCTGTCCGCAACGGCGAGGCGTTCATTGCCGACGCGATCGAGTCGATCCGCGCGCAAACCGAGCGCGACTGGCGGCTGCTGGTGTTCAACCATGCCTCGACGGATCGTACGGGCGAGATCGTCGACAGGCTGGCTGCTGTCGATCCACGCATTGCGCATATTCCGTGCGACCCGCAGCTCGGCCTGTCCGATGTCCTGAACCTGGGCCTCGATCGATATGATGCGCCGTTCGTCGCGCGCCAGGATGCCGACGACCTCTCGCTTCCCAACCGTCTGGCCCTGCAGCGTCGATTTCTGGAGGCAAACCCGGCGCTCGCGCTGGTCGGGGGGCAATATGAAATCATCGATGCCACGGGCGAGCGATCCTTCGGTATCCGACGCCTGCCACACGATAGCGACCGTCTGCGCGTCGCCTGCCTGTTCAACAACCCGATCGCGCATCCGACCGTGATGATGCGGCGCTCGACACTCAAAACGCTCGGCGCCCGCTATGGCAGCGGCTTTCTTCGTGCGCCGGGGATCGCCAATATCGAAATCAAGAATCTTGCCGAAGATTATTGGCTGTTCGCGCAACTGGCTCTGCAGGGGCTCTGCGCCAATCTGCCCGATACCCTGATCCGCTATCGCCGTCATGACACGAGCGTGGGCGTCACCAAGTTCGAAGCCCAAATGGCGATTTCCGAGGACATCTCCGACCATCTGATGACGGTGGTCGCCACCCTGCATGACGAAAAGCCGCAATCGGTACGCCCATTTTGCAACCACGGCGCCAGGCTTGCCCCGGTCGACGCGAACGGCGTCCTGCCGTCCCAATGGCGTTCCCTGCGTGCCCAATTGCTTCGCATCTTCGGCGACACGCCGGGCGTACGGCGCGAACTGGCGTTTCGCGACGTGCTGGCCAACCGGACGCTGCCGGTCGTGCTGGCCCGCTTTGCCCGTTTCCGCCTGACGAACAGCGTCGATACGGACGAGATGGCGACACTGCGCCATATCCTGTCGCAGCAGAAGAAACGGCTCCTCGGCTGAGGGCCACCGCTAAGGGTGCGGGGTTACCAGAAGCCCGCACCCTTGCCACGCGCCAGCCGGATTTGCGCGGCCATGAAGGCCAGGCCGTCGAAGCCGAGACCGACCGCCGCCATCAGCGTCTTGCGCGGGGTATAGGGACCATTCTTCAGAAAATAGGTGGTGCGGTAAGTCAGGAACGGCCACGGCACCCAGCCGAACCGCGCACGCGGCAGTTCGCGACGCAGCAGCGCGGGCAGCCAGTTCGGATCACGCGCCGCCTGATCGAGTTGCGCGACCAGCGCCTCCTCTCCGTCACGCGCGCGCAGCGGAATGATATGGCCGAAGACAGCAGCGTTGATCGCGCCGCCGACGACGATCCGGATCTGGTGCCGGATCAGCGAGCCCAGCCTGCGTTCCGATGCATAAAGGTGCATCACGCCGTCGGGCTGGTCGATGCGGTCATAGCGGATCGGATCGGCGAACCGGCCGGTGATGAGTGCGTGGCGGACGAAACCGTCCTCGACCGGCAGGCCGATGGGCACCCGGAGCCGCCGCGCGACCGCCCCCCGCATCACATAAAGCTGCCCGCAGATGGAACTGCGCGAATTGCCCATGCTGCCACCGCCCGCCGAGATCAGCCGCTCGACGAAGCCGAGCGGGATGGGGTAATAGTCGATATCCTTGACCGGCTGGCTGGATGTCGCATCCACTCCCGGACGCGCGTGCAGAAAGGCGGCGAGCCTGGCAAGCACGTCCTGTTGCGGCAGGGCGATATCGGCGTCCATGAAGGCCAGCATATCGACATCGGCCCGGGCAATATCATGGACGAAGCGGTTCCATGTCCGCGACTTGCCGCCCTCGGCCAGATCGAACACCTCGACCATGGCGGGATCGGGAAAGGCCGCAACTGCGTCCCGCGCCGCCGCCGCTGTCTTGTCACGGCAGCCATTGGCCAGCACGACGACCCTTACCGAGTAGCGATCGTCACGCAAGACGCTCTGCCGCGCGAGATCGCGCAGCATCTCCCCGATGCCCGCTGCCTCGTTGTGCGCGAATATGCCGATATCGATCGTGGTCATGATCGTTTGCCTGCCCCCAAGGCCAATCCCCCGCCCCAAGGTGGCCGAGCACCCCCCTATCGCTCGTCACCGGACAAATGAACGGCTTTGTCGCAGTGCAGCGTCAGACTTTGGGACGGTCGCCACGATCATCGCGCCTGTTCCGACGGAGAGCCTCGCGCTAACGGGATGCCGATGGTCTCGCCCTGCTTTCGGGGGGTCCGGGTGAGATCGGGCGGGGGGACAGGTGCATGACGATATTGGGCAACGGATTGCTGCTCGCCGCGCTTTTGCTGCTGATGCCGGCCGTCCTTCTGTTCGCGGCCGAAATCCTGCTGGGGCTTCGTTGCCCAACGCCACAGGCCCGCGCGGACGCCCCCCCCTTCACCGTCCTGATCCCCGCGCATGACGAGGCGGCGGTCATCACCCCGACGCTGCGCGCCATCGCGGCGCAGTTACGCGCGCAGGATCGGATGCTCGTCGTCGCCGACAATTGTTCGGACGCCACCGCCACGATCGCCGCAGCACAAGGCGCGGAGGTGACCGAACGCCACGATAGCGTCCGGCGGGGCAAGGGCTATGCGCTGGCGCATGGCCTGGCCCATGCCGCGCGCTGGGCGAATCCGATCACGATCATCGTCGATGCCGACTGCCTGCTCTCGCCGAACGCCCTGCATCAGCTGGCCGACCGGGCCGCTCGTACCGGGCGTCCCGTCCAGGGTGACTACCGGCTGGAGGCTGCCGCCGACGGATCGCGCGCCAGCCGGTTCAGCGCCTTTGCCATCCGGGTGAAGAATTATGCGCGCCTGCTCGGTGGCTCGCGGCTGGGCATCCCCTGTCTGCTGACCGGCAGCGGCATGGCCTTTCCGACCATTTTGCTGTCGCGCGTCGACCTGGGATCGGGCGAGATTGTCGAGGATCTGCTGCTGGGCGTCGACCTGACGCTTCAGGGTGCCGCCCCGATCTTCTGTCCGGAGGCGCGGATCACCAGCCCGCTGCCCGCCACGCGCGAAGCCGCCGAGACGCAGCGTGCGCGGTGGGAGGGCGGCTATATGTCGATCATGCGCCGCTATGTGTTGCGCCTGTTCGGCACCGGCCTGGCACGCAAAGATGCGAAGATCCTGGGGCTGGCGCTCGACCTGGCGATCCCGCCGCTCAGCCTGCTGGTCGCGGGCCAGGGTGCGCTGGTGCTGCTAGCCACGCTCTGGGCGTTGCTTTCGGGCGAGGTCGCGCCGCTGATGCTGGGCGTCGCCCAGACCGCTTTGCTGGTCGCGGCGGTCGGCATGGCCTGGCTCCGCTATGGCCGCGACCTGCTGAGCCCCGGAGAGGTGGCGCGATTGCCGCTCAGCGTGCTGGCCAAGCTCGGCTTTTACCGTCGCCTGATGCGCGCGCCGCAGCGCGGATGGGTGCGCACCGCGCGCGGTGACGAGATGAAGGGGCGCGAATGATGACGGACACGACCGACTTCCTGGGTTTCCGGTTCGAACAGGGCTCGCGAGAGGACCTGTTTTCGCGCCTCGTCGCGATGAGCGCCGCGCCCTTCGGCTATGTCGTCACGCCCAATGTGGACTTGGTGAACCGTGCCGCGCGCGATCCCGCGATCCGCGCGCTCTACGACGGTGCCGCCGTGCATCTGTGCGACAGCAAGATCCTGACCGTGATGGCCAAGGCAAAGAAGATCGCGCTCGATTGCTATCCGGGCTCGGACCTCGTCGCCGACCTGCTGGGACGCGGCGGCGCGGGACAGCGGATCGCGGTGGTCGGCCCCGACGCGCAGGACTGGCAGGCACTGGTCGCGCGCTATCCGCAGGTGCCGTTGACCCTGATCCCCTCGCCGCCGATCATGGCGCCGGGTTCGCCCGAGTGGCAGCGCTGCGTCGCTGAGGCGGCGGATGCGCCGTGGGATATCCTGCTCATCTGCCTGGGCTCGCCCAAGCAGGAACGCTTCGCGCAAGCTGTCGGCGCGCTGCGCACCGGGCCGGGCGTCGCCTGGTGCGTCGGCGCCTCGATCGACTTCCTGACCGGCCGCCAGACCCGCGCGCCGCAATGGATCCGCACGCTGCACATGGAGTGGCTGCACCGGCTGGCGAGTAACCCGAAGCGGCTGTGGCGGCGCTATCTGGTCGAGGGACCGCAAATCCTGCGATTGCTCGCCCGGTCCTGAACAAAGCCGGCTTGGGGCGCGAACCTGACGGACATGACGTTCATTGCCGCGTGCGCGATGTTATGTAATGCCTGCGGTAACGGAGACCAGTTCGCCATTGCCTTGCACAGGGAAATCGGTTCGATGACATCACGCTCCCGCCTTCCGCTGGCCGTCCTCGCCGCTTGCCTGACCGCATCGCCCTCACTCGCACAGGAAAGCGACGGGCAGGATCACCCCGAACTGCCACGCTATCCCAGTGCGGTGATCGACGGATACCGTGCACCGTCGCTCGACAATGTCGTCATGCCGACCGGCTCGATCGCCACCGAGGACGGGACGATCAACCGGCAGCTGCTGGAAGGGCGCGTCACGCATATCGATTATCGCGTCAAACCCGCCACCGCTCCGTTACAGATCGAACGCTATTATACCGACCAGCTGCGCAAGGCAGGGTACAAAGTCGCCTATTCGTGCATCGGCCCAGCCTGCGGCAATGCGATGGGCGCGCTTATCCTCAATTCCGGCAAGGTCGCGCCCACCGGCCTCGCGGATGGCCTGTTCAACGATCGCGTCCGCGTGGTGATCGCCCGGCGCGATAGGAACTGGGTGCTGCTCCACATCGCCGAAGGGCCGGATCGCTCGCAGATTTTCGAGACGGTCGTGGAAAACGCCTCACCGGCCTGACAGACGGGCGCGGATGGGTTTATCCCAGAAGTGCCATGCCGCGCCCGCGAAGATCAGGGTGAAGAGATACAGCGACACGGCCACCACCGCCGTCGTGCCGCTGGACGCCGGACTGGTCGCTACCCAGTTCATATAGACATACACGAACGGATAATGGGTGATGTAGAGCGGATAGGACAGTCGCCCCGCCGCCTTGCATAGGCGGATCGTGGTGGCGCTGCCCGTCGAATGCCGCCCGGCGACAAGGATCAGCGGGAACAGGATCAGCACGCAGACCGCCTGATAGATGCCGTTCCACTTCACGCCGCCGACCTCGCGCCACACCGGCGCGGCGAACAGCAGCAGCAGGATCAGGCTGAGCGGCAGGAACCCCAGTCGGACGCGCGGCAAGCGATCGCCCAGCCGATACAGGATCAGCCCGGCCAGAAACGGATAGGCCAGCCGCACCGGCGCCCCCCAGACATTGTGCAGCCCCCAGCCGGTATCATAGGACCCCAGCGTCAGCGCGGTCGCCGCCGACGCCAGCGCTGCCAGGCCCGCCAACGCGATCAACGCCCGCAGTCCCAAGCGACGCAACACCAGCGCATAGGCCAGATTGGCGATATATTCCTGCAACAGCGTCCAGGCGGGCGCATTGAGCGGATGACTGTCCCCCAGCCGGTTGGGTAGCGGCGCGGAGGGCAGCGCCAGAAGCGCCGCGACAAAAGCCAGCCCGACCAGCCAAGCGGCCGCATCCTGCCGATCCCCGGCAAAGGGATCGCCCAGATAGCTCGCCAATCCCAATATTGCGCCCAGTACCACCAGCGGATGCAGCCGAACGAGACGCCGCGCCAGGAACCCCCGCACGCTCATCCGTCCCCAGCGATCGTCATAGGCATAGCCGACGACGAAACCCGACAGCGCGAAGAAGAAATCCACGGCCAGATAGGCATGGGGCAGGAGAAGCCGGTTCGCCTCGAACAGGACGGTGATGCCCTGGATATGGAACGCGACCACCAGCATGGCGGCCGTGCCGCGCAGGCCGTCCAGCACTTCGAAATGCGGCTTGCCCCGGTGCGTGGTGTCGGGCGTCGTCGTCATGCGAGCGGGCGGGCCGGATTGCCCGCCACCGTCTGCCCTGCGGCCACGTCACGCGTCACCACGCTGCCCGCGCCGATGATCGCATCGTCGCCGATCGTCACCCCCGGCAGGATCAGCGCCCCGCCGCCGATCCAGACATTGGCGCCGATGCGGATCGGTCGCCCATACTCCCAGCCTTGCGCCCGGAGCGCGGCGTCGCGCGGATGGTCCGCGGTCAGGATCTGCACGCCCGGCCCGATCTGCGTCCCTGCGCCGATCTCGACCCGCGCCACGTCCAGGATCACACAACCGAAGTTCAGGAACACCCGCTCGCCCAGCGCGATGTTATAGCCATAGTCGCAGTGGAAGGGCGGCCGGACCACCGCCCCCGCCCCCACCTGCCCCAGCCCTTCGGCCAGCAGCGCATGGCGATCGGCCGCCTCCCAGGCCAGGGAGTTGTTGTAGCGCTCCATCCACGCCGCCGCGCGGGCGGCATCGGCGGCTAGTTCGGGATCATCGGCGGTGTACAACTCGCCCGCCAGCATCTTCTGCTTCTGACTGGTCATGCTCAGCTCAGATCATGCAGGTCTTTGCCGAGCGGCGGGGTGATGCGCAGGTCGGAGAAGCGCACCTCGAGCCCCTCGCGTTCGGGCGTGCAGGCCATCGGCCCGACGCGGTAGCTGGCCGCGACCGGAAACGGCGCCAGCCGGACCAGCGGCCAGTGCTGGCCATCCGCCGAAACCTGCAAGCGCAACACACCCTTCGCCACGGTCGCCCGCATCCAGAAGTCGGCGGCATCGCCCTCATAAGGACCCGTCGCCCAGTCTGAGCGTCCGTCGGTCAGCACGCTGCTGAGCATCGCGCGGCCATCGGACAGCTCGATCCCCGCCTTGACCCAGCGCCGTTCATCGACCCGGACCATCATCCCCGCCTGATCGTACAGCTTGTCGTAACGGCCGCGGATGCGCAGCTGCGCGGTAAAGGCGTCGCCGGTCGGAAAGCCCAGAAAATGGCCGCTGTCGCGGGTGAAGCCATAATGGGTCTCGCGCCAGAAATCGGTGCCGCGATCGGTGGTCATCACCAGATCGCCATTCGCCTCGGCCCGCCAGCCCCTGGGCGCGTTCAGCCACACGCCGTCCTTTCGCCCCAGCACCGCCGTCCCGGCCGGAGCACCCGCCGCCGCCGCCATCTGCGGCACGGTCAATGCGACCGCGCTGCCCAGGATCGCGCGACGCGACATTTGTGGTTCATCCATGGTTCTTCTTTCCCGTTTCGCGCTACGGCAGACCGTTATCCTGCCCCGCCTCGACAGTATGTGTACATTTGTACATATTCGATGCAACGGAGTTTTTGCATGGCCGACCGATCCGCGAGACAAAACGACCCGGAGCGTCGGCAACGCATCATCGCCGCCGCGCTGGAGGTGATCGCCGAACACGGCGTACCCGCCACCACCCATCGCCGGATCGCGGCGGTGGCGGGCGTGCCGCTGGGCTCGGTCACCTATTATTTCGCCTCGCTGGAGGCGTTGCTGACCGATGCCTTCACACAATTGGCGGAGGAGTCGTCCCACGCCTTCGCCGCGCGCATGGCGCAGGCGCGGACGGGCGAGGAAGCGTGCGAGGCGATCATCGACATCATCGCAGGCTCGGTCTGGGCCGCGCCGCGCACCCTGCTCCTCAGTTACGAACTCTATGCCTTTGCCGCCCGGCACCCGTCGGTATCGGCCGTCATGCAGGGCTGGATGAACAACAGCCGCGCCGCGCTGGAGCGGTTCTTCGATCCGCTGACCGCCCGCGCGCTCGATGCTTTGGTCGAGGGGATCGGCATCCACAACTCGATCGACCCTGCCCCGCTCGACCGGAATGCGATCAGTGACATCGTACATCGGATCACCGGCGGCGCGGGGTGAACGAAAGCCGGTGGCGATCATTGTGCGGAGGATCATTTCACCCGACCCGGAGACGTATCGATGAAGACCAGCGGCAACACGATCCTGATGACGGGCGGCGGCAGCGGTATCGGCGAAGCGCTGGCGCACCGCTTCCATGATCGCGGTGACACGGTCATCATCGCCGGGCGTCGGCGCGAGGCCCTGGAAAAGGCGGCGGAAGGGCGCGAGCGCATTCATGTCGTCACGCTCGACGTCGAGGATGCGGCGGCGGTCGACGCCTTCGCCAAACAGATCGTTGCTGACTTCCCCGCGCTGAACGTGCTTTTCAACAATGCGGGCATCATGAAGTTCGAGGATCTGACCAGCCACCGCGACCTGGCCGATGCCGAGGCGACGCTGACCACCAATATCCTGGGTCCGATCCGGCTGACCAATGCGCTGATCGACCATCTGATCCAGCAGCCCGACGCCGCGATCGTCAACGTGACCTCGGGCCTCGCCTTCGTGCCGCTGGTCGCTGCCCCGACCTATTCGGCGACCAAGGCGGCGATCCATTCCTATACCGTGTCGCTGCGCACCCAGCTGGAGGGCAAGGTCGAGGTGATCGAGCTGGCCCCGCCGGGCGTGCAGACCGACCTGACGCCGGGCCAGGCGCATCGGCCGGGCTATGTCCCGCTCGAGGAATTTGCCGATGCGGTCGCCGCGCAGTTTGCGCAAACGCCGACGCCGTCGGAAGTGCTGGTCGATCAGGTCCGTGCCTTCCGCATGGCAGAGCGCGAGGGCAAGTTCGACGAGACGCTCAAGACCCTGACCAAGCGCGCCGCCGAGCAGCGCGCGGCGGGCGACCGTATCCAGGCGGGTAACTGACGGCAGGGCTTGGGAACGGGCAACGGGTCGGCTATGAACGGCCATGGATTTCGACCAGTTGCTCGTCCGCTTTTTCGGCACCGAAGAGATTGCCGACCTCTCCCCCGATCAGCTCAGCGCCGGGGTGGATCGGCTGCGCGTCCAGTTCGGACTGGAGCGCGACAGCGGCCGCCGCTTCGCGCTCTGGTGCCTGGCCTATATGATCGGCGTGGCCCCCGACATCGACGACGCGTTCGACAATGAAGAAGACCGCGAAGCTGCGCGCGACTTCATGGACAGCGTCGACAGCGAGATGGACGAAGAGGACTGATTGCCTTCTAGCCCCTCCCCTTCAGGGGAGGGGTTGGGGTGGGGCCTCTCCCATAGGCGTGGCATTTGGGGAAATGCCCCACCCCCTGCCCCTCCCCTGAAGGGGAGGGGTGATTTAAGTTTACCCCGCCGCAACGATGCGCTGGGTCTGCTCGCCCAGCTTCTCGATCCCCAGCCGCACCGTCTGGCCTGCGCGTAGATATACCGGCGGCTTCTGGCCCAGGCCGACGCCTTCGGGCGTGCCGGTCGAGATGATGTCGCCCGGCTCCAGCGTGCAGAACTGGCTGACATAGGACACCAGCTCGGCGACCGTGAAGATCATGTCGGCGGTGCTGCTGTCCTGATAGCGCTTGCCGTCGACCTCCAGCCACAGGCGAAGCGCCTGCGGGTCGCCCACCTCGTCCGCCGTGACCAGCCAGGGGCCGGTCGGGCCGAAAGTGTCGCACCCCTTGCCCTTGTCCCAGGTGCCGCCGCGCTCCAGCTGGAACGCGCGTTCCGAGACGTCATGCACCACGCAGTAACCGGCGACATGCGACAGCGCCTCGGCTTCCGTCAGGTAACGGCCACGCGTGCCGATCACGACGCCGAGTTCGACTTCCCAATCGGTCTTTTCCGAGCCGCGCGGAATTTCGACATTGTCGTTGGGGCCGACCACAGCGCTGCTCCACTTGCCGAAGACGACCGGCTCGGCGGGGATGGGCAAATTGCTCTCGGCGGCGTGCGCACGGTAGTTCAGGCCGATGCACACGAACTTGCCGGGACGCGCGACGCACGAGCCCAGGCGCGGATTGCCCTCGACCACGGGAAGCGTTTCGGGATCGAGCGCGGCGATTTCCGCCAGGCCCTGCGGCGTCAGCCGGTCGCCCGCCAGATCGCCCAGCGCCTCGGGCAGCGCACGGATACGGCCCTGATCGTCGAGCATCCCGGCCCGCTCACGCCCCGTCTCGCCATAACGCAACAACTTCATCCGTCGGTCTCCTTATGCGTGACGCCGACACGCGGTCGTGACGGCCATGAAACTTGTGCGTGCCCAGAGCGGGGACGATCGCTTGGGCGAAGATGATTCTGGACCATCGACAAGGGCCGCTGGCGCGCCACCGCCGGTTCCGCGAGGGCGGGTGCGAACGGGGCGGGCGGGCTTGGTCATAGGGCCCTTCCCTATCGCCTTAAGAAGTTGAGCGCTACCAGCCTTGCCCTTGCGATGCTTCGGACCATCGCGTTCCCGGCACATAGACGAAGGGTGAAGACGGATTGGCATTGCCCCGCCCGTCAGGTCGCCAGCGTACGATCCGCGGCCAGCTTCAGGCACAGGTCGGCGCGGCCGGGCATTTCGGACCAGATATGACGGGTCAGCCGCTCGTAATGGCTGACGAAACGGGCCAGTTGCGCGTCATCCATCATGCCAGCGCCCGCGCCATGCATCCTGCGCAAGGCTTCCTCCTGCTCGGTACGCCACCGCAAAACGGTGGACCATTGCGGCGGCACCATCAGCACCAGCGTATCGATGGGGGCGAACAATCGGGGATAGTCGCTCGCCAGCGCGGCATTCACATGCCGCCGCCAGATCCCTTGCGAGTCCTCCGCCGCCTCCAGCGCGTTGAGCGGCGCGACCAGTTCGACCTCGTCCTGCGGCCGCGCGCCCACACACCATCCCTCGAAGATCAGCAATTCGCATCCTTCAGGTGCGCAGGGCCAGACGGATGGCGGCGCGCGATCGTCGATCGCCTTGTCGAAACGCGGCAAGGGCACCGCTTCGCCCCGTGCCAGGGCGGCGATCGTCGCGACGCCCAGCGCCACGTCGTGCGTCCCCGGCACGCCGCGCGTCGCGAACAGCGGGTGGACCTCGCGCGCCAGCCTTTGGCGCTCGGCACGGGTGAGATAGAGGTCGTCGAGCGACAGGACCGCGCTGCGCTCCACACGAGCCGCCAGTCGCGCGGCGATCGTCGACTTGCCGCTGCCCTGCGCCCCGCACAGCCCCAGGATCAGCGGTGGATCACCGGGCCGCCGCCGGGCCAGCCGATCCTCGACCAGCGCGGCGATGACGGCCTCAGGCGACACGATCGGCTGGTTCCTCGCCCCGATCGAACGCCGCGAGATTGGCCGCCGCGCGCATGCCCATCGCGGTTCGCGCCTCGATCGTGGCGCTGCCCAGATGCGGCAGCAGGACGGCGCGGGGATGTGCCAGCAGGTCGGGATGCACCTGGGGCTCACGCTCATAGACGTCCAGCCCGACACCGCCGATCCGCCCCAGATGCAGCGCCTCGACCAGCGCGCCCTCGTCGATCACCGGCCCGCGCGCGGTGTTCACGACGATCGCGTGCGGCTGCATCCTGGCGAGCAGGGCGGCGTCGACCATGTGGCGCGTCGCTTCGCCGCCGGGGACATGCAGCGACAGGACATCGCACTCCCCCGCCAGCGCTTCAAGCGAGGTCGCACGCGTGGCACCGAGTGCGCGTTCCACCTCGGATGCTGCGGCCGAGCGACTGGCATAACGGATGCGCATGCCCAGCCCGCGCGCCTTCGCCGCCGTCGCCTGCGCGATCCGGCCGAAGCCGACCAGGCCCAGCGTCCTGCCCGACAGCCCCTGCCCGATCAGGTGCGAGGGGCGCCAGCCGGTCCATTGCCCGCCGCGCAACTCCCGCTCGCCCTCACCCGCCCGGCGCGCCGCCATCAGCATCAACAGGATCGCGATCTCCGCCGTCGCGTCGGTCAGCACGTCCGGCGTGTTGGTCACGACCAGCCCGGCGGCGCGCGCGGAGACCAGATCGATATGATCAACCCCGGCGCCGTAATTGGCGAGGATTCGCACGCGACGGCTCGGCGTCGCGATCAGATCGGCATCGATCCGGTCGGTGATCGTCGGTATCCAGGCATCATAGTCGGTCATCGCCCCGGCGAGCGCGTCGCGGCCAAGCGGCGCATCGTCGACGCTCAGCGTCGTATCCCAGGTCTCGCACAGATGCCGTTCGACAGGGTCCGGCAGGCGGCGGGTCACGAGCAATCGAAGCCTGTCAGTCATGATGATCGATCATCCTCCGCCCTGTCCGCGCCGCGCCTGACCGATCAGGCGCTGGCGAGCAGCGCCTCGATATGCGCGGCATGGGGCCGCCAGTCGATGCCGCGTGCGTCGAGCCACGCATCGTCATAATAGGTGCAGCCATAGCGCTCGCCGCCGTCGCAGAGCAGCGTGACGACCGATCCACGCTCGCCCGCCTCCGCCATGTCCTCGATCAGCGTGGCGCAGGCGATCAGATTGGTGCCGGTCGAACCGCCGACCCGCCGCCCGAGCCGCGCCGACAAGGCGCGCATCGCGCCGATGCTGGCGGCATCCTCGACCGCGATCATCCGGTCGATGACCGAGGGGATGAAGCTGGGCTCGACACGCGGCCGCCCGATGCCCTCGATACAGCTCGCACACCCTTCGGGCAGCGACAGGGCTTGGCGGTCGGCGAAGTGGCGGTGGAAGACCGAATGGACCGGATCGGCGACGCACAGCTGCGTCGCGTGACGCTGATAGGCGATGAAGCGCCCGATCGTCGCCGATGTACCGCCGGTCCCCGCCCCGCAGACCACCCAGCGGGGAATGGGATGCTCCTCCGCCGACATCTGCGAGAAGATGCTCTCGGCGATGTTGTTGTTGCCGCGCCAATCGGTCGCCCGCTCGGCATAGGTGAACTGGTCGAGATAATGACCACCCGTCTCGGCCGCCAGGCGATGGGATACGTCATAGACGGTGCGCGGATCGTCGACCGCGTGGATTTCGCCGCCGTGGAAACGGATCGCATCGAGCTTGGGCGCGGCGGTCGAGGCGGGCACGACCGCGATGAAGCGCAGCCCCAGCATCTTGGCGAAATACGCCTCGCTCACCGCCGTCGAGCCCGAGGAGGACTCGATCACGCAGGTGTCCGGCCCGATCCAGCCATTGCACAGCGCATAGAGGAACAGCGAACGCGCCAGCCGGTGCTTGAGGCTGCCAGTCGGATGGCTGCTTTCATCCTTCAGATAGAGGGTGATCCCCGGATAGCGCGGCAGTTCGACCCGGATCAGATGCGTGTCCGCCGATCGGTTGAAATCCGCCTCGATCCGCCGGATGGCTTCCGCCCGCCAGGCGCACAGTTCGGCCTTGCTCCGCTCGACAGTCATCTTTGCCCCATTCGTCCCCATGCCGCGCTCATAGTCGCGAACGGGCGGTTTGGGAAAGATGGTGTCGCCAAGCCCCGCCCTTGCGGGCGCCGGGGGCCTGGCCCATGCTGGCGGCATGATCGCTTCCCGCCGCTCCGTCCTCGCTGCCGGTCTTGCCCTGGCAGCAGCCCCTGCCGTCGCGGCGGAAACGACGCCGCGTCTGCGTCGCCTGTCGCCCGCGCTCGACCGGATGATCGCACCCGGCACCGAGCCGGAGGTGATCGCCACCGGCATCCGCTGGGCGGAAGGGCCCGTCTGGGTGCCCGGCGGCAACTATTTGCTGTTTTCCGATCCGCCCGCCAATATCGTCCGCCGCTGGCAGCGTGGGAAAGGCGTATCGGCGGCGCTGAACCCCTCCGGCGCGGCGGGGACCGATCCGGCGCTGGTCCGTGAGCCCGGTGCCAACGGGCTGGCGCTGGATGCAAACGGCGCGCTGTTGATCGCCAATAGCGGCGGGCGCAGCATCGACCGGGTCGACCTGAAGACCGGCCGCCGCACCGTGCTGGCCGATCGCCATGCGGGCAAGCGGTTCAACAGTCCCAACGACCTGCACGTCGCCAGCGACGGCGCGATCTGGTTCACCGATCCACCATACGGCTTCCAGGACGGGGACGCCTCGCCGTTGAAGGAACAGCCGGTCAACGGCGTCTATCGGCGACGGCCCGACGGCACCGTCGACCTGATCGACGGAACCCTCACCCGGCCCAACGGCATCGCGCTCTCCCCCGACGAACGGCGGCTTTACGTGTCGGTATCGGACGACGCCGCGCCGCGGATCATGGTCTATGACGTCGACAGAAGCGGGCATGTGACCAATCGCCGGATGCTGCTCGACGCGCGGGCGATGCTGGCGGCGGGCGGGGCAGGCCTGCCGGACGGGATGAAGGTCGCGCGCGACGGCACGCTGGTCTGCTCGGTGCCGGGCGGCATGATGCTGATGACGCCCGAAGCCGAGCCGCTCGGCCTGATCGAACAGGGCGCGCCGATCGCCAATTGCGCGTTCGGCGAAACGGGCCGCGCGCTGTTCCTGGCGGCGAACGACCGCATCCTGCGGATCGCCCTGCGCCCCGGCTGGCAGGGTTGATGCCGATGCGGATCGCCATTCAGGCAGAATGCCACACATTCCTCCCCTGGAAGGAGAGGGGGACCATCCAAAGGATGGTGGAGGGGTGTCGCCGGTGGAGAGGTAGGTCTACAGCAAGATGACATGTGATGAACGCCCCCCTCCCCTTCAGGGGAGGGGCCGGGGGTGGGGGCGCCTCCGCAAGCGTGCGGCCCGTGGCGAGGCCCCACCCCAACCCCTCCCCTGAAGGGTAGGGGCTCTCCTCGGTTCAACGCAACGTCATCACGGCCCAACATCTCCAACCGGGACACCGCTTCGTCAGTCCTTCAGCCTGCCACCTCCCCTACAAGACGAGGAATGACGTGAGTGTCGATCCGCCCTAGGCGCCCTCGCCTGGATACACCGTTGCCGATACGGGGATGGCGATGGTGCAATGCACGCCGTCGTCACCCAGATGATAGGTCGTCCGGGCGCCCAGCTGATAGGGTAGCGCCCGTTCGATCAGCTCGCGCCCCTGCCCCGTGCCCGTCGGCCAGCTTGCCTCGCTAGGCATCCTGACGCTGCTTTCGCGCCAGTCGATATGCAGCCATGGCTTGCCGTCCGCTCCCTCGGCCTCCAGCGTCCAGCGGATCGCCAGCCGCCCCCCGTCCTGACCCAGCGCGCCATATTTCATCGCATTGGTCGCCAGCTCATGGATCGCCATGGCCAGCGTGTGGACGGTCGAGGAACGCAGCCTTACGCCCGATGGACCTTCCAGCGTCACCGCATCGGTGCAGCCGTCCATCGCCACCAATTCGGCATGAAGCAGCTCGTCGAACGTCACCCGGTCATGCTCGTTCAGCCGCGACAACAGCGCCTGCACGCGCGACAGCGCGTCGAGCCGGTCGTCGAAATGCCTGCGGAAATCGTCGAGCCCTGTCGCCACGCGCGCGGTATTCTCGACGATCGAGCGCACCACGCCCAGCAGGTTGCTGGTGCGGTGTTGCAGTTCGGCGATCAGCACGCGCTGCAACGCCCCGCTCCGGCGCAACGCCTCGTCGGATTTGCGCCGTTCGGAGAGGTCGGCGGTCACCACCAGCAGCCGATCGGACTGGCCGTCGCTCTTGGGCAGGACCGACAGCGTGCTGCTGGCCCAGGCCAGCGAGCCGTCGGGCCGGGTATAGCGCTTGTCGAGGGTCGCGGGACGCCCGGTGGAAAGCGCCTCGCCGATCGCGACCAGGCTGGGCGGCACGTCGTCGGGATGGGTCACGTCGGGTACGCGCAACTCCAGCATCGCCTCCCGCGAACGGCCCAATATGCGGCAGAGTTCGTCATTGACGCGCAGAAAGCGGCCATCCAGCGACAATACCGACAGTCCGACCGGCGCAGTGGCGAAGATCGCCGCCAACTGCCCTTCGGTATCGGCCAGCTTGGCCTTCACCACCTCCTCGCGCAGCCGTACCACCTCGGCCTGCGACTCTTTCCATTCGGTGATGTCGCGCGTCGTGGTGGCCACGCCGTCGCCCAGCTTCACGACCGTCTGGAAAAACCACCCGTCGAACTGCTCGTGCACATAATGATGCTCGGCCTGTTCGGGCAGGCCGGTCTCGGTGACGCGACAAAAGGCATCGAAAATGCCCTCTTCAATAACACCCGGATTGCGCTGCAACAGGCTTTCGCCGCGCACCTCGCCATATTTGCGCGCCGAGGTGTGATTGTTCAGGACCCAGCGGAAGTCGACGATCGTGCCCGCGTCATCGCGGATCGCCTCGAACACCTGAATCATGTCAGTCGACGTATCCATCGTCGCCTGAAGCAGTTCGTGGCTGGCCTGGAACTCGAACTGTGATCCGTGCATCGCTTGCTCGTTCTTCCCTGTCCAGGATGGCAGCCCGTCTGCCGCCGGGCTTCGGGACGGGCCGCCTCATAGCATGATCGTCGTCCCAGGTAATGCGAGGATGATGCCCCGATGGGCGATGTCCAATGGTTCCCATCCACAGCCCCGATCCGACAAGCCCCTGATACTCTCACCTTTGTTGCGATTGACTCGCATATTCATCGCTATTAATTCGCTATCGCAACGAAATTGGGGGTTTTGGAATGTGGGTTCGCGCGACACTGGTCATGATGCTGTCTTCGGTGGCGGCGCCCTGTCTGGCGCAAAGCACGGCGTCGCCGGGGCCGGACACCGCGTCGACGGAGGCGGGCAACGACATCGTCGTCATGGGCGAAAAGGCCGACCGGACGCTGCGTGATACGCCCGCCAGTGTCGCGGTGACGACTGCGCAAACCATCGCCGACCAGAATCTGATCGACATGTACGACGTGCTGCAACGCACGCCCAATATCTCGATCGGGGCCGACCGGACGAGCTTCACCATTCGCGGCATCGATGCCTTGAACGTCTCGGGTGCGGGCGATGGGGCGCTGGCCAGCGTCTATCTCGACGGCGCGGTCCTGCCGCGCGCGGCGCTGAACACCGGGCCACTGGATTTGTACGACATCGCCCAGGTCGAGGTGTTTCGCGGGCCACAATCGACGGTGCAGGGGCGCAATGCGCTTGCCGGGGCGGTGGTCCTTCGCACGACCGACCCGAGCTATGCGTGGAACGGCAAGGCCAGGGTGATGCTGACCGGCCCCGATGGACAGCGCCGCGCCGCCGCCGCGCTGGGCGGCCCGATCCTGGGCGATCAGATCGCGTTCCGCGTGGCCGGCGAGATCGCGCGTTCCGATGGTCTGCTCTACAACGCCACGCTCCACCGCGACGCCGATCCGCGCCAGTCGGAGACGCTGCGCGGCAAGCTGCTGTTCACGCCCGACGCCGTGCCCGGGCTGCGGATCATCGCGACCTATATGCACGACCGCCATGTGCGTGGTGCCTATTCGTTCGAATTCGACCCGCCCTATGACCGGCGCGACCGCATCGTCACCGACGACGTGGCGACCGTCACCCGGACGTTGAGCGACATCGCGACGCTGGAGGCGCATTATACGCTGGGCGGTGGCTTCGACCTGAGTTCGATCACCAACTATTCCAATGTCCGCGCGCTCTATATCGCCGATCCCGACCGCAACCCCACGCCGGGTCAGCTGAGCCGGACCAGCGATCCTGCCAAGACGATACAGCAGGAACTGCGCCTGGGCATCGACCTGCCCTGGGTACAGGGCCTGATCGGGGCCTATTATCTGCGCGAGGACAATCGCGATTATCGGTTCGAGGCGACACAGAACATGAACCTCACGCGGCTGGGCGTCGACCGCCAGTTGCTGGCGCTGGGCCTGTCGCGACCGCTGGTGGATACGGTACTGGGCTTTTACGGCGGCGTGGTTCCGATCGCGAATGTCCTGACCCAGCCGCGCCTCACCCGCAATCTGGCGGGCTTCACCGACCTGACCTTCCCGCTGACCACGCGCCTGAAGCTTCGTGCCGGGCTTCGTTACGACAATGAGCGTCAGTTGCGCGGCGCGACCCAGTCGGTCGTGCTGAACGGTACGCTGCCCGATCCGGCGCGTCTGCCGGTGCCCGCGCTGGCGCCCGTCGTCACCCGGCTGAACGCGCTGCTGCTGGCGACGGCGGCGGGGGCGACCAGTGTCGATCCGACGCGCACCATCACCTATGACGCCTGGCTACCCAAGCTGGGCCTGACCTGGGACGTGACGGCCCAGGCCTCGCTCAGTGCGACGGCGCAGCGCGGCTATCGCACGGGCGGTGCCGGGATCAACCAGCAGCGCGGGCAGAACTTCACCTATGCGCCGGAATATACCTGGAATTACGAAGTCGCGCTGCGCACCGACTGGTTCGACCGCCGCCTGAGCTTCAATGCCAACGCCTATTATATCGACTGGCGCGACCAGCAGGTCTCGGTACAGCTGACCCCCGGCGCGGTGTTCGACAGCCAGGTCGTCAACGCGGGCAAGTCGCACCTTTACGGTTTCGAGGCGGAGTTGCGGGGGCGACCGGCCCGTAATCTGGAGCTGTATGCGGGCGTCGGGCACAGCCGAACCGAGTTCCTCGACTTCACCGTACCGATCGGCATCGCGAAATGGTCGGCGACGGGCAACGAGTTCGCCAACGCACCGCGCTGGACCGCCTCCTGGGGCGGCACCTGGCACAGCGCGGGCGGGCTGTTCGCCAATATCAACGCGACCTACCGCGACGCCATTTTCCAGAGCACGATCGACCAGACGGTGCGCGACATCCGCCCGATCACGCTGGTCAACGCCAAGCTGGGTTGGCAAGGGCGGCATTTCGGGGCCTATCTGCTCGCCAGCAACATCTTCGACCGGCAGCAGCCGACCTCTTTCTTCACCGATTTCGACGGCCGGGTGCGCGGCACCCTGTCCAATCCCCGCATCCTGGGGCTGAGCTTCGAGGGACGTTTCTGATCCACAATCGAATGTCCGACATGATAATCACCCCCCCGCCTTGCTATCCGCCTGACAAACCATAGTCTTGTTCGACTAAAGCTACGGGAGCGGATGGATGAGCAAGGACGGGGGCGGGATCAGCCGTCGACAGGCATTGGCCGGGTTCGGCGCGATCAGCAGCGGGGTC